>JBDHQK010000194.1:0-3582 GCA_039807025.1 Lacunisphaera sp.
CGACCCCCGCGAGCTCGAAGCCATCCGCCGCCACATCCTCGGCACCTTCCAGAACCTGCCCATCGCCGGCGAATACCTCGCCGCGCTGGCCTGCGGGCTGCAGAACGCGATGGCCACCACCTACAGCGGCTCCGCCATGCGCACGACCCACATGACCGGGATGGTGACCGACATCGGCATCGCCTGCGGCCACCTGTTGCGCGGCGTGGCCGTGGATTGGTTCCGCTTCCGGCTCTACGGCGTGCTGCTGCTCGGTTTTTTCGCCGGCGGCGTCGCCGGGGCCGTGGGCTATGGCCGCCTGGGCTACGACACGCTGCTGCTGCCGGCCGCACTGAGCGGCATCACCGGCGTGGCTTACACCATCTATCGCCACCGGACGCGCCCCGAGGGGGGCGGCTTGATCACCCGCGCCAGGTGAAGGCGTGGCACAGCGCCACGCCGGCGGCGTCGGCCTCGTCGAACGCCAGCGTCCGGCCGTGCCCGAGCAGGGTCATCACCGTCCGCGCCATCTGGTCCTTGCTGGCGCGGCCCTGCCCCACCACCGCCAGCTTCACGCGCAGCGGGGCGTATTCGAAGATATCCTTCGCCTGCAAGGCCGCCGCCGCGATCGCCGCGCCGCGCGCCGCGCCGAGGATCTGCGCGGTCTGGAAATTCTGCACGTAGATCGTCTGCTCCAACACCACGTGCCGCGGGTCGAAGTCCGCGACAAACGCCGCCACCGCGCGGTGAATCTCCCCGAGGCACACCGCCATCGGCAGCTTCGCCGCCATCCGCACCGTCCGGCAGCGCAGCAGCACCGGCGCCCGGCCGGGAGCAAATTCGACCAGCGCCAGGCCCGTGCCGCGCAGGCTGGGGTCGATGCCGAGCACGCGCCCGGAAAACGGCGGCCGCGCCAGCGCCGGCGCCGCCGGCCAGGCCTTGGACGAGGTCTTGCCCTCGATCTTGTCCTTCCACATCTGCCTGACGGAGCTGCGTGCCATGCTGCGCCCCGCATACACGGAACGGCGCCAAAGCAGAAGCGGAATGTTGCGACCCTTGAGCTTACGGACTTGTTTCCGTCGAGCGCCCCCGCTCAACATTGCCGCCGATGAAACCCATCCGCCACGAACCGGGCGCCCGCGACACCCAGCCGGGATTCCCGAGCCGGCATCGCCCGCAGCGGCCGCAACTCCGCTCCGCCCGGCTGCGCGACTGGTGGTGGTGGCTGCAGGACTGCTTCGAGCACAGCCGGCGGTTCCGTCTGGCGCTTTATCTGTCCGCAGCCTTCCTCGTGCTGAGCCTGGCCGTCTGGCTGTGGGTCTATCCTTGGTGGATCAGGCACAGCGCCGTGACCCTAGCCCGGAAATGGCTCGACTCCGGGCACCTGCGCTACGCCGCCGAGGCCGCGCAGGAGGCGGCGCGGCTCGACCCGGACAACCCCGAGCCCTGGCGCATCGCCGCCGAGCTGGCGCGCCGCGGCGGCCAATATGAACCGGCCAGGGAATACTCCCGCCGGGCCGCCGCCATCGCCCCCGACGCACCCTTCGTGCGGATCGACCTCGCGGCCGACCTCCTGCTCTCCGGCCAGACCGACGAGGCCGACCACACCCTCGACGGCGTATCCGCGGACGTGGTCATGGAATCGCCGGATGCGCTCCGCCTGCGGGGCGAGATTTCGCGCCGTCGCGGTCGCCTGGCGGCCGCCCGCGGTTTTTTCGAGCGGGCCATCCAGCTCGAAGGCCCCAAATCCGTCAACGAGGTGCCGCTCGCCGTCGTGCTGCTCCCCTCGGCGAACGCGGCTGAACGCAACCGCGGCCTCGCCCTGCTCACGCGCCGGGCCGCCGACGCCAACTGGGGCCCCATCGTCCTGCGCATCCTCCTCGACGACGCCTCACTGCGCCGTGACCACGCGGCCATGCTCCGCTGGGCCGAGGCCCTGCGGAGCCATCCCGGCTGCACGGTCAGCGACATGCCCCGCTGCCTCCAGGCATTCGCCGCGGCCGCCCCGGCGCGCTATGAGGAAATGCTGGCCGGATTGAAAAAAGATCATGCGGTCACGCCGCAAGCGACCCTGCAGCTGATCAGCTGGCTCAACCAGATCGGTCGCGGCGCCGATGCCGTGCAGTGGATGCAGGCCCTGCCGCATGAAGGCATGAAGCGCCCCCCGCTGGCGGTGGCCGGTGCCGAGGCCTTGCGCCAGGCCGGCGCGTGGCAGGAATTGCGCGCTTGGACGGCCCAGGGCGACTGGGGCGCCGATGCCGAATTTCTGCGCTGGTGCTACGGCTTGGCTGCCGCCCGCCAGCTCGGGGACGAGACCCGCGCCCAGGAGCTGTCGCAGACCCTGCAGGGACATGCGGAACTGGACGGCACCCACGGGCTCTTCGCCGCCGCCAGCCTCTACAGCTGGGGGCTCGCCAAGGAAGGCGAAGCCCTCTGGTGGAAGGTGAGCGCGCAGTCGGGCCCCAACGGCATCGAGGCGCTCGGTGCGCTGGCCCGCCACTACCAGACCAGCCACGATGCCGACGGGCAGTATCGCGTTTTCCGCCAGCTGCACAGCCTGCGCCCGGCCGACCGCGCCATTGCGAACAACTTTGCCTTTTTCGCCGCCCTGACCGGGCGCGCCCAGCGCCAGGCCGAGCAGATCGCCCGCGAGAACCTCCAGGCCGAACCCGCCAATCTCGATTACCTGGCCACCGCGGCTTTCGTGTTGCTGCAGGCCGGACGCACGGACGAGTCGCTGGCCATGCTGGCGCCCAAGGCGGATGCCGTCACCCACGCCCCGGGACTGGCCTTCGCCTATGGCCTGGCCCTGGCCCGTGCCGGCCGCCTCACGGAGGCGCAGGCAGTCCTGCTTGGGCTGCCCTCCGAGAGCCTCACCCTGAGCGAACTCGAACTGATCCGGGCGCTGCTGCCCGGCTACCGCGCCCAAGCCAGCCCCTAGCCGGGTGCCGCGGATCTCCGGCGAAAACGGCGCCACGCAAACAGGCCGAGTGCGCCGACCAGCGGCAGCATCGTGCCCACCTCGGGCACGGGATTGCCGTCGATCGTGATGCCCGCGCCGACCTGATAGACCAACAGTCCGCTGGGATTGAGCGACGACGACCAGCTCGTGCCGTTCTGGCTGTTGGTGTTGGCCACGACGATATAGATGTAATTCGTGCCGATGACGAAGGTGGAGTTGTTCGTGCCGCCGTTGGCCGTGCTGTTGCCGAGCGTGAAGGAGGTCGTGTTGTTCCAGGCCGCCGTGGCGCTGGCCGAGGCCGGGGTGCCGCCGGCATTGATCACGCCGCTGTTGTTCACGGTGGGCGCCGAGGCCGGATTCACATAAACGGTGTAGGCGTCGTCCGCGGCGGTGGTCATCGAAATCTGGATGTTGTTGGTCACCGTGCCCGAACCTGTTCCGGAGATGGTGAAAGCCAGCCGGTAAACATAGTAGGCGCTGTTGGTTCCGCTCGTGCCGTTGCCCGGCAGGTAGTCGCCACCGGTGTTCGTGGTGCCGCCGGAAGCTGCGGTTTTGGCTCCGGGCGCCGTGATCCAGCGGTAGGATGAACTGTTCTGCACCCAGGCGCTATCGATGTAATTGCTACTCACGACGTAGGCGGA
>JBDHQK010000035.1:0-22152 GCA_039807025.1 Lacunisphaera sp.
GCGGCCTTCATGGGCAGTCTCGTTCCGGCCGCCACCTCGGTCAGCCTGCCGCCCGCCACCGCCCTGCAGTTGCTGATTGGCGCCTCCCTCGGGGCCGTGCCCACCTCCTCGGTGCCGGCCGCTCTCCTGCCCCTGCTGCCCACCGTGGCCGGCGTGTCGGGCCAGATCGCCCAGCGCGAACTGCTCGTGGCCGCCGCCACCGGCCGCTACCTCATCGAGTTCCCCGAGGACATCCGCCTCGTGGGTGCCAGCTTCAACACCAGCCTCAACGGCATCGCCTTGCAGGGCGAGCTGAGCTACCGCAGCAGCCAGCCGGTGCAGATTGACGACGTGGAGCTGCTCTTCGCCGCGCTCTCGCCGCTCAGCGCGCGGTTTGCCAGCAACAACCAGCTCGGCGCCTACGCGCTCAACACCTACATCCCCGGCTTCCGCCGCGTCAAGGTGTGGACCGGCCAGATGACCGCCACCAAGGTCATGCGCGGCTTCTTCGGCGCCGACCAGACCACCCTGCTCGCCGAGGCCGGCTTTGTCAGCGCGGACCTCCCGGCCAAGGGCACCCTGCGCTTCGACGGCCCCGGGACCTTTGTCGGCGGCGACCTCACCTACATGACCAACTCGGGCAGCAACGCCTCCAACATCGCCCCGCTCTCGGAGCCCGCCTCGGCCTTCGCCGACGATTTTTCCTGGGGCTACCAGGTGGTCGGCCGCCTCGACTACAACAACGCCTTCCGGGGCGTGAACGTGTCACCCTTGCTGGTCTACTCGCACGATGTCGGCGGCAATACCCCGCTGCCGCTGGGCAATTTCCTTCACGGCCGCAAGTCCCTCACCGTCGGTGCCGAGTTTACCTTCCAAAACGCCTGGGCACTCGACCTGCGTTACGTGAACTTCTTCGGCGCGGGCCGCTACAATTTGCTCGGCGACCGCGATTACGTGTCCTGCAACCTGAAGTATTCGTTCTAACCCGAGACCTCTCCATCCAATGAACACGAAATCCCTTCTGCCCATTGCCCTCGGTCTGCTGGCTTCCTTGGCGGCGCAGGCCGGCATCTCCGCGGCCGACGCCAGCCGCCTCGGCAACGACCTCACCCCCCTCGGGGGCGAGAAAGCCGGCAATGCCGACGGCTCCATCCCGGCCTGGACCGGCGGCATCACCACCGCCCCGGCCGGCTACCAGCCCGGCCAGCACCATCCCGACCCGTTCGCGGACGATGCCGTGAAGTTCACCATCACCGGCGCCAATGCCGACCAGTATGCCGACAAGCTCAGCGCGGGCCACCTCGCCCTGCTCAAGGCCTACGCCGGCTACTCGATGCCCGTCTATGCCACGCACCGCAGCGCCTCGAACCCGCAGCGCATCTACGATGCCACCAAGGCCAATGCCACCACCGCCGCCCTCACCGAGGGCGGCAACGGCATCACCGGCTCCGTCATCGGCACGCCCTTCCCCATCCCGCAGAACGGGCTGGAAGTCATCTGGAACCACCTGACCCGCTACCGCGGCGTCGCCGCCAGCCGCCAAATCAGCCAGGCGGCCCCGCAGCGCAACGGCAGCTACAACCTCGTGGATTTTGACGACGAGTTCCTCTTCAACTACGCCCGCGAGGGTATCACGGAGAAGGATCTGGACAACGTTCTCATCTACTTCAAGCAGGCCGTCACCGCGCCCGCCCGCCTCGCCGGCTCCATCCTCGTCGTGCACGAGACCATAGACCAAGTGAAGGAGCCCCGCCGCGCCTGGCTCTACAACACCGGCCAGCGCCGCGTCCGCCGCGCCCCGAATGTCGCCTACGACAATCCCGGCACCGCCGCCGACGGCATGCGCACCTCCGACCAGTTCGACATGTTCAACGGCGCGCCCGACCGCTACGACTGGAAACTCGTCGGCAAAAAGGAAATGTATGTCCCCTACAACTCCTACAAGCTGCACAGCGGCTCGCTGAAGTATAAGGACATCCTCACCCCGCTGCACATCAACCAGGGCCTCACCCGCTACGAGTTGCACCGCGTGTGGGTCGTGGACGCAACCCTCAAGGCCGGCACCAGCCACGTTTACTCCCGCCGCACCTTCTACGTGGACGAGGACAGCTGGCAGATCCTCGCCGTGGACCAGTATGACGGCCGCGGCCAGCTCTGGCGCGTCTCCGAGGCGCATTGCATCAACTACTACGATGCCCTGGTCTTCTGGAGCACGCTTGAGGTCCACACCGATCTGCTCGCCGGCCGTTACCTCGCCATCGGCCTCGATAACGAGGGCAAGACGTATGACTTCACCCTCGTCCGCACCCCGCAGGACTACACGCCCTCCACCCTGCGCCAGGAAGGCGTCCGCTGAGATGATTCACCCCAAGGGCGGCCCGCAACGGCCGCCCTTTTTTTGCGCCTGCGCCATGCTTTGTCTTGCCTGTCATTCTGAGCGAAGCGAAGAATCCAGCTGCATGATCGCCAGCAAGACCCCGGCTGGATCCTTCCCTTTGTTCAGGATGGCAGGGTGTTGGTTTGCCCTGCTGATCGTCTTGCTGGCTGCTTGCCCCGCCCCTGCCGCCGAATCCTCCGAACTGGCTCCTCTCGCCCCCAAGTCGCTTCTGCTGGCCGTCACCCGGGCCGGCGGCACCTTGATCGCGGTCGGTGATCGCGGCCATGTGTTGCGCTCGACCGATCAAGGTCACACCTGGATACAAAGCATCACGCCCACCCAGGCCTTGTTGACGGGAGTCTCGTTCGCCGATGCCCAACACGGTTGGGTCGTAGGTCACGACGGAACAATCCTCGCCTCCGCCGATGGCGGGCTGACATGGCAGCACCAAGATAACGGCAAGGATCTTGAGACCGTTTATCTCGACGTGCTCTTCCGCGACGCCCAACACGGCTTCGCGGTCGGGGCGTATGGCAAATTCATGGTCACGGTCGACGGCGGCAAGACGTGGACAGCGGCCCATCCCTCCCCCGACGAGGTGCACTACAATCGCCTGACCGCCGGTGCCGACGGCACGCTCTATCTGGCCGGCGAAGGCGGCTTGCTGCTCGTCTCCCGCGATGGCGGCAAAAAATGGATGAAGTCCGAGGTGCCCTACGACGGCTCCTTCTTCGGCGCCCTGCCCCTCGATGACGGCCGCGTCGTGATCTATGGCTTGCGCGGCCACATCCTGCGCTCGGATGACCGCGGGGCGGGATGGACCGAGGAAAACAGCCCCGTGCAGGTGCTCATCATGGGCGGCACCCGCCTCGCTTCCGGCCCGATCGTGCTCGCCGGCCAGGGCGGCAACTTCTTCCTGAGCCGCGATGCCGGCCTCACCTTCACCCATTGGAAACCGGCCGACTTCGGCACCAGTGTCGCCGCCGTGATCGATGCCGGCGACGGCGCGTTGCTCACCGTGGGCGAGGCCGGTGCCGTCCGCATTACCCTGCCATGATCAAGCGCCTCGAAGACCTCGTCTTCCGCCATCGCCCGGTCACCCTGGCGGTGTTCGTCAGCATCACCGTGGTGCTGGGCTGGTTTGCCTCCAAGACCCGCATCGACGCCAGCTTCGACAAGCAACTGCCCACCGGGCACGAATACATCGAGACCTTCAAGAAGCACCGCACCCAGTTCGGCGGCGCCAACCGCGTGGTCATCGCCCTCGTCGCGAAGCACGGCGACATCTTCACCCCGGAGTTCTTCAAGACCCTAAAGGCCGTCACTGACGAGACCTACTACCTGCCGGGTGTGGACCGGGCCCAGGTCACCTCCATCTACACGCCCAACGTCCGCTACCTCGAGGTCGTCGAGGACGGCCTGGCGGGGGGCAATGTCATCCCGGCGGACTTCACGCCCGACGCCGCCGGCCTGGAGCACGTCCGCCAGAACGTCATCAAGTCCGGGCGTGTCGGCATGCTCGTGGCCAACGATTTCACCGGGGCCGCCGTCATCGCCTCGCTGCTGGAGGTCGATCCCGCCACCGGCAAGCGCCTTGATTACGCGCAGGTCGCGGCCGCGCTGGAGAAGAACATCCGCGCCAAATACCAGACCGCCGACATCAGCATCCACATCATCGGCTTTGCCAAGGTCATCGGTGACATCACCGACGGCGCCAAGGGCGTGCTGGTCTTCTTCGGCATCGCCCTCGTGATCTCGGCGGTCCTGCTCTACTACTTCTCGCAGTCGCTCATGCTCACGGTGCTGCCGCTGCTTACCTCGTTCTGCGCCGTCGTCTGGCAGTTCGGCATCCTCAACCTCCTCGGCTTCGGCATAGACCCGCTCTCGATCCTCGTGCCGTTCCTCATCTTCGCCATCGCGCTGAGCCACGCCACGCAGATGCTCCGCTCCTTCCGGTATGAGATCAACATGGGCAAGGACGAGCCCGCCGCCGCGCGCGCCTCATTCAGCAACCTCTTTGTCCCGGGCTGCGTGGCCATCCTGACCGGCACCGTCGGCTTCAGCACCATCTACCTGGTCGCCGTGCCGACCATCCAGGAACTCGCCATCACCGCCAGCCTCGGCGTGTTCCTCATCATCTTCACCGACCGCTTCCTGCTCCCCGTGCTGGTTTCCTACACGAAGATGAGCCCGGGCTTTCGCAAACGCGTGAATTTCCGCCGCTTCGCCCTGCAACCCTGGTGGCGCCGCCTGACCAACTTCACCACCGGCCCCCTCAGTTCCATTGTCATCATCGCCGTCTCCCTCGCCCTGCTGGCCTTCGGCTGGATCAAGTCCTCGCAGGTCAAGATCGGCGATCTCCATGCCGGCGTGCCCGAGCTCCGGCAGGATTCGCGCTACAACAAGGACACCGCCGTCGTCACCCGGGAGTTCAGCATCGGCGTGGACGTCATCACCGTGCTCGTCGAGACCGTGCCCAACGGCGTCATTGACCACGACATCATGGCACTGGTGGATCGCTTCGGCTGGCACATGCGCAACATCGAGGGTGTCCAGTCCACGATGTCCCTCGCCGACCTGGCGAAGAACATCAATGCCGGCTGGAACGAGGGCAGCCTCAAGTGGCGCATCATCCCGCGCAATCCCGCCATGCTCGCCCAGTCGGTCTCCCCTGTCGAGACCGCCACCGGCCTGCTTAACGACGACGGCAGCGTCATCCCCGTGATGATCTACCTGCGCGACCACAAGGCCGAGACCATCAAGCGCGTCGTCGCCGCCGTGAAGGAATTCCGCGCCGCCCACGGCACGGCGCGCGCCAAGTTCCAGCTCGCCACCGGCAACGTCGGCGTCATGGCCGCCACCAACGAGGTCGTCTCCGCCGCGCAGAACCCGATGGTCATGTGGGTCTATGCGGCCGTCATCCTGCTCTGTCTCGTCTCGTTCCGTTCCTGGCGCGGGGCCCTGTGCGTCATCGTGCCGCTCGTCGTCGTTTCCTACCTCGGCTACGCCCTGAAATACTACCTCAACATCGGCCTGAAGACCTCCACCCTGCCCGTCATCGCCCTCGGCGTCGGCATCGGCGTGGACTACGGCATCTACCTCTTCTCCGCCATCCAGGAACGACTGGAGGAGGGCGAGAGCTTCGAGGACGCCCTGTGCTTCGCCTTCTCGACGATGGGCACCTCGGTAATGTTCACCGGCAGCGCGCTGGCGGTCGGCGTCGGCACCTGGGCCTTCTCCGCCCTGAAGTTCCAGGCCGACATGGGCATCCTGCTCAGCTTCCTGTTTTTCTTCAACATGCTCGGCGCGATGCTGCTGATGCCCGCCCTCGGCCGCTGGCTCTTCCACGGCAAGCTCGCCCACCGCCTCAAGCCCCCCGCCGCGCCCGCGGCCTGAGCCGGGCGAGACGACGGCGGCCATGCCGATTCTCCATAGCATCCTCGAATGCATCGAGAGGTTCCTGGGCAACTTCCTTTCTTTTGGCATGTGCCAAGTTTGACTGTTGCCACGGTGTCGTATCTCTTCTGACCGATATATGTCCGCAAAATTCGCCTTCCCATGGACCGACGCTGAGCTCCGTAAAGAAGCCAGCTTGGCCGTGCGCTCGTATTGGCGCAGCCGTGGCGGACAATCCAAACGCCAAGGACGCAAAGGAGCGAAAGCCCCAGGCACACGCAGCGAGGTGACGGCGGGCCAGCACATGAATGGCGTGCTGAAACTTATTCAGCGAGTCGCTGCCGCCGGCGGTTTTGCGCCTGAGGAAATTCTCTGCACCAGCGGGCTGGAACTGCCCGGCTACTTCCGCGCCCAGAAGCGCTGGGATATGGTCGTGGTGCGCAACGGCCGGCTTTGTGCCGCCATCGAACTGAAGTCCCAGGTCGGCAGTTTCGGAAACAACTTCAACAACCGCAGCGAAGAGGCCATTGGCAACTCGACCGACTTCTGGACCGCATTCCGGGAAGGCGCGCTCGGTCTGGAAACACCGTGGCTCGGCTACTTTTTCCTGCTGGAATTGGCGCCCAAGTCCACGCGCGCCGTCGGCCTCAAATCCGGCAAGTTCCCGCCTTTTCCCATTTTCCAAGGCACCTCCTACGCTCGGCGCTACGAAATCCTCTGTGAGCGGCTGGTTCTGGAGCGCAAATACACCAAGACCGCGCTGCTGCTTGCGCCCCGCGGCACCAGAGGCGAGTTCGCCGAGCCGAATGATTCGCTTTCACTTCGGAGTTTCCTCGTTTCCCTGCACGCCCACCTGCTCGGCTGTCGCTGAGGCCAACATGGAACTGGAACTTTTCGAAAAGACCTGGTTGGACGCGTGGGAGGGCAAGGAGCCCCACGAGCCCGTCGGCGCCGTTTTCACCAAACCGGAGATCGTCTCCCTGATTCTGGATCTCGCCGGCTATCAATCCGCTCGCGCCCGCCTCAGTCGCCAACGCCTCCTTGAGCCCAGCTGCGGCGACGGTGCATTTCTCAGCACCGTGATCGAACGTCTCCTTGATTCCGAACGCGCCCACGCCCGCACGATTCTCTGGGACGACTCGCACTTGGATGCGGCCATCTGCGCTTGCGATTTGAACAGCGGCTTCGTCCGTCTCGCCCGGCAATCTGTCCAGCAACTACTCGTTGCTGCCGGCTGCCCTGCCTCCCGTGCAGAGACGCTTGCTCAGCAGTGGGTCGTCCATGCCGACTTCCTGCTCACCACTTGGGATCAACGCTTCGACTTCGTCGTCGGCAATCCACCCTACGTCCGCATCGAGGAGATCCCCGCTGCCATTCTCCAACGCTATCGCCGTCTCTTCCTCACCTGTGCCGACCGGGCGGATTTGTATGTCGCCTTTTTCGAAAAAGGCCTGCGCTTGCTGGCTCCCGCTGGCTGCCTCGCTTACATCTGCGCGAACCGCTTCACAAAAAACCTCTACGGCCGCCGGCTGAGGGAGATGATCGCGCAGCACTACCGCGTCCGCTACTACCTCAATCTCGAACATACCCAGCCATTCGCCAACGAGGTTTCGGCCTACCCTTGCATCACTGTCATTGACCACGCCCGCGGCGAACCGACCTTCGCGGCGACCCTCGATGACATCGCACCGACAACCTTGGCCGCCCTCCGTCCCGCCAAACCGGCCGACTCCGCCGAATCTAAGCTCGTGCAGTTCCGCGATTGGTATGCCGACGGCTCGCCGTGGATTGCCACCCAGCGCGACGCGTTCGACCGCCTCGCCAGCCTCGCGAGCCGTTTTCCCATACTTGAAGAAAGCGCCGCCGATACGACCGTAGGAATCGGTGTGGCCACCGGTGCCGACGACATTTACGTCCTGCCCGCCAAAACGACCGAGATCGAGGAAAGCTGCCAACTCCCTCTCGTCATGGCGCAAGACATCACCCCCGCGCAGATCAACTGGTCCGGTCATCACTTGGTCAACCCCTTCGTCGACCAATCGGAGACCGGGCTGAAAGAGTTCACCGCCTACCCGCGCTTCGCCGCCTATTTCGAGCGGCACCGCGAACGACTGCAAAAACGCCACGTCGCAAAAAAGCACCCCCACGCTTGGTATCGCACCATCGACCGGGTCACGCATCGTCTGACCACCCAGCCGAAGCTCCTGCTCCCCGATATCCAAGCCGGCGGGGTCATCGGTTATGATGTCGGCCACTACTACCCGCATCACAACGTCTATTGGATCACTTCGAGCGGCTGGAATCTTCGCGCTCTTCAAACCCTTCTCCGCAGCAGCTTCGTGTTGGAGCAAATCCGCGCCCACTCGGTGCAGATGCGCGGCGGTTCGCTCCGCTATCAGGCACAAGTGCTGCGAAAGGTCCGGCTTCCGCATTTTGATTCCTTGAGCGAAGAATTGATCGCCCATCTTGTCACCATTGCCGGTGCTGGAGACCAAGCCGAACTTGATGCCGTATGCGGCAAGGCCTTTCAGCTTTGAAACCCGCCACCTACAGCCCGCAGTCCGAGGCCGACGCCGCCCACTTCCGCTTCCTCGCCAAGGAAGATCCGCCTGCCTGATCCTTCGTGTCATGGAAACCCGCATCGCCCTCTTTCAGCGCAAGGAAATCCGCAAAACCATCCATGCCGGCGAGTGGTGGTTTGTCCTCGTGGACGTCGTCGCGGCCCTGACCGACTCGCCCAATCCCGCTAGCTACCTCAGGGACATGCGCCGTCGGGATCCCGCCTTGGCCGATGCCCTCAAAGGAGGGGGGCAGATTGCCCCCCCCCTTGCCTTGGCGATGCCCACCCCGGGAGGGAGGCAGAAAATACTCTGCTGGCACACCGAGGGTATTTTCCGGCTGATTCAATCCATCCCCAGCCCCAAGGCCGAGCCGTTCAAGCGCTGGCTGGCCAAGGTGGGTTATGAGCGCGTGCAAGAAATCGAGGATCCCGAGCTGGCCACCAAGCGCACCCGCGCGCTCTACCGCGCCAAGGGCTACTCCGACGCCTGGATCGAGCGCCGAATGCGCAGCATCGCCATCCGCGACGAGCTGACCGACGAGTGGAAGCAGCGGGGCGTCAAAGAGCAGCGGGAATACTCCATTCTCACCGCCGAGATCTCGAAGGCCGCCTTCGGCCTGACACCATCCGAGTATGCCGCGCACAAGGGCCTGAAACGCCAGAACCTCCGCGATCACATGACCGACCTCGAGCTGATTTTCTCCATGCTCGGCGAGGCTGCCACCACCGAGATCACCCGCACCAAGGATGCCCGGGGGTTCGCGGCGAGCAAGGCGTCGGCGAACGAGGGTGGCACCGTGGCCGGCAACGCCCGGCGCGAACTGGAGAAAAAATCCGGCCGCAAGGTCGTGAGCCGCGAGAACTATCTCCACGCTCCCGAGTCTGCCCAGCGCCTTTCCCGCCCCAAGGATCCCCCGCCGCCCCAAGCCGGTTGGTAGTCTATTAAACTACCAACGCCATGGGCCTCACCATCCATTACCAGCTCCGCCTGCCCGGCACCGTTGGGAAAGCCGCCGCCGAGCACTTGGTCCGCGCCGTGCACCGCCGCTCCGCTGCCCTCGTCCGACGCCGCAAACTCGCCGAGATCACCCCGATGCAGGAGGCCGACCTGGATTCTTTCCGCAGCTGTCAGTTCGTCAGCGAGAAGCGGGACGGCACCACCGTGGGGCACGATGTGCCGGCGGACTGCGGCTGGATGTTTTCCGTCTGGCCAGGCCCCGACTGCGAATCCGCCCGGTTCGGCCTGTGTCACTATCCCGCCACCATCAAGGTGGGGCGGCGCACGCTCCGCACCGGCTGCGGCGGCTGGGGCTACGCCAGCTTCTGCAAGACCCAATACGCCAGCCTGCACGGCGGGGAGCACTTCATGAAGTGCCACCGCGCCGTGATCGACCTCGTGCTCCTGTGGGAGAAGGCCGGGGCGACCGTGAAGATCAACGACGAGGGCGACTACTGGCCGGACCGGAACGAGGCAAAGTTGCTCGGCGAGGTCGGGCTGATGAACCGCATGGTCGCCGCGCTCGGCGGCGCGTTGAAGGACGCCGGCGATGAGGGCGGGCCCACCGTCGAGTCCCCCATTTTCCAGCACGGCCAGTTCGAGCACCTCGAAGCCCGGGGCCTGGCGGAGAACCCGGCCCAAATCACCCGTGCGGCAAAAATCGTGAGCACGATGGCTGCACGGAAGCGGTAAAGGTAGGAGCTGCGGGCTTGCCACCCTCCGGTGGCCGCTGTCTCCTAGCGCCCATGCCCGCCGAAGCGACGCCGCTCCTGACTCCCGTCCAGCGCAAGCTCGTGGGTTTTGCCCTCGGCTTCGCCGCGATCTGCGCCATCGGCTGGCTGCTTTTCGTGCTGCTGGCCGGCGTGGCGCGGTTTATCGGTGCTTTCTCGGGCGTCATCTGGCCGCTGGCGGTCGCCGGTATTCTGGCGCTCCTGATGCGGCCGATCGTGACCATCTTCGAGCAGCGCCTGAAGGTGAAACGCCCGGTGGCGGTGGTGTTGCTTTATTTTGCGTTCCTGCTGCTGGTGACGGGATTGCTGGTCACCTTCCTGCCCGCGCTGGTTTCCCAGCTGCTGGAGTTCGTGGCCTACCTGCCCACCTTGTGGCGCAAGACAGTCGCCTGGAGCGAAGGACATTTCCCGGAGTGGCTGGCCGTCATCCGCCCCTACCTCGACCACCCCACCGTCAAGGCCGCCCTCGACGGCCTCGCCCAGCAGGCGCAGGACCTGCTCGGTCATCTCGCCCCGACGCTCAAGTCGGCTGGCGCGGGCATCTTTGGCATCTTCGGCGTCGTGGCGTCGCTGGCCGTTATCCCCGTCTATCTGTTCTTTTTCCTTCTCTCCAACAACGACCCTACCCGCTCCCTGCCCGAGCATCTGCCGTTCCTGCAAAAGGAGCACCGGGACGACGTCGTGTTTCTCGTGCGGGAATTCCTCGGCATCCTGGTCGCTTTCTTTCGCGGTCAGATCCTGATCGGCCTCATCATGGGCGTGCTGCTGGCTACCGGTTTCACCATCGCGGGCCTCAAGTTCGGCCTGGCCATCGGGCTGCTCACCGGCCTCCTCAACATCATCCCCTACCTCGGCAGCATCCTTGGCCTGAGCGTGGCGCTGCCACTCGCCTACCTGCAGCCCGACGGAGGGCTGGCGCTCGTGGCCATCTGTGTCGGTATCTTTGTCGCGGTCCAGCTGGTCGAGGGCTGGTTCCTGACCCCGCGCATCATGGGCCGGCAGACGGGTCTGCATCCGGTCGCCATCATCGTGGCCGTCTTCTTCTGGGGCCAGGCTCTCGGCGGTGTGCTGGGCATGATGCTGGCGGTGCCTCTCACGGCCTTCTTCGTGACTGCGTGGCGCTTCGTCCGCCGGAAGTATTTCGCCGCTGAGACGCCGCCCGGCCTCTCCTGACACAGGGTTGTCAGCAGGGCCCGGCCGCACTTTTGACTTCGTCCCCGGAGGACTCCTTGCTGGCTTCATGCCTTGGGAAGTTCAGCATCAGCACGGGGTCAACCTGCCGCAGATCGGCTGGTGGCTCGACGCGCAGAAATCCCAAGCGCGCTCCTTTGTCTCGCACGCCCACTCCGACCACATCGCGGCGCACCGCGAGATCATCGCCACCCGCGAAACGGCCAGCCTCATGCGTCTGCGCGTGGGCGGCCGTCGCGAGGAACACATCCTCGGCTTCGGCGAGCCCTTCACGGCCGACATGGGTTGCGAAGTGCGTCTCCATCCGGCAGGCCACATCCTCGGCTCGGCCATGTTTCACGCCACGACGGAGCAAGGCACCCTGCTCTACACCGGAGACTTCAAGCTCCGCCCCAGTCTCGCCGCCGAGCCCTGCGCCACGCCGCGCGCCGACGTGCTCATCATGGAGACCACCTTCGGCCTGCCGCGCTACGTGTTTCCGCCGCAGGAGAAGATCGAGGCGGACATCGTGGCCTTCTGCCGACAGGCGCTGGCCGACAAGGTCACGCCCGTCCTCTACGCCTACAGCCTCGGCAAGACGCAGGAACTGCTGCAGATCGTCGGCGGCGCCGGTCTGCCGGCCATGCTGCACGCGAACAGCCTCAAGATGACCAGGCGCTATGCCGAACTCGGCATGAAACTCCCGCCCTACGCGCCGCTTGATGCCCGAAACCACGCCGGATATGTCGTCATCGCCCCGCCCATGCAGAACCACCTCGCGCCCCTCACGTGGATCAGCCCCAAGCGGACCGCCATCGCCACTGGCTGGGCCATGGACAGCGGCGCCATCTACCAGAACCGGTGCGACGCCGCCTTCCCGCTGTCCGACCACGCCGACTTCCCCGACCTGCTCGCCTTCGTGGACAAGGTCCAGCCAAAGATCGTCTATACACTGCATGGTTTCGCCAAGGAGTTCGCCGCCACCCTGCGCGCCCGCGGCATCGAGGCCTGGGCCCTCGGCCAGCAGAACCAGATGGACCTGAGACTAGGCTGATTTTCCTGCGGATTCCGCAGATCCGCGCGGATAAATGGACAGGAGCAGAATCTTATCCGCGTCCAACCGTGACATCCGCGGAGAATCGGCTCCGCCGTGGCTGCCACCAAAAACTCGACGCCCGGCGCACCTTGGCCCATTCGTGCTGTCAGCATCCCCGTGAAATCTTCCGCCCTCCTGTTTTTGTGCCTGCCCCTGCTCGCCACCGCCGCACCGTTCACAGCCATCGGCGATGGGGAGAAGCTCACCTACAAGGTAGGCTTCGCCATCTTCAGCCACGCCGGTGACATCACCATCGCCGGCCAACGCGAAACGGCCGACGGCAAGGACCTCGCCCGGGTCACGGTGGACACGCGTTCCCGCGGCATCGTGCGCGGGCTCTATGAATTCGACAGCAAGGCCGAGGCGGTCATAGACCGCCCCACCGGTCGCCTGCTCTCCGTGCACGAGACCGGCGCGGACCCGAAGCGGCCCATCGACAACGATTTCACGATCGACTACGAAAAACGGATCGCGACCTACACCGACCGCGTGCGCACCGACCGCAGCGGGGAACTGTCCCTTCCCGAGGGCGGCGATCCGCTCGATTTGATCAGCGCGCTGGTCCAGACCCGCGAGTGGAACCTGAAGCCGGGTGAGAAACGCGATATCGTTGTCCAGTTCGCCCGGGATTTCTACGCCATCTCCATCCACGCGGAGGCCTACGAGGAGGTGCGCACGCCCATGGGCCGCTACCAGACCCTCGTGCTCGTGCCCCGCATGGAGAAGGACCCGAAGGGACTCTTCAAGCGTGGCGGGGAGATCAAGGTCTGGATCGCGCAGGACGACACCCGCCTGCCGGTGAAGATGCAGCTGAAGCTCCGCTTCGGCTCCGCCACCTTGCTGCTGAGCGACTATCAGAAAGCGAGCCCGGTCGCGGCGGCGAAATAAACCTGTAGCGGCGGTCTGTGACCGCCGTCCGACGCTCATAGAGCGCCGCTACAATTTCACCCAGAACCGCCAGGGCTTCCCCGCCCACTCCGCCCCGGCGTAGTCCACGCCGATGCGCGGCCCGGCGCGCAATGCACCGACCGGCACCACAAATCCGTCGTCTTCAAGCCACAGGCCTGAGGCGCGCGCTGCCGCCATGCCATTCAGCTGCCGACCTATTGCCAGTTGCTTGGTCAACCGGCCCGGCCCGCTGATGCCCTCGACGCCGCGAATCAGGCCCGCCGCCGGGTAGCCGGCCGGGCCCGTGACCAGATTCAGCATCTCGTGGATGCCGTAGCAGAGATAGACATACCAAGTTCCGCCTGCGCGATAGAGCACCTCGGTGCGCCTCGTGCGGCCCCTGCTGGCGTGGCAGGCGAGGTCGTTTTCTCCGTCATAAGCCTCGACCTCCGTGATGCGGTGCCGCTCCACCCGGCCGTCGGGGCGGTGCCGGGCCAGCACCTTGCCCACCAAGCCGCGTGCCAGGGCGACCGTTCGGGTGTTTTGGAGAGATTTCGCTTTAACGGCGCGCGCCATATCCCGATATCTCCCGCCGCTGTCATGAACGCAACTCCCGCCCGTCCAACCCTGGCCCAGAACCGCGAGATCCTGCGGCGGGGGATGCGCGCCAGCGTGATCGAAGGCGTGCTCGCCACGCCCGTCGTGACGATGTCGCTGCCGGTGAATATTTTCATGACCGCGCTGGTCGCGAAGGGCTTTCCGCTGTCCAAGCCCAACATCGGCGGTGTCAGTTCCCTGCCGTTTGCGTGCAATTTTCTGCAGGTGTTCATCTCTCCTCTCGTGACGCGCTGGGCCCGCGCACGGCCGACGGCGATCATCGCGGCGGCGCTGCACACCGCCTGCTGGGCCTGGCTGGGGTGGAAACTGCCCGCGCTTTCGCCCGACGACCCCGTTGGCACCGGCCGGTTCCTGCTGCTGTGGGTGTTCGTCGCCTCGTTATTCAACGCGGTGCTCAGCGTGGTGTGGAACGGCTGGATGCACGACCTCGTGCCCGGCCGTCTGCGCGGGCGGTATTTCAGCCAGCGCAACCGGTTCTGCCAGGGCTCGACGCTGGTTTTCGTGCTCGGTGCCGGCGCCATGCTGTCCTGGGGCGGCTACTCAGCCCGGACTTTCCAGGGCATCATCGCGGTGGCGTGCGTATTCCGCATGGCGTCGTTGTTCTATTTTGCCCGGATGCCGGACCGACGGCCGACGGGACATGGGCGCCATGCCCCGGCCTTGCCGCTGTCCGAGCAACTCACCGTGGTGCGTCGCTCGCGATCGCTGCTGCTCTTTATCGCCTTCGGTGCCGTGTGGTCCTTTGCGTCGAACAGCTTCGGCCCCTTCTACCATGTGTTTATGTTCGAGCAGCTGAATTTTTCCGGCCTGAAGGTCGGCTTCCTGGCCACGCTCTCCGCGCTCGGGGGCATCGTGTCGCTGCCCGTCTGGGGCAGCCTGCTGGATCGCTACGGCAACAAGGCCTGCATGGCGGTGGCGCTGGGCCTGTGGCAGGCATTGAATTACTTCTGGTGCCTCGTCACCCCGGCCAATAGCTCGATTCTTTACGGCATGTGGTTCAGCTGTGGCGCGCTGAGCGCTGGTTTCATCCTCGGCCAGTTCACCATCCTGCTGAAACTGATCCCCGCCGAGGCCCGCAGCCTGGCCATCGGTCTCAACCTCGCCATCACGTCGATCGTGGCCGCGCTTTCCCCCATTTTGGGCGGCGAGGTTCTGGCGCGGCTCTTCCTGCTCGAATACGCGCCGCTCGATGTCTATCATCTGGCTTTCTTGGTGCAGCCGACCGTCGCCCTGCTTGGCTGTATCTTGTTGCTGCGCATAGAGGAGCCCGCATCCAGTTCCCTGGCCAATGTCGTCGGCGCCATGCGGAATGTCCGCACCCTCAGCGGCGTGTTTGGCCTGAGCTTTTTCGTCAATTATCTCTTTGTGCGGCCAGCGGATGCGGTTTCGCGCCGCCGGTTAAAATAAAGCCTTGATTACCCCTCACTGACTCCCCTTATTTCGCCCCTTTGAACTTATGAAAGCCACTATCAAAACACAGGGGAAGCAGTTCTCGGTCAGCGAGGGCGACATCCTCATCGTGGACCGCTATCCCAAGACGGAAGCCGGCTCCACGGTCGAAATCAACGAAGTCCTCGCCGCGGGCGAAGGCGATAATTTCAAGGTCGGCACTCCCTTCCTCACCGGCGCCTCGGTCAAGGCCAAGGTTCTCGAAAACAAGCGTAGCAAGAAGGTCATCGTCTTCAAGATGCGCAAGCGCAAGGGCTCGAAGCGCAAGCGCGGCCACCGTCAGGAGCTGTCGGTCATCAAGATCGAGTCCATCAAAGCTTAAGGACCCACTACCATGGCACATAAAACAGGTCAGAAATCCTCCAGCAACGGCCGCGACAGCACATCCAAGCGCCTCGGCGTGAAGATCTATGGCGGCCAGAAGGTTCTCGCCGGCGGCATCATCGTCCGCCAGCGCGGCTCCAAGCACCACGCCGGTGCGGGCGTCGGCACCGGCCGCGACTGGACACTGTTCGCCCTCCGCGACGGCACCGTCCAGTTCGACAAGGCCCACCGCAAGGTGGCTGTGGTCTGAGCGCAGACCGCCAAACATTGCCAAGGCGCACCGCAAGGTGCGCCTTTTTTCTTGGGTGGAACGCGGCCTCCGGACGCGTTTTCAGGATGCGTGCCTAACTTTTCCGGATGCCTATCCAGCAAACCCGTCCGGAGGTGGGGTTCCACCTTGCCGGACATTCTCAATCCCCTTTTCCTTTCCGCGTGTCCGATCGGATCACCGAACTCCAACACCAGCGCGCATTGGTCCAGCAACAGCTCGCGTGGCTGGACCGCGAGATCGTCCGGGAGTCCGGCGACCTCACTATTGTGCCGGAAGTCAAGGCGCCCTCAGCTCCACCCTCCGCCATTTCCTCCGCAGCGGCCGCCGAGGCCGCCGCCGCGGAGATTCTGGCCAAATATCGTCAGGAGGCGCCCGGCAGCATGGCAAAGGACGCCCGCAAGGGCTGCATCCTCTGGTTCATCTTCGCCATGGGCATGATGGTCATCTTCGCGATCGGCGCTTATTTCATCTACGCCAATACCCAGGGCAGATCATAGGGTAACCCGCCGGCAGCCGTTGCTCCATGATTCCCAGACGGACTCGGTGAAGTGCATGTATTTCACCCCGGTCGCGAAATCTGTCAGGCGCACGGGCTTTCCGTCGCGGATGCTGTCGATGAAATCCGCCTCGACACGCCAGGCCCCGCGTTTTTCTGGCGCGATTACCACCGGCTTTTCGGCCTCGCCCCGCTTCGCGTGCCACAATTCCCCCTTCGCCAAATCCAGTCGCAGGCCACCCTCGCTGCCATTCAGACGGATTTCCGAGCGCGGCGCCGTCGTCTCCACGCCGCTGAAATGCGCCACCAGGCGGGCTCCGGTCGGCTGCCATGCTGAGGCCCAGGGTGCGGTGGTTCCGATCGTCAAGGCCGGGTAACTCCCGAGCACGGTCAGGCTCTCGGGAATGGCCGTCGACTGTGGAACCCCGCCCTCATCCTTACGCTCCTTGGTGAAGATCGCCGCGTCGGCGACCAGCGAGGTCACCTCCTGTCCCAGCCAGCGCAAAACCATTTCGTAATAGATGCCGAGCATGAGCGTGTTCTTACCGCTCAGGCGCAGGCTTTGCCGCCAGTTGAGCGGCAGCGCGCTGTCGGCCAGCGCATCCGTCGTGGCGGTGATCAGGACCTCGCGCAGCGTGCCGAGCCTCTCGGCCTGCAAAAAATCTACCACCGTGGCGTCGAACGGCAGCGACATCGGCGCCGGCACGATCTGAGTCACGAGATCCGGATGCCGCTTCGACTCGGCCAGCATTAGCTCGGCTTCGGTCAGGTTGCGGGCCATGCGAGCCTCGGTCAGCACGTGCTTACCGGCGCGCAGGGCGGCCACGGTCAGCTTGCCGTGCATGTTCGGCCAAGTGCCGATGCAGACGGCATCGATGTCCGGCGCATCGATGATCTCCTTCCAGCTCCTCGCGACCCGCGGGATGCCGAATTCCTTCGCCACCTTTTCACCCGACGCCTGGGTGCGGTTGCATGCCGCCACCACCTCGACGCCGGGAATGGCTTTGAAGCCGGGAATGTGCCTCGTCCGTGTATTGCTGCCGGCCCCGATGACGCCGACACGGACGGGCTTGCTCATGAGGCGGGCTGTTCCGGCACCGGCTCGGCCGCGGCCACCGCAGCCTGGTCGAGTGAGAGCTGGGCTTCCTCCGTCTCGTCGAGCCCCATGTCGGCATCGCCCGCCGCGCGTGGGTTGCTCGAGGTTTGGAGCCAGGCGTCAATCTGCCGCGGCGACAGGACATCCGAGGCCGGCAGCTCATCAAGGGACTTGATGCCGACAAATTCGAGGAAGGCGTCGGTCGTGCCGTATTGGATCGGGCGACCCGGCAGATCGGCGCGGCCGACAATGTAGACGAGATCGCGCTCCAGCAGCTTGGTGAGGCCGGCCTCGGCGGACACGCCGCGGATCTGCTCGATCTCGGCCCGCGTCACGGGCTGGCGGTAGGCGATCACCGCCATGGTCTCGAGCGACGACGGGCTCAGCTTGACCGGCGGCGGCTCGTTGCGCAGCAGGCGCACCCAGCGGGCGAAACGCGGATGGGTGACCAAGCGCCACCCACTGTGACCCTCGGTGAGCAGGATTTCGCTGTCTGCCGCCTGCAATTCCAGGGAGATCGCGTCCATGCATTCACGGATCTGGGCGGTGGTGATCAGGGACGGCACGTCGCGGTAGAATTCGTCGTCCTCCACGGCCGCAGGCAGCACGGGCTCCTCCGGCTCGGCGGGGGCTATCGCGCCTTGTTCTGGCGTGGCCGGTGTCTCGGACTCGCCGGTCAGCGGCAAGACCGTCGCCTGCTCATGAAAGCGGCTGACAGCCGTCTGGATATCCTTCACCGAGAGAGGGCCGTTCGAGGCGAACAGCATCACTTTCAAGACACGTTTGAGATCAAAGGCCATGCGATTGACTCTTACTGATTGGGGTGCCGCCGCGCTCTAGCAATCCCGAATTCGCCCGCCCAATTATGCCGGTTTTCGGGCTAGCCCCCGCCACGACCCGAGACTATTTTCGCCCAACTATGACCTGGGACCGCTTCAAGTCACTTTACTACACCAACCCCCGCCTCGGCCTGTCGCTCGACATCAGCCGGATGCCCTTCGCCGACGATTTTCTCGGTTCGATGGAGCCCAGACTCAAGCAGGCCTTCGCCGACATGGCCGCCCTCGAGGGCGGAGCCATCGCCAACCCCGACGAGAAGCGCATGGTCGGCCACTACTGGCTGCGCGCGCCCGAACTGGCACCGACCGGGGAACTGCGCACGGCCATCACGTCCACCCTCGATGCCATCAAGACTTTCGTCACCAAGGTCCACAAGGGCGAGCTGACCGCGCCGGGTGGCGCCAAGTTCAAGGAGGTCCTCGTCATCGGCATCGGTGGGTCGGCCCTCGGGCCGCAGTTTGTCAGCCACGCGCTCGGCCGCCTCAAGGGCAACCGCGACAAGATGGGCGTGTCGTTCTTCGACAACACCGATCCCGACGGCATCGATTACGTCCTGAAGACGATCGGCAGCCGCCTGAAGCAAACGCTCGTCATCGTCATCTCCAAATCCGGCGGCACCGCCGAGACGCGCAACGGCATGCTCGAGGCCCAGGTGGCCTTCAAGGCCGCCGGCCTCGACTACCCGAAACACTTCGTGGCCGTCACCGGCGAGGGCTCCAAGCTGGACGAAGTCGCGCAGAAGGAAGGCTGGCTCGCCCGTTTCCCGATGTGGGACTGGGTCGGCGGCCGCACCTCCGAGCTTTGCGCCGTGGGCCTCCTGCCCGCCGCCTTGCAGGGCATCAAGACCGACCAGATGCTCGCCGGCGCCGCCGCGATGGACACCGCCACTCGCAAAAAATCCCTCCGCGACAACCCGGCCGCCCTGCTCGCGCTGATGTGGTATTGGGCCACCGACGGCAAGGGCACGAAGGACATGGTCGTGCTGCCCTACAAGGACCGCCTGCTGCTCTTCTCGCGCTACCTGCAGCAGTTGGTGATGGAGTCGCTGGGCAAGGAATTCGACCTCCAGGGCAATGTCGTCAACCAAGGCATCGCCGTCTATGGCAATAAGGGCTCGACCGACCAGCACGCCTACGTGCAGCAGCTCCGCGAGGGCGTGAACAATTTCTTCGTCACCTTCATCGAGGTTCTCAAAGACCGCGGCGCCGACACCTCCCTCGAGGTCGAGCCGGGCGTCACCAGCGGCGATTTCCTGCAAGGCTTCCTGCTCGGCACGCGCGACGCGCTGAGCGAGAAGAACCGCCACTCCATCACCATCACGGTCAACGAGGTCTCGCCAAAGTCCATCGGCATGCTGATCGCCCTCTACGAGCGCGCCGTCGGCCTCTACGCCTCGCTCGTCGGCATCAACGCCTACCACCAGCCCGGTGTCGAGGCAGGCAAGAAGGCGGCGGGCGGTGTCATCGCCCTCAAACTCAAGATCGCCGCCGCGCTCCAGGCCTCTCCGGGCACCGCGTTCACCGCCGAAGCACTCGCGGCCAAGCTGGGCGCGCCCGAAAACACGGAGCTGATCTTCAAGGTCCTCGAACACCTCGCCGCCAATCCGGGCAGCAAGGTCGCCAAGACCGCCGCGAAGCAGTGGTCGGAGTCAGCCTACGCCGCCTGGGCTTGAACACGGGCCGGTTGCCATGAAGCCGGGTGCCTATGTCGGAGGAGTCGCCTTCCTCGCAGCGGCCGCCGGCCTGGGCTTTTGGCTGGCCCGGCAGCAAAATCGCGAACTTGCCGCGCAAGTCACGCGCCTCTCCCGGCAGAATGCCGAGCTCCGTTACGAACTGAAACAAGCCGCCACGCAGGCAGCCGACATCGGCCAGCGCGCGCTCGAACTCGGCGCGCTGCTCGGCTCGGCGAAAATCCGCGGCACCGCCACTGAAACCCGGAATGACCAGCTCCTCCGCGAACTGAGTGCCCGCGATCAGCGTGAGATCGCCCTGATGGCCGAGCTGGCCAGCTTGCGTCAGGCACCCCGACCCGCGTCGCCGCCGGAGCCCGCGCCTGCCGTTTCGGCCGTTCCGGTTGCACCGACCACTCCCTCACCCCCGCCGGTTGACGTCGCGCCTTACGAGCGCCGCATCGCCGAATTGGAGGAACAACTCACCCGCCTGCTGACCCGCGCCCTGGCCGAGTCCCTCGAGGAACCCGCGCCGACAGCCGTGATCCCGGCTGCGCAGCCGCCGCACCAAGTCGTCCGCGTCGGCCCGGCGGAAACGTTTGTGGTCATTGACTACGGAGCGGTGCATGGCGCCCGGCCGCAGGCCATTATCCGCTTGCAGCGCGGAACTTCCGACCTCGCGCAGGTTCAAATCAGCAATGTCCGTCCCCGTTTCTCTCTCGCCCAAGTGTTGCCTAGCACCGTGAAAGGACAGTTGCAGACCGGCGATTTAGTCGTATTCAACCCCTAAGCATGCCCTCTCCTCGCAAAGCTCTTTTTGTTTTCTTGCTGTCCCTCCTGGCGCTCGCCGGTCTCACCGGCTGCGGGCCCTCCAAGCAGGACTCCTCGATTCCGTGGAGCCGTCCGGCTGACTGGGAAGGCCGCATCCCCGGCATGGGTAAGTAAGGCCGCGTTCGCGGATCTTCCGGCGACGTCATGACCACGCCTGCCGACAATCCCTCGCTGGTGCCCCAGCCCGGCCACCTGTATGTCGTGGCGACGCCCATCGGCAACTTGGCTGACCTGACCGACCGTGCCCGCGCCATCCTCGGCGCCGTTGACGTCGTCGCCTGCGAGGACACACGCACGACCGGCACCATGCTCACGCGCTTCGGCCTGCATCGCGAACTCACGCCCTATCACGAGCACAACGAAACCGAGGCCGCCGAACGACTCGCCGAACTGATCGCCCAAGGCAAGTCGGTCGCCGTCGTCAGCGACGCCGGCACACCCGGCCTGAGCGACCCCGGCTTCCGCATCGTTCGCGCCTGCCGCCGTCGTGGCCTGCCCGTCGTGCCTGTGCCCGGAGCCAGCGCGCTTGTAGCGGTGCTCAGCGCGAGCGGGCTGCCGACCAACGGGTTTCTGTTCGTCGGTTTCCTGCCGCCCAAGTCGGCCGCGCGCACCGCCTTTCTCCAAAAGCACCGCAACTTCGACTACACCCTCGCGCTCTACGAAAGCTGCCACCGCATTGACAAGTTCGCCACCGAGATCGTCGAGGTGCTCGGCGCCGACCGGGTGATCTGCATCGCGAAGGAAGTCACCAAGCTGCACGAGACTTTTCTTGTGGGTCTCGCCGGCGATGCGCTGGCCCGGCTGCGGAAAATGAGCCTCAAGGGCGAGTTCGTGGTGCTGATTGCGCCGAAGGATTTCGTGCCGTGAACCCCGCCCACCTCCCCATGAAAACTTCCCGCCTGCTGTTCCTAGGTGCGCTTTCCGCCCTCTTCGCAGGCTGCGCGCTTTTCCACGCACCGTCGGCCAAGCAAGCCCAGAACAATGAGGACCGCGCCCGCGCGGCCGCCGCCACCCGGGCGGCCGACGAGCGCAAGAAATTGATGGATGACCTGGTGCAGAAGCAGCGGCAACGGCCCTAGTCCCATGCCAGCCCCCGCCGTCGCCGTCATCGATATCGGCAGCAACTCCATCAAGGTGCTGGTCGCCACGCGCGATGCCGCTGGCACGGTGCAGGCGCTGAAGAGCCGGACGATTGATGCGCGCATCAGCGCCGGCATCAGCAAGAGCGAGCCGCGGCTCAGCGAAGAAGGCATGAAGCGCGGTCTCGCCGCCATTCAGGAACTGCTCATGGACGCCGCGCCGTTCAAGCCGGCGAAGATTGTGCTCGTCGCCACCAGCGCCGTGCGCGATGCGCGCAACGGCGC
>JBDHQK010000195.1:0-3533 GCA_039807025.1 Lacunisphaera sp.
CGTCGGCGGCAATGGGGGCGAAACCGTAGGTGCGGGCGAGTCGGCCCTCGACGAGCGCGAGGGCATCACCCGGCAGTGTTGCGGGCAGCTTCTCCGTGTAGCCGCAGCCAGTGTGGCCAGCCACGGCGTGAAGCAACACGTGCTTCTCGAGGAACCCGAGTTCGAGGAGCGTGCGGGCCAGTGACTTGCCCGAGGCGCGGTGCTCCTCGAAGGCCGCCTGCAACGCCGCCGGCTCGACCAGCCGGCGCTCGGCAAGGAGATCGAATACCGCCTGGTCGTGTCCCTCGAACATGAGGAGATCGGCCGGGCCCGCGGCCGGTGGGTGACGAATTACATCTCGCGCAGCTTGAAGCCCATGGCGGTGAGCTTTTCCCGCATGACGACAGGCTCCTGGGATTTTTCCAAGGCCTCGTCGGGTTCGATGAGTTCCCGGTTCACCAGGCTCATGAGGTGCGTGTCGAGGGTGATCATGCCAAGGTTGGCACCGGTCTGGATGTCGGAGGGAATGCGGAACGTCTTGTTGTCGCGGATGAGGGAAGCGATGGACGAGGTGTTGACCATGATCTCATAGGCCGCGATGCGACCGCCGGTCTTCTTCTTGCAGAGCGACTGGGAGATGACGCAGATGATCGAGGTCGAGAGCTGCATGCGGATCATCTCCTTCATGTTGGCCGGGAAGGCGTCCACGATACGGTCCACCGTCTTGGCGGCGCTGTTGGTGTGCAGCGTGCCGAACACCAAGTGGCCCGTCTCGGCGGCCGAGATCGCCGCCTCGATCGTCTCGAGGTCGCGCAACTCACCGACGAGGATGACGTCCGGGTCCTGGCGCAGGGCGCGCTTGATGGCCTCGGCGAAGCTCGGCACATCGGAGCCGACCTCGCGCTGGGTGACGACGCACTTCTTGTGCGGGTGGTAATACTCGATCGGGTCCTCGATGGTGATGATGTGGCCGTCGCGGTTTTCGTTGATGTAGTTCATCATCGACGCGAGGGTTGTGGACTTGCCAGAGCCGGTCGGGCCGGTGACGAGGAAGAGGCCGCGCTGGCGGTAGAGCAATTCCTTGATCTTGTCGGGCATGCCGATGGTGCGGAGATCGAATAGCTGGTTGGGAATCTGGCGGAGCACCATGCCGTAGTTGCCCTTGGCCTTGAGCACGGACACGCGGAAACGGGCCTTGTCGCCGAAGGCGAAGCCGAAGTCGGTGCCGCCGTTGAGCTTCACATTCTGGATGTGGTTGTCCGGGGTGATGGATAGCATCAGCTGCTCGGTGTCCTCGGGCCGCAGTTCGGGGCCGTCGATCGGGGTCATGCTGCCGCGCAGGCGGAGGCACGGCGGCACGCCAACCTGCAGGTGGAGATCGGAGCTCTTCTGGTCCACGACCAGCTCCAGGAGATCATTCATTTCATAGCTCATGCGATGGGTAGGGTTAGAGGGGATCGCCGACGGTGACGGTGACAACTTCCTCGATTGTGGTGAGGCCGGCAAGGACTTTACGGATGCCATCTTCGCGCATGGTCCGCATGCCCGCCCGCCGGGCCTGGGCACGCAGGGCGGCGGAGGTAACGTTGTCGTAAATCATCGCGCGGATGTCGTCGTCGGCACGGAATATCTCGAAGATTCCCATCCGCCCCTGATAGCCCGTGCCATTGCAGGCCGCACAGCCCGCGCCGTGCGCGAAGTCTGCGCCCTCCAGTTGGCCGGATTGGCACCCGAGGGCGTGCAACTCGCGCGCCGACGGTGCATAGGGGCGCTTGCAGGCCGGGCAGATGCGCCGCACCAGACGCTGGGCCATGACGGAGCGAAGCGCCGCCGCCACGAGAAACGGCTTGGCCCCGATGTCGATCAGGCGCGTGACGGCCGAGGGGGCATCATTGGTATGCAGGGTGCTGAAGACCATGTGGCCGGTCAGCGAGGCGTTGAGGGCGATCTCGGCCGTCTCGCGGTCGCGGATTTCGCCGACCATGACGATGTTCGGCGCCTGCCGGAGCATGGCCCGCAAGGCGGCGGCAAACGTCATGCCGATCGTCGCATTGACCGGCACCTGGTTTATGCCGGCCAGCTGGTATTCCACCGGTTCCTCCACTGTGATGATCTTGCGATCGGGCTGGTTGAGCTGGTGGAGCGAAGCGTAGAGCGTGGTCGTCTTGCCGGAGCCGGTCGGACCGGTGACCAGCATGATGCCGTCGGGCGAGGCGATGGTTTGCTCGAATTCCTTTTGGTCATCCGGCAGGAAGCCAAGTTCGGGCAAGCCGAGCTTCAGGCCCTCTTGGTCAAGGAGGCGCATGACAATGCTTTCGCCGTGTGCCGTGGGGAGCGACGACACGCGCAGGTCGAGCGAACGTCCGCCCAGTTTGACCTGAATCCGGCCGTCTTGGGGCACGCGCTTCTCCGCGATGCTGATATTCGCCATGATCTTCAGCCGGGAGATGATGGCCAGTTGCAGCCGCTTCGGGGGCGACTCCACCTCCAGCAGCATGCCGTCAATGCGGTGGCGCACCCGGAAGCGTCGCTCCAGCGGCTCAAGATGAATGTCCGACGCGCGGCGGCGGACGGCCTCCGCTATCAGGTTATGGACGAGACTGATGATGGGGGCATCCTGGGCGCTTGCCTGCCCTTCTTCTCCGCTGCCGGCTCTGTCGGTTGGAAAGGATTCCGCAGCCGGCTCCGGCCCCGCTTCAGTCCGGTCGTGGCTGTAATGGCGGGCTATGGCCTGCCGGATGTCCGCGGCCGAAGCCAGCGACGGCTGCACCGCTGTTCCGCTCAAGTGACCCAGGCTGTCGATGACATCGACCGCGATGGGATCGGCCACGGCCACGCGCAACATCCCGTCTTCACGGGCATAGGGCAGGACATTGTGCTCCGTCACAAAGGAGCGGGGCAGACCGTCGAGAATCGCCGCCGGTATCGTGCACCCGGCCAGCACCACCCACGGCATGCCAAATTCGTCCGCCATGGCTCGGCCCAGCGTCTCCTGATCCAGCGCCGCGTCCGCCGTCAGGATATCCAGCACGCCGGGGACTGGGGTTGACAGGTCGGTGTGTCCGGCCGCGCGCTGTTGGGCTGCCGCCAATTGCCCGGCCGTCACCAGACCCCGCTTGAGGGCGATTTGGACGGCGAATTCGTCGGCGGTGATCACGGGATGGTGAACGGAAACCCTCCCGCGCCACCGGCCCGGCGGGCTCAGCGGTTGAGGCTCAGGAGGAACTCCGTGTTGGTCTTGGTCTTCTTGAGCCGTTGGATCAGCATGTCCAGCGAGTCGGCGGCGGGCACACCCTGCATGGCTCGGCGCAGCGAGTAGATCTTCAGGAGCTCGTCGGGGTGGTAAATGAGCTCCTCCTTGCGGGTGCCGCTCTTGTCGATGTTGAGCGCCGGGAAGATGCGCTTGTTGACGAGGTCGCGGTCGAGGTGGAGTTCCATGTTGCCGGTGCCCTTGAACTCCTCGAAGATGATCTCATCCATGCGGCTGCCGGTGTCTACGAGCGCCGTGCCGATGATCGTCAGGCTGCCGCCGCCCTCGATGTTGCGGGCCGAGC
>JBDHQK010000196.1:0-3531 GCA_039807025.1 Lacunisphaera sp.
GAAGGCGCGCGTGATCTCGCGCGGGCGGTCGCCGCGGTAGTTGTAGAAGAGCACGGCATCGCCATCGCCAAAGGCCGTGACCGGCTTGCCGTCGGCGCCCACGATGGCGGTCGGCGAGATGAACTCATCGCCCTTTTGCGTCTCGCTGAGCGGCTGATCGTAATATTGCTGCACGGCCTGGGCCGCGCTCGTCGCGGTGGCGACGGCGGACTTGCCGGTGAGGAGGTCGTAGGCCTTCTGCACGCGCTCCCAGCGGTTGTCGCGATCCATGGCCCAGAAGCGGCCGCACACCGTCGCGATCTTGCCGACGCCGATCTCCTTCAGCTTCGCCTCGAGCTGCTGGATGTAGCCCAGGCCGCTCTGCGGCGGCGTGTCGCGGCCGTCCATGAAGGAGTGGATGAACACGCGGTTCGCGCCCAGACCGTCCTCCTTGGCCTGCTGGAGGATGCCGTAGAGGTGTTCGAGCATGCCATGCACGCCGCCGTCGGAAGCGATGCCCATGACATGCAGCTTCGCGGCCGGGTTGGCCTTGAGGCGGGCGAGAATGGCGAGCCACACGGGGTTCTGCGCGAGGCGTTTCTCGGAAAAAAGCTTGTTCAGGCGAACCAGCTCCTGGTCTACAATGCGGCCGGCGCCGATATTCTCGTGACCGACCTCGCTGTTGCCCATCTGGCCGTCCGGCAGGCCCACGTCGAGGCCACTGGCCTTGACCAGCGTCACCGGGTATTTCGCGTGGAGCATGTCGTCGGCCGGCTTCTTCGCCAGGTGGACGGCATTGAACTTGTCCTGCTCGGGATGGGGGTTGGCACCCCAGCCATCACGGATCACGAGCAACACCGGAGCAATCTTGGCAGTCATGCCGCAGTTGTCCGGCTTCCGGCGAGGCCCGGCAACCATAAACCTCCCGCCGCCGGTTGACATTCGAACCCAAAACCCCACCTCTACTGGCGCCATGGCCAAGTCCGCCGTCCTGCTCCTCAACCTCGGATCCCCCGACTCCACTTCCGTTCCGGACGTGAAGCGTTACCTGCACGAGTTCCTCGGCGACGAGCGCGTGATCGACAAGCCGGACAACGCCTTCCTGCGCTCCCTGCTGGTCAGGTTCATCATCTCCCGGCGGGCGGCCGCCTCCGCCCACGCCTACTCCACCATCTGGACGGCCGAGGGCTCGCCCCTGATCGTCACCAGCCAGCGCACCCAGGCGAAGCTCCAGTCGCAACTGGACCTGCCTGTCGCCCTGGCGATGAACTACGGCAACCCGTCCATCCCGGCGGCACTCGCGCAACTGCAGGCGCAAGGCGTGACCCGCCTCCTGCTCTTTCCCCAATACCCGCACTACGCGATGTCGAGCTGGGAGACCGTCGTGGTGAAGGTCCGCCGCGAGGCCGCGCTGATCGCGCCCGCCATGCAGATCGAGTGCATCGCGCCGTATTTCGCCGACGCCGACTACATCGCGGCCTCGTCGCCAGCGCCCGGCCGCACCTGGTGCAGCCGCACGACCACCTGCTCTTCAGCTATCACAGCATCCCGACCCGTCACCTGACCAAGGCCGACTCCTCGCACGCGCACTGCCAGGTCGTGCCTGATTGCTGCAACACCTGCTCGCCCGCCCACGCCACCTGCTACAAGGCCCAATGCGTCGCCACCACCAAGGCGTTCGCCGCCGCGGCCGGCCTCGATCCGGCGAAGTGGTCCATCTCCTTCCAGTCGCGGCTGGCCAACGAGCCCTGGCTCGAGCCCTACACCGACTTCGAATACAAGCGCCTCGCCGCCGAGGGCAAAAAACGCCTGCTCGTCATCACGCCGGCCTTCGTCACCGACTGCCTGGAAACCCTTGAGGAGATCCGGGTGCGCGGTGCCGAGGACTTCGCGGCCGCCGGCGGCCAGGCCTTCACGGCCATTCCCTGCCTGAACGACCAGCCGGTGTGGATTGATTTTCTGGCGAAACGCATTCGCCAGTGGCAGCAGCCACCGGCTGCGGCGTGACTCCCGTCCGGCTGCTGGGTGATTCGCCCCAGATGTTCGTAAAAGCCGTATAAACAACACGGCCCAAGCAGCATGAGCGCACATCGCGCTGGCGGTAGCCCTGCCGCCTTGCAAGCTGCCGACCCCGTGAAACCGATCCACCACCAGCTCCCGATGGGCCAGATCTTCGCTGCCGGCTTCCTCTCGCGTCCTCCGATGATCCCGGGCATGCAGGCGGTCGCCGGCGCAACCGGGCCGGGTCGCGATGCCGTCGGGCAGGAGGTGGCGGCAGCCGGGGCTCGCATCCTTTTCATGGATGACGACGCGCAGATCCGGACGCTCACCAAAAGCATGCTCGAAGGCCTCGACTACCGCTGCGATCTTGCCAAGGACGGCGCGGAAGCGCTCCAGCTTTATCAAGGCTCCCTGCGCTTCGGCCGGCCCTACGACGCCGTCATCATGGATCTCACCATCATTGGCGGGATGGGTGGCCAGGAAACCTTCCAGGAACTGCGCAAGCTGCATCCCGCGGTCTGCGCCATCATCGCCAGCGGCTACGATACGACCGCGCTGGCCCGCCAGTTCATCGGTCCGGGCTACCGCAGTTACCTGAGCAAGCCCTATCGCCCGGCCGACCTCGACCGGGCCATTCGCCAAGCTCTCGGGAAATAGCATCCCCCCGGAGCCGCTGCGGCGGGGCACCCGCTCAGCGCTTGACCGGCGGAGTGCGTGTCGCCTCCCAGCCCAGCCCGACGGTGAAATCCTTCGTCATGAAATCGAGGAAATCCCGGCCGCTGATCACGAGGCAGCTCGCCTCCTTGCTCACTGACCTCACCGTGGCCGACGCGATGCCGTCACCCAGAAGGCTCATCTCGCCAAACGTGTCGCCCGGCTTCAGGCGGCGGAGTTCCTCCTTGTGGCGGAGCACCGCGAACTCGCCGCGGTGCACCAGAAAGAACCAGTGGTTGTTGGCCCCTTCCTGCACGACCACCGCCCCCTCGCCATACTCCTGCAGCTTCGTGCGCCGGGCAAACGCCGCGAGGGTGGCCTGGCTCCAGTTGCGCGCCAGCTCCAGGTGCTGCAGGAAGCCGACCTTCTGCACCGCGTCCTCCACCGCCTCGCGCGAGAGCTTCGACAGCACGAGCCGCTCGAAGTCCGCCTTGTCCAGTCCCAGCAGAATGCTCTGCTCCCGGGCGCGGACGGAGCGCGTGCGCACGCCGCCCCGCAGCAGGGCGATCTCGCCAAACGCATCCCCCTCGCCCATCGCGGCCACCGGCTCCGACCGGCCCGGCGCGTAATCGCGCCGCACCTCCAGCCGGCCCGACAACACCAGGTAAAGCCGCGCGCCCGGCTCGCCCTCGCGCACCACGTAGCTCCCCTTCCTGTGCTCCTCCGGCTTCACCGCCGCCGCCAGCGCCGCCAGGTCCGCCGCCGCCAGCTCGCGGAAAAGCATCGTCCGGCCCAGCCACTGCGCGATGGTTTCAGGCGACACCAGCACGGCCGACGGCCGCAGCTTCCGCTCCGCCCGCTCGCGCGACCAGGCCCGCACATGCCGGAAGGCGATCC
>JBDHQK010000197.1:0-3518 GCA_039807025.1 Lacunisphaera sp.
CTGTCCTTTTGGCATGCCCATGCCCAAAGGGTGCAGAAAGACCACCACTTGTCACTTCTTTAAGTAATCCTCAATAAGAACCTGGTCTTCACGCTGCTCGTGCCGGGCTTCGTCGTCTGGTGGGTGCCGCTGCACTGGTTCGAACGTTATCCCCGGTGGCCGGCGCCGGCCGCGTGGGGCGGGCCGCAGCATGCCGCGCTCGCGCTCGCCGCGCTCGCCGCGGCGCTGTTCCTGTGGTGCCAGGGCCTGTTCGCGGTGCGCGGCCGCGGGACGCCCGCACCGATCGACCCCCCGAGAAAATTCATCCGCCGCGGCCCCTACCGGTGGGTGCGCAACCCGATGTATCTCGCCGTGTTCGCCCTCGTCGCCGCCGAGGCGCTCTTCCTGCGCTCGTGGCACATCGCCGTCTACCTCGTGCTCCTCGCCTGCCTCATCCACGTGTGGGTGCTGGTGTATGAGGAGGAGGCGCTGCGCCGCAACTTCGGCGCCATGTATGAGGACTACCGCCGCGAGGTCCCCCGCTGGCTCCCGCGCCCACCCCGGCCGACCAGCGCCACCGTCGCCCCCTTCGCGCCCGACCGCCGAGAACGCTGAGCGGCGACGCCATGACCGGCAAATGGACGCTTGTCTAATAGGCAATTAGACGCTTGCCTAATAGGCAAATGGACGCCCAGCCCCTCCCTCGTGCCCTGACCGCAACCGTGCGCGCCGCGCTGGCGGACACTCCGGTCGTCTGCCTGCTGGGCCCGCGCCAGTGCGGCAAGACCACTCTGGCCCGGATGCTCGCCCCGCGGTTCGGCTATGTGTCCTTCGACGATGCCGACGCCCTGGCTCTCGCTCGATCCGACCCGAACGGGTTTCTCGCCGCCTTGCCCGGCCACGTGATTCTCGACGAGATCCAGCGCGTGCCGGAGTTGCTGCGCGCCATCAAGCTTTCGGTGGACCGCGACCGGCGGCCCGGTCGCTTCCTCCTGACCGGCTCCGCCAACCTCCTGCTCCTGCCCAGACTGGGCGACTCGCTGGCCGGCCGCATGGCGGTCGTCGAGCTGCAACCGCTGGCCGCGGCCGAGCAGGACCGCGCCGCCGGGGGTTTTCTCGCGGCCTGGCTCGCCGGCAAGCTCAAACCCTCCCTCGCCACCTCGCCGCAGCCCTCGCCCCCGCAGGACCTCGCCGCCCGGGTGATCGCCGGCGGGTTTCCCGAGCCGCTGATGCGAACGCCGACCCGGGCGCGCGGCTGGCACCGCGACTATGTGCGCGCCCTGCTGGAACGCGACGTGCAGGACGTCGCCCGCGTGAAGGATCCACACGATCTCTCCCGCCTGCTTTCCCTCCTCGCTTTGCGCACCGGCGAGCTGCTGAATATAGCCACCCTCGGCAACGAGCTCGACCTGCGGCGCGAGACGGTGGAAAACCATCTCGCCGCCTGCGAACGCCTCTATCTCGTGCGCCGCCTCCAGCCCTGGCACCGCCACGCGGCCAAGCGGCTCATCAAGACGCCCAAGCTGCATTTCGTGGACAGCGGGCTCGCCGCCACGCTCGCCGACCTGACCGCCGCAGACTGGCATGACCAACGCGACCGCTTCGGCCACCTGCTCGAGACCTTCGTCCTGCAGCAACTCACCGCCCAGGCCGGCTGGACCGACCCCGATCTGCGTTTCTGGCACTACCGCGACAAGGATCAGGTCGAGGTGGACTTCGTCATCACCCGCGGTCGTCACACATGGGGCGTGGAAGTGAAAGCCACGGCCACCCCGACCCAGGCGGACATCTCCGGGCTGCGCCGCCTCGCCGCGCAATGCGGCCGCGATTTCGCCGGCGGCGCGCTGTTCCATGCCGGCGCCCACCAGGTCACCCTCGGCGACCCACGCCTTCTGGCCGTGCCACTGACCAGGCTCTGGAGCATGTAGCCGCCGGGCTCGCGGCGGACGACTCGCTACTCCTTGTCACGTTCCATCCCCGTCGGCGTGGCGGTGACCACCCCTCCGCGCTTGCCCGGTCGCCCGCGCTCCGTTGTTCTGGCCTGAACTCCATGCCCGGCCCCACCGCAACCTCAGGAATCAGGGATAATCACTCACGCGGGAGTGTGGGTGACTTCCTGCGGCAGCACCTCCGGGCCGGCGCCGACCTCGACTTGGTCACGGCCTATTTCACCATTTTCGCCTACGACCGGCTCAAATCCGAGCTGAACCACCTCGGCAAAATCCGCCTGCTCTTTGGCGAAGCCGCCTTCATCCAGTCCGTTGATCCCGATAAGAAAGACGGGGCCGCCTACGTCTTGAATGATGATGGTCTCTCCCTGGCCAATGGCCTGAGCCAGCGCCACCTCGCCCAGGCCTGCGCTGACTGGATGCGCGACAAAGTGGAGGTCCGCTCCGTCACGAAAACCGGCTTCCTCCACGGCAAGATGTCGCACATCACCCGCGGCGAGGCCACGGCCGCCATCGTCGGTAGCTCGAACTTCACGACCCGCGGGCTCGGCCTGGCGGCTACGAACAACAACGTCGAACTCAACCTCATCGTCTCCGACGACCGCGACCGTGCCGACCTCCGCGCCTGGTTTGAGGAGCTCTGGAACGACACCGCCCGCGTCGAGGACGTGAAGCAGCAAGTCCTCGATTACCTCCTCCAAGTTTACGCGGATCAATCGCCCCGATTCATCTACTACAAGACCCTCTTCGAGCTGTTCCGTCGGTATATCGAGGAAGGCCTCTCCATTGACGAAACCCTGCAGCAAATCCGGCTGCCGGATACGGGCATCTGGAAAGCGCTCTACACCTTCCAGCGCGATGGCGCCCGCTCCGCGATCAACAAGATCAAGCAGTATAACGGCTGCATCCTCGCCGACAGCGTCGGCCTCGGCAAAACCTACACCGCGCTCGCGGTCATCAAGTATTTCGAACTGCGGAACGAAAAGGTCCTGGTGCTCTGCCCGAAGAAGCTGCGCCGCAACTGGACGGTCTATCGCCAGCCCAGCACCTTAAATCCGTTCGAGACGGACCGTTTCCGCTACGATGTCCTCCACCACACCGACCTGTCGCGCAGCAACGGCGATTCAAACGGGCTCGACCTCGCTTCCCTCAACTGGGGTGCCTACGATTTGGTGGTCATTGATGAGTCCCACAATTTCCGAAACAACAAACTCGCCACCCAGCGCCCGGGAGACAAACAGCCCCGGCGCAGCCGCTACGAGCGGCTGATGCAGGACATCATCGGCGCCGGCATCCGCACCAAGGTTCTCCTGCTGTCCGCCACGCCGGTGAACAACCAGCTCGCCGACCTGCGCAACCAGATTTCCTTCATCGCCGGCGGCGATGTGGCGCGGGAGGAGGTTCCCGACCGTGCGTTTGCGGAAAACCTCGGCATCCAGTCGGTGCGCGAAACCACCCGGCAGGCCCAGACACATTTCACCAGATGGGCCGACCCGGATAAACCGGCCAGCCAGCGCAAGACCCGCGACCTCATCGCCGCCATCGGCGGGGATTTCTTCAAGCTGCTGGACGGCCTCAGCCTCGCCCGCT
>JBDHQK010000198.1:0-3510 GCA_039807025.1 Lacunisphaera sp.
CGAGGCAAAATCCGTCGAGGTGCTGGTCACGGAAGGCCGGGTGAAGGTCGCCGCATCCCCGGCGCAAATGGCCGGTGACCAGGCCGCGCTCCCGGACATTTCCCAGGGCGAGCGCGCCGTGGTGACCATTGATGGCGCGGCCACCGCCCCGGTCGTCGCGCCGGTGACGGCGGAGGAGATCCGCCGCGAATTGGACTGGCAGGCGCCGCGCCTGCAGTTCAACGAGACGCCGCTGGCGGACGCCGTGGCTGAGTTCAACCGCCTCAATCGCCATCAACTGGTCATTTCGGATCCGGTGCTGAATACGCTGCGCATCGGCGGCACGTTCCGCCCGGACAATGTCGAGGGTTTTGTGCGCCTGCTCGCCACGACGCTGGAGGTGCGCGCCGAACCCGTCGGGAACGACCGCACCATCCTGCGTCGCGGGCCCTGAGACGAATTTGTCGGGATTATTTCCGGTCGTGTTACGGGTTTTCCTGTCCGGCTCGTCTATTTCACAAGCCCCCTTGGCGAACACCCCCACCATGAACACCTCCTGCCTCCGAATCCTTGTCCGTGCCGTCGTCTTCGGCGCGTTGTTTATCCTCACGGCCCAAGCAGCCCAGGAAACCAGAAAAACCTACAACCTGCCCGCCGGCGACGCCGCGAGCACCCTGAAGCAGTTCTCGGAGGCCTCCGGTCGGGAGACCCTCTTCGCCGCCGACGCGGTGCGCGGCGTGCACACGGCCGCCATCAAGGGCGAATTCACCCCCAAGGAGGCCCTCGACGCCATGCTCGGTGGCACCGGCCTGCAGGCCGTGCAGGATGAGAAGACCGGTGCCCTCGCCGTGAAACGCGATGCGGGCCCAAACGCGGAAAGGGCGGCGCAGACGGACAGCGACCGCCCGGACCAAGGTAAGGTTGAGGGCGGTAAGCTGGTGCTCGAAAAACTCGCGGTCACCGGCCGCCGGGTGGACGGCCTGATCAACAAGGGCCTGCTCCCCACCGACGAGGACGCGCCGCTGCACTACGACGTTATCAGCCGTCAGGACATCGAGCGTATGGGCGCGGTGAACATCGAGGAGGTCTTCCGTAACGTCCCGGCCATCACCACCTACAGCACGCCCAACCAGGAGGCTTCGGTCGTGCAGATCGTGGGTTCCAGCAGCCTCTCGTCCAATCTCCGTATCCACGGCTTCGACGCCAACCAAACCACCGTCCTCATCAACGGCCGTCGCATCGCCCGCTCCTCCTTCCCCAATCTCGTGGGCAGCTCCAGCGGTGATCTCACGCGCATCCCGGTCAGCGCCATCGAGCGCATCGAGGTCCTGCCCTCGTCCGGTTCCGCCATGTATGGCGGCGGCGCCATCGGTGGCGTCATCAACGTGATTCTGCGCAAGGACTATCGCGGCCGCGAGCTCACGCTCAGCACCGGCACCAGCACGGAAGGCGGCTCGACCACTTGGGGAGTCAACTACATGCACGGTTTCTCGCTCTTCGACGGCCGCACCACCGGCACGCTGACCTTCAGCTACCAGGATCGCGGCCCGCTGAGCTTTGCTCAGCGCAAGGGGATGCTCGACCGCGCTCTCGCGCGCCTGTCGACCGAGGCGGCGATCGGCAGCTTCACTCAGATGCCCGGCGTCCTGCGGCTGAGCGCCGCGACTGGTGACCTGGGTATTCCCGGTGCCGCCGGGGTGCGCTATGTCGTGCTGCCGACCGGCTTGACCGCGGCGCAGGCCGACGCCCTCACGCCCGGCTCGTTCACGTCGTCCGCGGGACAGTTCACGCCCAGCTACGGCCGCTACGAGGACAATTACATCTACACGCCCTCGAAGATGATCTCGCTCGGCGCCACCGCCGAGCACCAGCTCGTGCGCGACCGGATCACGCTCTACACCGAGTTCAACTTCACCCGCAACAGCCAGGACATCCACAACCCGAAGTTCTTCGGCTCGGGCACCACGCTCACGCTGTCCGCCACCCATCCCTTCAACCCCTTCCGCACCGGCGTCACGCCGGGCTTCGTCGGCCGCAGCGTCGTGCTCAACATGCTGCCCGTGGATCTGCGCAGCAGCGGCACGGACATGCGCCGCGATTCCTACCGAGCCATCATGGGCCTGAAGGGCAAGGTCGGCGACAAGTGGGAATGGTCGCTCGACGGCACGTCGGAAGTCACGGTCATCGCCGGCGACTCGCAGGTCGGCGCGGACAACATCATCCTCGCGTCCTTCTTCAGCACCTCCTCCAACCCCGCCACCTTCCTCCAGCGCTGGGCCCTCTACAACCCGCTCGTTGACCACAACGCCTTTCCAGTCGCCGACAGCGTCAATCAGGACTACTTCAACGTCATTGGTCGCCAGCGCTACTGGCAATATGCCTCCAACCTCATCGCGCGGGTCACGGGCGATCTCTACGACTGGCGCGCGGGCACGATCAAGGCCTCCCTTGCCACCGAGGCCTACTGGTGGCAATATGAGGGCAAGCGCCCCTACGAGATGCAGCAGCCGCTGATCGATATCATGGGCGGCCGCAGCAATCTCGCCAATAACATAGCCTTCATCAAGCAAGGCCGGCGCACCGACTCCGTGTTCGGCGAGCTCGTCATACCCGTGCTCAGCAAGCTCTGGCGCCCGCTCCCGGTCGAGTCCCTCGACCTGAACCTCAGCGGCCGCTACGAGGACGCCAACGACTCGAAGTCCTCCACCACGACCGCCGCCGCGTTCCGCCTCGCGCTCACCAAGGATGTCGCGTTGCGCGCCTCTCGCACCCAGGGCTTCTTCCCACCGGAGCAGAGCAACCTGTTCCTCTCCGACTACGCCTTCGGCACTTCCGTCACCAACACCTTCACCTTCATCGATCCCCGCCGAGGCGGGCAGCAGCAGCTGAACGTCCCGCTCACCAACACCAGCGGTCCCAATCCCGCGCTCCGGCCCGAGACTTCCACGTCCGACAACTTCGGCGTCATCCTGACCCCGCGCTTCGTCAAGGGCCTGCGCCTCTCGTTGGACTACTGGCACACCAAGAAGGTGGACGCCATCCGTGCACCCACCTTGCAACAAATGCTCGACAACGAGGATTTCTTCCCGGGCCGCGTGACGCGGGGGCCGAACCTGCCCGGCGACCCGGCGGGCTGGGCCGGCGTGGTCACCGGCACCGACCTGCGCTTCATCAACTTCTCCAAGATTGAGACCAGTGGCGTGGATGCCCAGCTGACCTGGACCATGGACGCCGGCCGCTTCGGCCGCTTCACCTGGCGCGGCACCGGCACCTACACGAAGGATTTCCTCTCGGCCATCACCCCGCTGGCACCGGCCATCAACAGCATCGGCACTACCGATGGCGGCCTCCGCTGGCGCGGCAGCGGCTCCCTGTTCTGGGATCGCGACAACTGGACGGCGGGCATCACCGGCCGCTACACCGATTCCTACAAGACCAACACCACCGCGCCTTCCCCCGCTTTCCCCAGCGCCACCGGCGTGGACGGCCGCCACATCAGCAGCGACCTGACTTGGGACGTGCAGCTGGGCT
>JBDHQK010000199.1:0-3492 GCA_039807025.1 Lacunisphaera sp.
GAGCAGGCCCGCGATTTCACCCGCATCAAGGTGGACGGCGCCACGGTCATCGTGCGCGCCAAGACCATCGACCAATACGGGCGCTTTATCGGCGAAGTCAGCTACCGGGGCGGCCGCTCGCTCAACGAGGATCTCGTGGCGGCCGGCTGGGCCTGGTGGTATAAGCGGCTCTACCCCAAGGACACGGTTGTGCAGGGCCTCGAACGACGCGCCCGCGAGCAACGGCTCGGGCTCTGGCAGGACAAGGATCCGGTTCCCCCGTGGAGCTATCGCGCCGGCAGAAAGCCCTGAGCATCCGCCCGCATCACTTGCCGGTCCTCTCCTCGATGACATCGAGCGGACCGAGCTTCACCGTGCCGGTCGGCAGGGTGGAGTTGATGGTGACCTCGGGCTCCTTGGTCTCGCGGTCGAAATAACCCGCTCCGGCCGCCAGCATCGCGGGGAGCGCCCGGTTCAGATCCCGGCCGTCGGGATTGTCCACCGCCATGATCGCCCGCCAAAAAAAATGCGGTTTCTCCCCGCGATCCTCGGGGTATTCGAAGTTCGCCTCGCGCTGCCGCATCAATTGCGCGAGGGAAGTGATGGTGACGATGGTCGTGTTCTCGCTGTTCGTCTCATCGACCATCGCGTCCTCCAAGTGCGGATTCCGCAGGAAGCCGCGGCCATAGTTCACCGTGAGCACGATTTCCGGCTTCTGCTCCCTGGTGATCTCCTGGAAGCCGTGCTTGCCCAGCTCGCTCCGGACCAGCCGGATCAACTCGCCTTCGTTGACCGGGCGGATGAGCGGCACGGCACCGGCCGCTTCCTTCACCGAGGCCAGCAGATAGCGTTTGCCGTGGGCGATCGCCCCACCCTTGCGGAATCCCTGCCACCGCTGATCGACCGAGGTGCGGATGTCGACGCTGAGCGGCACGCCTTCATCGGCCGGCATTTCCGCGGCGGGGACCGCAATGGCGGCAAGACCCAGGCCGATGACCAGCCAAGTTCGGGAAAACTTCATGGAGCACGGGTGTTGCCGCCACCAGGACATCCCCGCAGGAAAAGGCAATCCCGCCGGCCGGACGCGCTCAGACCTTCACCGGCTTGAGCTTCCATATCTCCTTGGCGTATTCGCGGATGGTGCGGTCACTGGAGAACTTGCCCAGGCGGGCGGTGTTGAGGATGGCCATCCTCGCCCACTTTGCCTGGTCCCGATAGGCGGCGTCCACCCGCGCCTGACAGTCGCAGTAGGCGCGGAAGTCGGCCAGCACCAGATAGGGATCGCCGCCCTGCAACAGGCTGTCATGGACGGGCGAAAACGCGCCGTGCTCGCCGGGCGTGAAGAAGTCGCTGCCCAGCCAGTCGAGGACGGCGCGCAGTTCCTCGTCGGCCTGGTAGTAGTCGTGTGACCGGTAGCCGCGGGCCCAGAGCGCCGCCACCTCGTCAACGTTGAGCCCGAAGATGAAGATGTTCTCGTCGCCGACCTCCTCCTTGATCTCGACATTCGCGCCGTCGAGCGTGCCGATGGTCAGCGCGCCGTTCAGCGAGAGCTTCATGTTGCCGGTGCCGGAGGCCTCCTTCCCGGCGGTGGAGATCTGCTCGGAGAGGTCGGCCGCCGGGATGATTTTCTCGGCGAGCGACACGCGGTAGTTGGGCAGGAAGGCGACCTTCAGCTTGCCGCCGGTGCGCGGGTCGGCGTTGATGCGCGCGCCGATGACGTTGATGGCGCGAATGATGTTCTTCGCGAGATCGTAGCCCGGGGCCGCCTTGGCGCCGAAGACAAAGACGCGTGGCACGATGTCCAGCCCGGGGTTCTGCAACAGGCGCCGGTAAAGCGCGAGGATGTGCAGCAGATTCAGGTGCTGGCGCTTGTATTCGTGCAGGCGTTTGATCTGCACGTCGAAGAGCGCATCGGGCGAGACCTCGAGGCCGCACTCGGCCTGGATGACGGCGGCGAGGTTCACCTTGTTGGCGCGCTTGATGGCCATGAATTCGCGCTGGAAGGCGGCGTCGCCGGCGGCCTTCTCCAGGCCGCGCAGCAGGTCGAGATCGCGCACCCAGTCGGCGGAACCGAGCCGCTTGGTGATGAGCGCGGAGAGGCGCGGGTTGCTCTTGTGCAGCCAGCGCCGGGGCGTGATGCCGTTGGTCTTGTTCTGGAATTTGCCCGGATAGAGGGCGTTGAATTCCGGAAAGAGGTTCTTCTTCAGCAGCTCCGTGTGCAGGGCGGCCACCCCGTTGACGGTGTGCGAGGCGGCGACGGCCAGGTTGGCCATGCGGACCTGCTTGTGGCCGTTCTCCTCGATCAGGGAGCAGATGCGCTTCTTCTCGTTGTCGCCGGGCCATTTCGCCTCCACCGCCTGCATGAGGGCGGTGTTGATGTCGTAGATGAGCTGGAGGTGGCGTGGCAGCACGCGCTCGAACAGGCCCACGCCCCACTTCTCGAGGGCCTCGGGCAGGAGCGTGTGGTTGGTGTAGGCGAAGGTGGCCCGCACAATTTCCAGCGCGGCGGGCAGCGTCATCTTCTCCTCGTCAATGAGGATGCGCGCGAGCTCGACGACGGCGATGGCGGGGTGCGTGTCGTTGAGTTGCACGGCGACCTTGTCCGCGAAGTTCTGCCAGTTGTTGGCCGGGTTGCGGTGGTGGCGGCGGATGATGTCGCGCAGCGAGCAGGCGACGAAGAAATACTGCTGCATGAGGCGCAGCTCCCGGCCCGTCTCGGTCTTGTCGTTCGGATAAAGCACCTTCGAGACAGTCTCGCCGATGGCCTTCTCGCGGACGGCCTCCACGTAGCCGCCGCGGTTGAAGGCGGCGAGATCGAAGTCCTCGGAGGATTTCGAGGCCCAGAGGCGAAGCAGGTTGACGGTGTTGGTGCCGAAACCCGCCGTCGGGATGTCGTGCGGCACGCCGAGGATGGTCTTGGTGCCGACCCAGCGCGGGCGATAGTTGCCACTGTCGTCGAAGACATTCTCCACGCGGCCGTAAAACTGCACCGTCTGGGTGTATTCCGGGCGGGCCACTTCCCAGGGGTCGCCGAAGAGCATCCAGTTGTCGGGATGCTCGATCTGGTGGCCCTTTTCAAAGGCCTGCCGGAAAAGGCCGAACTCGTAATAGATGCCGTAGCCGAGCGCCGGATAGTCCTGCGTCGCCAGCGAATCGAGAAAGCACGCCGCGAGGCGGCCGAGGCCGCCGTTGCCCAGCCCCATGTCCATTTCGGCCTCGCGGATCTTGTCGAAGTCCTGGCCGAGCGACTTCAGCGCCGCTTTTGCCGTGTCCATGAGGCCGGTGGCGAGCAGGTTGCTGCCAAAGAGCCGGCCCATGAGGTATTCGAGGGAGAAATAGTAGAGCCGGCGGACGTTGTTGAGGTTGTGCACCGCCTGGGTGGCGATCATCCGCTCGTGGATGGTCTCGCGCACCGCGAGTGCCGTGGCCACCCACCAGTCCCGCGGCGTGGCCGAGCCCTCGTGCCGGGCGAGCGTCGAGATGAGGTGCCGCTTGATCAGCGAGCGGAAAATG
>JBDHQK010000200.1:0-3471 GCA_039807025.1 Lacunisphaera sp.
TCTCGACCTCCTTCTTGCGGTGATCATCGAAGACCTTGTAGCGCTCGCCGAGCAGCTTGAACCAGATGGCGCCGTCCTTCTCGTAGGCGCGGCCGCTGTCGAGGAGCTGCTGCTTGTAGCGCTGGTAGATGTCGCCGCGCTGACTCTGGCGGTAAGGACCGTAGTCGCCGCCGCCGTTCTTGCGGAAAACCGGGCCTTCGTCCCAGTCCATTCCGAGCCAGTCCAGGCTCTCGTAGATCAGGTTGAGGAAGGCCTCGCTGTTGCGCGCCTGATCCGTGTCCTCGATGCGCAAGATGAACGTGCCGCCGGTGTGCCGCGCGTAAAGCCAGTTGAACAGCGCCGTGCGAGCGCTGCCGATATGAAAGAAGCCCGTGGGACTGGGCGCGAAGCGGACACGAACGTTGGACATGCAGGAAGGGTCAGCTAGAAGGAAGCCGTGGACCCTGTCAAAGCCTCTCCCGCCCCCGACCTAAACGCCGTTGAATTCATCCGGCGTTTCGACAACGCCGCGCGCCGGGCCGGCTTCAAGGCCCAGCACTACGGCCGCATCAACGACCATCCGCTCCCCGCCTACACCAAGCGCACGCCCGGCGTCCGTCCGCGGGTCTATGTTTCCGCCGGCATGCATGGCGATGAGCCCGCGCCGCCGCTGGCCCTGCTGCAACTCATGGAGGCAGGATTTTTTGACGATCGCTGCACCTGGTTCATCTGCCCGCTGCTGAACCCAACGGGCTTTCTGAAGAGCACCCGGGAGAACTTCGCCGGCATCGACCTCAACCGCGACTACAAGTCACTGCACACAGCCGAGGTCCTCGCGCACGTCACCTGGCTCCGGCTGCAGCCGCGCTTCGACCTCGTCATCTGTGCCCACGAGGATTGGGAGGCGCGAGGCTTTTACCTCTACGAGCTCAACCTCGGCGGCCGCGCCAGCCTGGCGCCCGCCATGCTGGCCGCGGCGCGCTTGCACGGGCCGATCGAGGACGCCGCCGTCATCGATGGCCGTCCCAGTGCCGCCCCCGGGCTCATCCGTCCCGTCAGCGACCCGATTCTTCGCGATACCTGGCCCGAGGCGCTTTACCTCGCCTACAAACATTGTGGCCTCAACTACACCCTCGAGACTTCCTCGGCGCAGCCGCTCGAGCAGCGCATCACGACGCAGGGTGCGGTGCTGCGGGCGGCGCTGGCAGCCTTTCTGCAATAAATCCGTCGATCAATTTCTGCGCTTCGGCCGCCGGCAGGTCCATACGCCGCTCCGCGAACCGGGCCAAATCCTGCGGCCACGGTGCCCGCAGCAGGTAATCAAGCCCGGCCGGTCGCAAATCGATGGCCGCGCAATGCAGCGCCTGGCGCGTCGTTCCGAGCAGGGCCGAATGCCGCTCCGTCCACCCTTGCGTGGCAAATTCCAAGTAAAGCCCCGGGTCAGGCCCGTAGAGCTTGTCGCCTACGACCCGGTGCTGCAGCCACTCGGCATGAGCCCGGATCTGGTGCTTGCGGCCGGTCAGCAACTCAACGCCGACCAGGGTGTATCCGCCCCGCGCCACCAGCGGGTGAAACACCGTCTGAGCCTCCTGAGCTCCTGGCGTGCCGGGCGGGACGACCCGTGATTTCACGGTGACATTCGCGCTCGGATCGGGACCGAGAGACTCGTTCACCGTGACGGATCCAGCCAGTTCTCCCTCCAGCAGGGCCACGTATAGCTTGCCGATCTTTCGCTGCAGGACGGCTTTCCCCAACCGGCCGCCCATGGCCTCGGTCTTGGCGAGCACAATCACCCCGCTGGTCTCGCGGTCCAGCCGGAAGACGAAGCGGATGGCGTCGGGCTTGAACTCCTCCCGCACCGCTCCGGCCAGGCTCGACCACGGGCCATTCTTCGAAGGATGCACCACCAGCCAGCCGGGCTTGTCGATGACCAGCAGGTTTTCGTCATCCAACAGCACCCAACGGCGCAGGTCGTTCCGGTCCACCAGGGGTGGCGTGGCGGGTGGCAGTTCATCGGCATCAGGGCTCATGCGAAAATGTTCAAAACTTATTGTCCAATTTTGTCGCGAGAAGCATTGCAAAACAACCGCAGCCGCATAAAAATTGTGCTCGTCGAATGAAGCGGTTGTTCCCAGTCAGGCCGGCCCCGGTTCTAAGGATGGAGGCGGCGACGAACGGAAAACAGGAAGGTGGCCTCATTCGCGGAGCGATTTGTGTCGTTAACCCAATAAGAGAACCATGAACAAAGCCAATAATCCCCAGGAAATCATCGTCTCAGGCATCCACCTTGACCTCACCGACGGTCTCAAGGCTCACGTCCGGGATAAGATGGAGCGATTGTTCCGCCACGAGGGGCACATCGTGCGGCTGAAGGTCGAGCTGGAGTGCGATCGGAAGCACGACCACGCGCACAAGTTCATCGCCAAGGGGCACATCATCATCCACGGCCCGGACATCAACTGCACCGTCGAGGCCGAGGACTGCTACAAGGCCATCGACCTGCTCGTGGACAAACTCGATCAGGGCCTGCGCAAGCGCCACGGCCTGCACAAGGACAAGCGCAACCACCCCCGCGCGGTCGAATTTGATGGCGTCGCCTTGCCGAAGGCCATCTGACGCCCGTCCTCCTTCCCTTGCCAGCCCGCCGCTCCCGGCGGGTTTTTTATGCCCATGTTTCGCCGCGCGCTAGCGGGCGAGAACTTGGGACTTACACCGGGCGCCCAGAGCAGGGCGCAACGGTGTGCCCCGGGCCCACGGCAGCGGGAAAGGGTGGACTAGTCCGAAGTCATAATCCGCCCGAATACAGTTTTCAAAATCCGTCGTGGCTGTCTTGCTCGGCCAACCGCTTCCCATGCCCGGATCCCTTTCACTTTCTGGCCGCAACCTCACCCTGGCCCGCCTCCGGCGCGCCCTCGGCGATGACCAGCGCCTGGTGCTCGCCACCGCCGCCCGCGCCCGCATCCGCGCCTCGCGGCGGACGGTTGACCGGCTCCGTCACGACCCGACGCCGCACTACGGCATCAACACCGGTTTTGGCATCCTCGCCCACCAGCGCGTGCCCGCCGCCGACATCGAGAAACTCCAGGAAAACCTGATTCTCAGCCACGCCGTCGGCGTCGGCGACGAGGTGCCGGCCGAGATCGTGCGCCTGATGCTGCTGCTCAAGATCAACGGCCTCGCCGTCGGCCTGTCGGGCGTCACCGAGCGCGTCGTGGACTGCCTCATCCGTTTCTACAATGCCGACGCCCTGCCGGTCGTCTACACCAAGGGCTCCCTCGGCGCCTCAGGCGACCTCGCCCCGCTGGCGCACATGGTCCTGCCGCTGCTTGGCCTCGGGGAGATGGATTACCAAGGCCAACGCCTGGCCTCCGCCCGGGTGCTTCGGCTCCTCGGGCTCAAGCCCCTCAAGCTCCAGTCCAAGGAGGGCCTTGGCCTGATCAATGGCACGCAGTTCATGTCGGCCTACGCCGTCCATTGTTTGCTGCGCATCCA
>JBDHQK010000201.1:0-3465 GCA_039807025.1 Lacunisphaera sp.
CACCATCCGCATCCCGGTCCACATGATCGAGACGCTCAACAAGGTGATGCAGGTGCAGAAGCAGCTCCTGCAGGAATTCGGCCACGAGCCAACCCCCGAGGAGGTCGCCGAGGAGATGAACCTGCCCGTGGAGCGCGTGCAGCAGATCATGAAGATGGCGCAGCAGCCCATCTCCCTCCAGTCCCCCGTCGGCGACGGCGACGACACCAGCTTCGGCGACTTCATCGAGGACAAGTCCGCGGACAACCCCTACGACATGACCGCCTTCTCGCTCCTCCGCGAAAAGATCATGGACGTGCTCGACTCCCTCACCGAGCGCGAGCGCCGCGTGCTCACTCTGCGCTTCGGTCTGGTGGACGGCTACAGCCGCACGCTCGAGGAGGTCGGCAAGCAGTTCAAGGTCACCCGCGAGCGCATCCGCCAGATCGAGGCCAAGGCGCTCCGCAAGATGCGCCACCCGACGCGCATCCGGCAGCTCCACGGCTTCTTCGACGCCGAGCAGATCGACAACCCGCAGAACCTGCTCAAGAAGCCGCCGGCGATCCCGCCGCAATTCATCAAGCAGGGCGGCCCGCTCGGCAAGGCCCTGTTTCCCCAAGACTGACACCGCTTTCCGCCTTTACTCAGCTGCCCGCCAGACTAGCTTCCCGCCATGATTCACTTTCCCGAACTCCTCGCCGGCATCTTCGGCCTCGGCGGCACCGAGCTGATTGTCATCCTGCTCATCATACTGCTGCTTTTCGGCGGCGCGAAACTGCCCGCGCTGGCCAAGGGCCTCGGCCAGTCCATCAAGGAGTTCAAGAAGGCCAGCAAGGAAGACGACGATGATGACCGGGCGGAGCGGAAGCCCGACGCCAACCAGAAACCGGGCAACAACTGACGGCCTCACGCCACTTTCCGCCAACCCAAGCCGCGTCCCCCGACGCGGCTTATGTTTTGGGGTGGAAGCTCGCCCCGGCGAATTTTCAGTGCGCACGTAAACCGGCGCCGCCCCATCCGCGCTCGAGCCAGCCCGGCGGGAAGCCCGGTTCTACCTCCAAGCAGCCGCCCCTGCTCCGGCCGATGCCGCGAGCCTAGCCGCCATTCCGCAAGGACTCCTTGAACGCCGCGATCTGGTCCGGGCTGCCGAGCACCAGCGCCTCGTCGCCCGTGCAGAGCTTCTCCTCGCCGCCGGGATTCAGGATGCGCTGCCCCGCGCGGTTGATGCCGGCCACTTGCAGGCCATGGGTGCGACTGAGGGCGATCTCGGCCAGGGTGCGCCCGTGCAGGCTGCTTTCCGCGGGAAGCTCCACGCGCTCCATCCGCACGTCGTCGAAATTGGAGGGCCCCGGCATGCCGGTCGCCGCCCGCAGAAAGGCCTTCGCCGCGCTGATTTGCTTGGGCTCGCCCAGGAGCAGGACCTTGTCTCCGGGATAGAGCGCCTTGCCGGGGGGCGGATTGCCGATCATCACGCCCTGCCGGTCGATGCCGGCCACGACCACGCCAAATTTGGCCCGCAAGGCCAACTCATCCAGCGTGCGGCCGCGCACGTCAGCCAGGTCGGGCAGCACACATTCCATCAGCGAAAGATGCCAGTCGCTGTGCTGTTTGAACCAGGGTGCGTTGGTGACCGAAGCCTTCTTCTCGTTCTGCTCAAGCTGCTGCTGCAATTCCACCTCCATCACGCTGTGCCAATAGACCAGCCGTGTGCGCAGCAGCGCCACCGCCACCGCCGCGACGCCCAGCGCCAGCACCGGCACCCAGCGTCCCATGCCCTCCAGCGGCACGATCGCGCTCAACCAGAAGAAAATCAGCACCCCGGCTCCGAGCTTGAGGCCGGTCTCCACCACCGGTTTGAGGCGCGCCGCCGACGCATGCCCCGCCGTGGAGGCATCCGCCACGAGCATCGAAAGGGCGGACACGTTGCGCCAGATCGCCACCAAGGGCACCAAGGCGACCAGGCCCAATGCGCACCATAACAGGATCTCGGCGCCGCGCGGGTAGCTCTGATCCACTGGCAGGTAGCCCCGCACCAACCCAAACATCTGCTCGGAAAACAGCAGTAGGCCGGAAACCAGCAACACCTCGACCGCGATCTGGATGAGCCGCTTGCGGCTCAGCTGCCAGAGCTGGTTGCGTTGCCCGCGCGCCTGGAGCCGTTGCAGCCAGTTCTGGTAGCCCGCCAGCGCCCCTTCCAGCCAGCGGGGTTGCAGGACGAACAGGGCGTTGGCGATTCGCGCCGAGTGCTGCGTCAGCAGCGGCGCCGCCAGCGAAGTCAGCAGTGACACGCCGACCGCGAGCGGATAGAATTTGGCCGGCACCACGGCCAATGACACGCCCAGTTGGGCGATGATCAGCGAGAACTCGCCGATCGGAGTGGCGACCAGCCCAATGCGCAGGGCCTCCCGCGGCGCCGTGCCCGCCACCACGAAGCCCGCCATGCAGGTCAGCGGCCGCAAAAGCAGGGAAAAGACCGAGATCCCCAGGATCAGCCAGCCCGCATCCGCCAGCAGCCGGACATCAATCTGCATGCCGATGCCCACGAAAAACACCGCGCTGAACACGTCGTGCAAGCCCTCGAAGGTCCGCTCCACCTGCAGCCGCTGGGCGGTTTCCGCCACCACGCAACCGAGCAGAAACGCCCCCAGCGCGAGCGAATATCCCGCCCGCGCCGCCACCACCGCCAGACCCAGCAACAGGCCCGCCATCCAGAGGGTCTGCAACTCGACGCTGACCGCTGCCGCGAGACGCCGCAGCAGCCAAGGGACGATCAGCAGACTGGCCACGCCCGCCAGCACCACGAACGATCCCATCAGCCCGATGGTTTCGCCGATCTGCGCGCCATCCGTCCCCGAGCCGAATTTCGCCATCGAGCTGAGCAGGGTCAGCATCACGACGGCCACCACGTCCTCGATCACGGTCAGGCTCATCGCCGCCTGGCCGACCTTCTCGTGGGTGGCACCCACCTCGATGAGGATCTTGCCGATGATGGCCGACGAAGAGACCATCAACATCGCCGCGAGGAAGATGGTCTCCATGCTGTTCCAGCGCATCGCAGCGCCAAACACCCGGGTGAGAAAATAGATCAGGATGGTGTTGACGACGGTGGCCACCACGAGAGGCAGCCCCATGCGCCTCAGCCGCCGCAGGCTCAGGTGCATGCCGATGCCGAACATCAGGAACACCAGGCCCAACTGCGAGAGCACCTCGATGCGCTCCACATCCGTCACCACCGGCCCCCCCAGCATGCCCGCCCCGAGGTAACCGACGATCACCGACAGGCCGATGCGATGGCACAGCCAGCCGACCAAGCCGGCCACCAGCAAGACCACCGCCAAATCCTGGATGAAATCGATTCCGTGCATCGCGCGGTATTAATTCGGCCCATCCGCCGCCACCGTCAAGCCCGCAGCCTGTGCTCTAAATCCTTTTTCGCCAGCGAGTTTGCTTTTGACAATTTCGCCGGTCGGCCGCTTGTATTCCGCA
>JBDHQK010000036.1:0-21508 GCA_039807025.1 Lacunisphaera sp.
CCTACGCCAAAGTCCCCGCCAGCGGCCTGCTGCTCGATGCCACGGCGTGGGCCGCGCTGCCCTTCTGCGAGGGCGAGACGCTTCACTTCAAACCGGCCGCGCCCGCGGCCGCCACCGCATGAGCGCCGTGATCGAACTCTGGTCCGGTCTTCACCCGCTCCTGCAGGCCGTCATCAAGGGCCTCGCGGTCATCGGCGTGATGTTTCCTTTCGGTGGGGCCTGCTCTCTGATCGAGCGCAAGGTCTCCGCTTGGATGCAGGGCCGCCCGGGTCCGAACCGCGCGCTGCCGTTCTGGGTCGCTTGGGTGCCCGGGATCGGCTTCCTGCAGCGGCTCGGCGTGTTCCACCTGATGGCCGACGGCGGCAAGATGTTCTTCAAGGAGGATCCGGTCCCGGGCCACGTGAACAAGTTCTATTTCTACCTCGCCCCGGTGGTCGGAATGATCCCCGCGCTCACGACCGTGACCGTCGTGCCGTTCGGGGCCTACCTCAACGAAGCCGGCAAGATGGCGCCGCTCGTCCTCGCCAACCTCGACGTCGGCATCCTCGCGGTCTTCGCCGTTTCCTCGCTCGGCGTTTACGCACTGATTCTTGCGGGCTGGGCCTCTAACTCGAAGTATCCTTTCCTTGGCGGCATCCGCGCCTCGGCACAGCTCATCTCCTACGAGCTCTCAATGACGCTCTCCGTGCTGCCGGTCTTCCTCTGGGTCAACGCCCCGGGCGGCAGCGGCACGCTGAGCCTGTTTGACGTCGTCTCCGCGCAGAATGGCGCATGGTTCGGCCTCTGGATGCCGCTGTCGGCGATCGTTTTCCTCGTGGCGCTCTTCGCCGAGACCAACCGCCTGCCCTTCGACATGGCCGAGGGCGAGGCCGATCTCGTCGGCGGTTTCCACACCGAATACGGCGCGATGAAGTGGGGCCTGTTCTTCGTCGCCGAGTATTCGCACATGCTGATCGGCTCGGGCGTGTTCGTGTTGCTCTTCCTCGGCGGCTGGAACCCCCTGCCGTGGGTGCCGCTGTCCGACGTCGCCGTGTGGCTGCACCTGACGGCCCAGCCGATCCTGCTCGGATTGCTCTCGATCGCCATCTTCATGGGCAAGGCTCTGTTCTTCATCTTCCTGTTCATGTGGGTGCGCTGGACCGTCCCGCGCTTCCGCTACGACCAGGTGATGAAGCTCGGCTGGCAGAAGCTGCTGCCCCTCGCGATCGGAAACCTCCTGTTCTACGCGATCCTCATCGCGTGGATCCAAACCCGGAATTGACCACGGATTACACTGATGATCACGGATAGAAAGCCAAACCACGATGCCTGTCATCCTGAGCGTAGCGAAGGATCCAGCAGGACGTGCGCTGGCGTGGATCAAGCTGGATTCTTCACTTCGTTCAGAATGACAAACCGGGGCATTAATCCGTGTCCATCCGTGCAGTCCGCGGTTAAAAACTGATCTCGTCCATGCCCTACGTCGTCGAACGCAAACCTCTCACGCTCTCGGAGCGGCTCTACCTCCCGCAGATCCTGGCGGGCATGCGGGTCACGTTGCGGCGCCTCTTCGCGCCGAACGTGACGATGGAGTATCCCGAGCAGCGCCCGGCCATCCCGACCGGCTACCGCGGCGTCCCGACGTTGGTGAAGGACCCGCACGGCCGCGAGAAATGCGTCTCCTGCCAGCTCTGCGAGTTCGTCTGCCCGCCCAAGGCCATCCGCATCACGCCCGGCAGTGTGGAGGACCAGCCGGGCCGCACCCACGTCGAGAAGGGCCCGCAGGCCTTCGACATCGACATGCTGCGCTGCATCTACTGCGGCCTGTGCCAGGAGGTCTGCCCCGAGGAGGCCATCTTCCTGCAGAACCAGTATTCCCTCTCTGGCTACACCCGCGCCGAGATGGTCAACGACAAGGCGAAGCTCTACGAGCTGGGTGGCACGCTGCCCGATCAGCACTTCAAGTGGGACAAGAAGAAGGCCGCCGCCGAGCACGGCAACACGCACTGAGCCATGGCTGACACGCTTTTCCTCATCCTCTCGGTTCTCACCGTCGCCACGGCGCTCCTCGTCGTGCTGAACAAGAACGCGGTCAACGCCGCCATGTTCCTGCTGCTCTCGCTTGTCGGCCTGGCCGGCCTGTTCGTGCTGCTCGAGGCCCCGCTGCTGGCCTTCGTGCTCATCCTGGTCTATGCGGGCGCGGTCGTGGCGCTGTTTCTCTTCATCGTCATGCTGCTCGACACCACCCCGGGCCGCTTCGCGCCCTTCAAGCCCATGAGCATCACGGCATCCGTGCTTGGCGCCGCGCTGCTGGCGCTCGGCATCCTCTCGCTCAGCGAGCGCGCCGTGCTGCCCTTGCCGCCCAAGGCGGTCGCGGTGCCGACGATGAAAAACTACGCCGAGCAGCTCTTCACCACCTATCTGCTGCCCGTGCAGGTTGTCGGCTTCATGCTCCTGATCGCCATGCTCGGCGTCATCGTGCTCAGCAAGAAATACACGCCGGAGGAGACCAAATGATCCCGTTGCTCGCCGCCGCCCCCGCCTACGGCCTGCCGTCCTACCTGTTCGTCAGCGCGCTGCTGTTCGCCATCGGCTTCTTCGGCGTGCTGCTGCGCAAGAACACGCTGGTGATCTACATGTGCCTCGAGCTCATGCTGCTGGCCTCGACCCTGGCGCTCGTTGCGTTCTCGAAGTTCAACGGCACCCTCGATGGCAACGTCTTCGTCTTCTTCATCCTCACCATCGCGGCGGCCGAGGTCGCTGTCGGCCTCGCCATCATCGTCGCGCTGTTCCGGAAGCGCCACACCGTCCAGGTCGAGGAGCTGAACCAGCTGAAGCACTGACGCCCGCGCCATGCATTCGATGCTCAATCACGCCCTCCTTGCCCTCCTCCTGCCGCTGGCTTCGGCGGTGGTGATCGCCCTGTTCCTGCGCCAGCGGGGCGCGGTCGCCTCGTGGCTCTCCACGGGTGTCGCCGGCGCCATCGCGGCGTTGTCCATCAACCTCCTGCTGGGCGGCGAGCGCTTCGAGTCCTCCGTCGAGTGGCTGCGCTTCGGCGCCTTCAGTGTCTCGCTGGGCGTCAAGTATGACGACCTCGCGGCGCTGATGCTCTTCATCGTCGGTTTCGTCGGCTTCCTGATCCACCTCTTCTCGCTGGGCTACATGCACGACGACCGGGCCCGCGCCCGGTTCTTCGGCGGCCTGTCGATCTTCATGTTCTCGATGATCGGCATCGTGCTCGCCGACAACCTGTTCATGATTTTCATCTTCTGGGAGCTGGTCGGCTTCAGTTCCTGGCTGCTGATCAACCATTACCACGAGAAGCAGTCTGCGGCCGACGCCTCGAAAAAAGCCTTCATCGTCAACCGAGTCGGCGACTTCGGCTTCCTGCTCGGCATCATCATGTGCTATTGGGCGAACGGCACGGTGAACTTCACCGAGCTCGGCCAGGAGCACGTCTTCAGCACCGCCATCCCGCTCCTGCTGTTCTGCGGCGCGATGGGCAAGTCGGCCCAGATGCCGCTGCACGTGTGGCTGCCGGATGCGATGGAGGGCCCGACGCCGGTTTCCGCGCTTATCCACGCCGCGACGATGGTCGCCGCCGGTATCTTCATGCTTTGCCGCATCAACGTCCTCATGGTGCCGCAGGCGCTCGAGGTCATCATGTGGATCGGCACGGTCACCGCGCTTTACGCGGCGCTCTGCGCCATCGTCCAGCGTGACATCAAGAAGGTGCTGGCTTACTCGACGCTCTCGCAGCTCGGCTACATGGTCGCGGCGTTCGGGCTGGGCTCCATCGCTGTGGAGCACGGCGGACACCAGATGCTCATCGCCGCCGGCGTCGGTGCCGCGATGTTCCACCTGACGACGCACGCCTTCTTCAAGGCCCTCATGTTCCTCGGCTCCGGCTCCGTCATTCACGGCTGCCACCACGAGCAGGACATCTTCATGATGGGCGGTCTGCGCGCGAAGATGCCCGTGACCTTCTGGACCTTCACGATCGGCGTGCTGGCGATCATCGGCATGCCCGCCTTCGCCGGGTTCTTCTCGAAGGATGCCATTCTCTACCTCGCGATGACGAAGAACACCGCGGTCTTCGCCATCCTCGCCTTCACCGCTGTGCTGACCTCGTTCTACATGGTCCGCCTCTGGAAGATCACCTTTCTCGGCGAAGCTCGCTCCGACGCCGCCAAGCATGCCCACGAGAGCGGCCTCGTGATGACGCTGCCGCTGGTCATCCTCGCGGCGCTTTCGATTTTCGGTGGCACATGGTTCTTCCAATCGGGTATTTACCCGAAGCTGGCCGGCACGGTTGCGCTTCTCATTCCCGAGGCCCACGGCTCGGCGCACACGACCATCCTGCTCGTTTCGCTCGCCGTCATGACCTTCGGCGGCGGCGCGGCGCTGCTCTTCTACAAGACCGCCGCGACCGACACGCTCGAGGAGAAATTTCGCTTCGGCTTCAGCGCGCTGACCGGCCTCAAGGAGTCGTTTGACAAGCTCTACAATTACTACGTCGCGAAGGTGCAGCAGCGCTTCGCGATGGTGCTGAACTTCCTTGAGCAGATCGTGCTCGCTGGCGCCATCATCCGCGGCCTGGCCGGCTTTGCCGGTCTCGTCGGCTACGGCGCCCGGGCACTCTACACCGGCAGCCTGCACGCCTACGTCTACTGGTTCCTGCTCGGCGCTGCGCTCCTCTGGGCCTACGCCGCCGGCCTGTTTTAACACGATGCGTAACTTCTCTCCCATGCCTTCAAAGGTGGAACCCGGCCTCCGGACGGGTTTGTTGCCTGCGCGCATCCTGAAAGCGCGTCCGGAGGCCGCGCTCCACCTCAATTCGCTGTGATTCTGTCCAACGCCCAACTTCTGCAGCTCGCCATCGCCATGCCGCTCGGGGCGGCGCTCATCATCGCGTGCGGTCTGCCCAAGCGGTTCTCCACGAAGCTGGCGGCCGCCGCCTTCACCGCGCCGCTGCTCATCGCGCTGTGGCTGTGGGCGCAGTTCCCCGCCGAGAACGCGCACCAGTATGCCTATCTCAGCACGACCTACACCGGCTTGGCGGCCTTCGGCATCAGCCTGAAGCTCGGCCTCAACGGCATCGCCCTGCCGATGTTTCTGCTCGCGGCCATTGTCGGCCTCGCGGCCGGGCTCTACGCGCTGCGCTCCGGCGCCGAGCGGCTGAAGCTCTACCTGGTGCTCCTGCTCGTCATGCACGGCGGCCTGCTGGGGGTGTTCGCCTCCGTGGACATCTTCTTCTTCTATTTCTTCCACGAACTGGCGCTGATCCCCACCTTCATCATGGTCGGCATCTGGGGCGGCCGCGACCGCAACTACGCGGCGATGAAGCTGACCATCTATCTCACGGCCGGAGCCATGCTCTCGCTGCTCGGCCTGATCGCGCTCTATGTGAAGAGCGGCGCCAACTCCTTCGACCTCATCGAGCTGAAGGACGCCGTCGCCGCCCAGGCCATGGCGGGCCACAGCCAAAACTGGATCGGCGGCCTGCTGCTCCTCGGCTTCGGCACGCTCGTCTCACTCTGGCCGTTGCACACCTGGGCCCCGTTGGGTTACGGCGCCGCGCCGAGCTCGGCGGCCATGCTGCACGCCGGCGTGCTCAAGAAGTTCGGCCTCTACGGCCTCATCCAGATCGCGATCCCGCTCATCCCGCTGGGCCTGCAGCACTGGGCCTGGAAGCTCGCGCTGCTGGCCGGCATCGGCAACGTGCTGGTCGTCGGCTTCGTCACCATGGCGCAGCGCGATCTCAAGCAGATGCTCGGTTACAGCTCGGTGATGCACATGGGCTATTGCTTCCTCGGCATCGCGGCGCTCTCGACCATCGGCACCGGCGGTGTCGTGCTGTTGATGGTGGCGCACGGCCTGTCGGTCGCGCTGCTGTTCCTGCTCGCGACGAGCATCCACCACCGCACGCACACCTTCGACCTGTCCGAGATGGGCGGCCTTGCGCAAAAGACCCCCGTTCTCGCGGCCTTCTTCGTCGCCGCCACGATGGCTGGCATCGGCCTGCCGGGCTTTGCCAACTTCTGGGGCGAGTTGACGATCTTCGTCGCCCTGTGGAAATTCTCGCACGCCCTGACCGCCGTGGCCGTCGCCGGCGTGATCATCTCGGCGGTCTACGGCTTGCGCGCCGCGGCCCGTGTCTTCTTTGGCCCGGCCAGCGAACAGCTGCAGCGCGTGACCGCCCAGCACCCGCCGGCGGACCTCGATTGGAGGGAGAAGCTCCCGGCGCTCATCCTGCTGGCCGCGCTGCTCCTCTTCGGCTTCTACCCCAAGGCCATTTCCCAGCCCGTGGACCAGGCGTTGAACCCGGCTCCCGTCACGCTCACCGTTCCGGCCCGCTAATTTCCCGATGTCCACCGAACTCCTCAAAGCCGTCGCCGCCTCCAACGAATGGTGGGCTCTCGGGCCGGAAATCATCCTCGCCTGCGCCGCGCTGGGCCTGCTCGTCCTCGAGCTCGCCACCCCGAAGGCGCAGCATCGCTTCATCCCGCACGCCGCCGGCATGGCGCTGGCCGTGGTGCTGGCGGGTGTGGCGCTGAACTTTGGCAAGATATGGGACGGGGATGAGCTTTTCGGCGGGCTCATCCGGCTCAGCATGCCGGGTCAGGTCGCCCGGGTTTTTTTCCTGCTCTCGTCCCTGCTGGTGTGCTTCCTCGCCACGGTCTGCCTGCCCCGCGCCCGGGTGCCTCGGGTGGAGTTCTACCACCTCCTGCTGGTGGTGACGGCGGCGCTGATGCTCCTCGCCCAGAGCAACCACTTCGTGATGTTCTTCGTCGCGTTGGAGACGGTGACGATCGGCTTCTATATCCTCGTGAGCTACTACCGCGAGCGCTCCTCGTCGCTCGAGGCCGGCCTGAAATACCTCGTCCTCGGCGCGCTCAGCTCGGCGATCCTGCTTTTCGGCATCGTGCTGCTCTACGGCGCGGTCGGCCGGGTCGAGGCGGGTGGGGGCGTGCATACGGGCTTTGAATTCGGCACGGTGCTCACCTTCCTGCGGGAAAATCCCGGCAACTTCCTGGCCATCGCCGGGGCGCTGCTGGTGATCGGCGGCGTGGCCTTCAAGATCGGGGCGTTTCCGTTCCAGATCTGGGTGCCCGATGTCTACCAGGGCGCCCCGACGCCGGTGACCGCCTTCCTCGCGGTTTCCTCGAAGGCGGCGGGCTTCGCCGTGCTGTTGTTGCTGGTGCACCGCGCTTTCGCCCCGCTGGCCGGCGTGTTGGTGCCGGTGCTCTCGCTGCTGGCCGCCGCCACGATCCTCTTTGGCAACCTTTCCGCCCTCACCCAGCGCAACACCAAGCGCCTGATGGGGCTCTCCGGCGTCGCGCACGCCGGCTACCTGCTGATTGGCGTGGTGGCGTCGTTCACCGTGTCGTGGGCCACGGGCGCGGTGTGGTTCTACCTGTTCACCTATCTGCTGGCCTCGATGGCGGTGTTCGGTGTCATGGCCTACGTGGCCGGCCCGGATGACAGCGGCGAGGAACTCGACCACTATGCCCGGCTGGCGCGCGAGCGGCCCTTCCTCGGCGCGGTGCTGGCGGTGGGGGTCGGCTCGTTGGCGGGCATCCCGCCGCTGGCTGGCTTCATGGGCAAGCTGTTGCTCTTCGTCGCGGCTTTTCACGCCCAACTCTACGGGTTGCTGGCGGTAGCCGTCGTGGGTGTGGTGATCTCCATTTTCTACTATTTCGGCTGGATCAAGGCGGCGTGGTTCGAGATTTGGGCGCCGCCGGTTGCCGGGACGGACTCGCCCGCCCGCCCGCTGCCCGCCGGGCCAAAGTGGGTGGGCATAGCCACGTTGGCCCTCCTGACTTTCGCAACCGTGCTGCTGGGCTTCTTCCAGGCCCCGTTGTCCGGCTGGCTGCTGCCGAAATAGCTCAGGATCGCGGCGTAGCCGGCACGAGCAGGTCGTCCACCGCGGTCGCAAACTCGGCCAGGTAGGCGTCACCTTGCGGATGGTGTGTCATGGCGGCCAGGATGTAATGGCGGCCACCGCCGGTGACAATGGCGGTGTCGAGGAACCAGTCCTCCCACCAGCCGGCCTTCCGGCGCACCTGCGCGTCGCGGCCGGCGAGGCCTTTCACGAACTTGTCCGGGATGTGCGCAATGTCGGGCGAGGCGAAGATCTCACGCATGGTGGCCGAGGCGGCCGGCGAGACGAGGCGGTCCTGCTCCAGCAGCAGGTAATAGCGGAGGAGCTGGCGGATGGTCGCGGCGTGAGAATGGCCGCCCACCGGATCGCCGTAACGCTCGGTGCCCTTGCCGTAGTGCTTGCCCACCCAGAGGCCGCCCCCGTGGGCCGCATCGTAGAAACCGTAGCTTTCGAGCACCTGCTGGATGGATTTCAGTCCGAGGAGCTGGGAGTATTTCGCCGCAAGGACGTTGTCCGAGCTCTTGATCATCAGGCCGAGCTCGTGCCGGGTCACCGGGTCGAGACTGGTGGCCGCCTCCGGGTGCCGTTGGAACCAGGCAAGCAGTATGGCGATCTTCGGCACGCTGGCGGCGTAGTCGATACGGTCCGGTCGCACCATGGCTAGGCGCAGGGTGTTCAGATCGAGCACACCCACGGAGGTCTGCTCGGCTGCCATGCCGTGTTTTGCACGGAGCCGGGCGTCAAGGGCCACCACGTCGGCTTGCAGGGTCGGATTGACCGGGGTTTCAAAACCAAGGGTGAATTGGGAAAACGGGGGCGGCATGGCCTGGGCGGGAGTTTCGTTCGCGGCGGAGCGGATCAGGCCGGCGGCGAGCAAAGCCCCCGCGAGCAGGTGCCGGGCAAAGACGTTGCAGGGGTGGGGCCGGAGGTTTATCCAAGCACGCTGCGCCAGAGGCGGGCGGACGGCCAGCCTGTTTGCGGCGGGTGCCGGCAACTTCCCGTTTATTTTCTTCGCGTCGGTTCGCGAAACTGTTTCGTGTGGGGCCGCTGCATGAAAGTAACCGGACTCGCCATTGTGCCGCCGCCTGCGGCCGCCAACCTTCCCAAGGTAACCCCCGAGCTGCTCGCCTCCGTCCTCGCCCGCTACTCCCGCAGCAACCAGGGCATTGGCGCCATCCTTGAAAAGGTGGATCTCACCAATCCGGATGCGTCGATCGACCGCATCCTGAACTTCGTGGACTACGGCCACGCGTCCATTGGCGGCCTGACCGGCGGCCTGGCCGTCGCGCTCGATGACGTGTCAATGTGGCTGGCGTATAAAATTTTCGAGATCGCCCAGATGGCCGACGGCCAGGAATCGAGCACGCGCTACATCACGATGGCGGCGACGAACCTGCCCACGGCGGAAGAGCTCGGCATCCCCGCCGACCTCGCGCCGCGCTGGTCCGCCGTGATGGCGAAGGCCTTCGCGGCCTATAACGCCGAATACGCGCGCCTCGACGCAGCCGCGCTGGCCAATCCTTCGCTCGTGCGCCTGCCCAAGGACGCCAAGCCCGCTGTTGTCACCCGGCTGCGCAAGAACTACGCGCTGGATCGCGCGCGCTACTTCATCCCACTCGCCACGCGCACCAACCTCGGCCTCGTGCAAAGCTCGCGCATGTGGGCCGCCACGGTGAAGCATCTCGATTCGCTCGGCCTGCCTGAGGCTTCGCGCGCCGCAAAACTCATCCGCGAGGAGTTGCTCAAGCAGTCGCCGCGGCTGCTGAAGCACAGTATTGCCGAGAAATCCTACCAGGTGCAGGCGCAGCAGGAGTTCGCGGAGAGCCTCTCGCTCGGGCTCACCCGGTTGTCGACCAAGCCCCTGGCCGACGAGGTTTGGGTGAAGGTGGATCGGGAGGCGCCGCCGTGGCTCGTCGAGACCCAGTCGGTGTCCGAGGCGCTGAAGCACCGCGCCAACCGCTACGGTTATCAGGGCCGGGCCACCCGCCGGATGCGGGTCAGCTTTGCCTGGAACAACATGGCCATCGCCGAGCTGCGCGACCTCAACCGCCACCGCACCGGCCACCGCTACACGCCGCTGATCCAGGCCGGCTTCTACCTGCCGCCGGAGATTTCCCACGCCGCGCACCAGGCGCTGCTCGACGAGCAGGCGGCCTTGACGCGCGAGCTGATGGCACGCGGCAGCGCCGCCTACGTGTATTCACTGCTGCTGGGGGCGCAGACGCCCTTCGAGCACAGCACGCACGCCGACAAGTTCATCTACGAAGCCGAGCTGCGGACGGGCATGGGTGCGCACTACCGCTATGCCGAGCACCTGAGCGCGGCGCTGCGGGAGTTTGTCAGGCAGGTGCCGGAGGCAAAGGGCTGGGTAGTTGAAGGCACGGCCGAGCCAGAATAGGCTTGCCGCTATTTTGGCCCGGGCAAACATCTGGCCAGCTTGCCGCACATGCTTTGCCGAGCGAAATTCAGCGTCCTTTTCACCCTCGTCGGCGCCTTGTCGGCCTCAGGCGCCTTGCTCAACCCGGAGCAGCGAAACGCCACCTTTCAGCCCGGCGGCCGCAACTTTTACGCGAAGCCCGCGGTCCTGCGCCCGGCGACCGCCACGGTTCAAGCCGGGCGTTGGAGCGGAGCCGGCGTGCAGGCCATCACACCCAGCCACACCGCCTTGGTCCGGGTCGATTTGAACGGGGTGAAACTGGCCAAGGCAGGCGACGCCGCGATCACGCCCGGGGTGGTCAGAAAAGCCGGAGGCGGCCAATGAGTGCGACCGGTCGCTTCAAGCTGCTGCAGTTCAACATGCAATTTGGGCAGCCTTGGGATGATGTGTATCCCGACCATGTGCCGATCAATCTCCAGCTGACTATTGACGAGATTCGCAGCCACGACGCCGACCTGGTGATGCTGCAGGAGGTGGAGCGCGCCCTGCCGGGCGGGGCGCAGGCCGAGCCGCCGCCGCACTACACCCGCCTCAAGCAGGAGTTTCCCGGTCAGGACAGCTATTTTTGCTACCCCCGGCCCGATCCGCGGGAACTGCCCTTCGGTATCGGGCTGGCGATTTTCTCCAAGACCCCGCTGCGAGAACACATTTGCGTGAACCTGCCTTCGCCCCCGGTGGAGTTTGATTTCTTTGGCGAGAAGAAGACCCCGACCGACCGGGTGCTCATCGGGGCCACCACCACCATCGCCGGGCGCGACGTGCGGCTCCTCAACACGCACTTGCTCGCGTTCTTCATGCTCAAGTCCAGCAGCGAGGTGCACCTGAGCCAGCGCAAGCTCGTCGAGGAGCAGTTGCGCGACACCGCCGGGATGCCGACCCTGCTCACGGGCGACTTCAACGTGAGCAAACACCAGTCGCTTATCCAGCAGTTCGCCGACGCGGGTTACCAGACGGTGCAGTCCACGGAGACCACCTGGCGCCGCCGCCCCTATGTGCTGGATCACATCTTTCACAACAACCGGCTTCGTCCCACTGGCTGCTGGGTGAAGCCCACGATGGCCTCGGACCATCATGCGCTGTCGGCGGAGTTCGAATTTGCGGACTGAAGCCGTGGGCTGGCGGTCCCAAGCCAGCGGGTTGTCCGTGTCGCGGCTTCACTTTCCCTGCCGCACGCGATCCTTCTCGGCTTCGCGTTCTTCCTCCAGCCGGGCCTTTTCGCCGGCGATCTGTTTCCGAACTTGGTCGGCTTCGTCGAGTTTCTGCGCCGCCAGAGCGGCGGTCAGCTGCTGTTGGAGGAAAATCTCCCGTTCGGCGATCTTGCCTTGGTAGAGGCGGTCGATCTCCGCCAGCCGGGCCTTTTGCGCCCCCGTCAGCGGCGCGGCGGCGGGGCCGGATTTGTCCAGGCGTTCCATGGCGAGTTCGTAAGCGCTTTTCATGAGGCGAGAATTGCGGGCTTCAGCCGAACTTCACGCCCAAAATAATCAGGAGGGCGAGCACGCCGGCGGGCAGCCAGTAACCGCCGTAACGCGGGGCCCAGCGGCCCAAGGCACCGGCCAGGAAGGCCGCCGTCATCAGGATCAATGAGGCGGGGGCCAGCCAGTCCGCGCGAAAGTGGGCGTTGAAATACACTCCGGGCAACTCGATGCCATGCAGGAGGAGGCCGTCCATGCCCCGGATGGTCAGGCCGGCGAGGGCGTTGCACGCCCCGCTCACCGGCAACAAGCCCGCCAAGCCAGCCAGCAGCGACACGAATCCCGCCGTGATAGCCAGCGAGGACAGCGGGATGATGATGAGGTTGGCCAGCAGTGCGCCCGGGGAGAAGACGGCGAAATACCCGATGCCCGAGGGAGTGCTGGCGAGAAAGGCCGTCCAGCACGCCGCCGCCATGCCTAGGAGCCAGCGGCCACTCCAGTCCCACACCCGATGCGGCCAGCGCCAATCCGCCCTCGGTCGCAGGGCAAAGGGGCGCCACCCCGCCAGCCACTTTTCGCCGAGCGGCCGCCCCATCACCACCAGCGCCACCACGACGGCATACGACATCTGGAAGCCCGTGCTGAAAAGCTGCAGCGGATCCAGCAGCAGCGTCGCAAGGGCGGCGGCCGCGAGCGCCGCCAGCGCATTGCCCGGCAGGCGGAAGACCTCGGCGGCGAGCAGGAAGGCGATCATCAGGAAGGCGCGCACGGCGGGAGAGCTGGCACCGGTGATGGCCACGTAGAGCCAGAGCACGACCAAGGTCGCGGCGGCGGCGGCCCGGCGCGGCACCCGCAGCAAGTTGCACAGCGTATAAAGCGCCAGGCCGATGACGCCCACATGCAGGCCGCTGATGGAGAATATATGGAAGGTGCCGCTCCGCATGAAAGCATTCCGTTGTTCAGCCGATAGCACCGCCTTCTCTCCCAGCAGCATCGCGAGATAGAGCGAGGCTGCTTGCGGTTGGTCGGCCAGCCCGTGGCGCAGGATGCCTTCCAGCCGATCCTGGGCTCGGGCGCAAAACCGCTGGAACGGCGTGGGCGGCGCGGCCTCGGTGATGATCTGGGCGCGGGTGATGCGATGGCGGATGCCGAGATTGGCGAGGTAGTCGTTGAAGCCCGAGCCGCCGGGCTCGGGCGGGAGCGACTCGATGACGCCGCGAATGACATAGCTGCCCGAACGTTGCGGCGGCACGCTGATCCGCCGGATGGCGGAGAAATAGATCCGCCGATCGAGCAATTCCGGGTCGGACGCGGCGGCGATGATCTCCGCCAAGCCCGTCAAGCTGCGCGTGGTTGGCGCCACCGGGAAGGCCTGATGCACGCGCATCGTCACCGTGATCTCACGCGGCGGGCGCGACTCCACCAAGTGCCAGGCAGGGTGCCGCGCATGCAGGAGGACAAATCCGCCCAGCGCTGTCGCGGTGCAAAGACCGAGTCCCCACGCGATCTCCGCCCCGCGGCCGGGCCGTCTCGCCCACCAGAGGGCTCCGGCTCCGGCCAGCCCTGCGGCCCACAGCAGCGGGCCCAAGCCACCCGCCGGGGCCGGCCAGAGCCGGGCTGCCGTCAGTCCGGCCATCAAAGGCACCAGCAGCCAGAACAGCGGCGCGCGGAGATGGAGGGCGGGCGAAGACATGGCGGGCGCGACGCCTGGCTTCGGCAGGCAGGGCTGCAGACGAACAGTTTTGCGCCGTGCCTTCAAACTTGTTTCTCCCCCGGCGCGACCACAGCCTCGATCCATCCCATGGCCCGCCCTGTCGATGAATCCGGTTCTCTCTTTGGCGAGGATGTTTCGCGCTCCGACTCGGGATTGCCCGACCAACCTGCGGCGCACCAGCCGCTCGCGGCGCGGATGCGGCCCCGGTCGCTCGGCGAGATCGTCGGGCAGGAGCACATCCTGCAGGCGGGCAACCTGCTGCCCCGGTTGATTGCCAGCAACCGGTTTGGCAGCCTGCTCTTCTACGGCCCCCCGGGCTGCGGAAAGACCAGCCTCGCCGAGGTCATCGCCCACGAGACGAAAAGCCGGTTCGTGCGCGTCAACGCCGTCATGTCCAACGTCGCCGAGCTCCGCGAAATCCTCGCGGCGGCCCGGCGGACACCCACGGCCGCGACGATGCTCTTCATCGACGAACTGCACCGCTTCAACAAGTCGCAGCAGGACCTGCTCCTGCCCGATGTCGAGGAGGGCACGGTGCGGCTGATCGGCGCGACGACGCACAACCCCGGTTTCTACGTGAACCCGCCGCTGCTCAGTCGCAGCCATTTGTTCCGGCTGGAGCCGCTTAAGCCCACCGCGGTGGCGGGCGTGCTGCGCCGCGCGCTGACCGACACGGAGCGCGGGCTGGGCGCGCGCGGGCACACGGCATCCGACAAGGTGCTGGGTGATCTCGCGGTGCTGTGCGACGGTGATCTGCGCCGGGCGCTCAATGCCCTCGAGGTCATCGCCCTCAGCTTGACGGAGCGGGCGGAGATCGGGGAGCAGGAGCTGGAAATCTTCGCCCGCGAGCGGCGCATCCGCTACGACGCTGACGAGGACGAGCACTACGACACCATCTCGGCCTTCATCAAAAGCTGCCGCGGCAGCGATCCGGATGCGGCGCTGTATTGGCTCGCGAAGATGCTGGCTGGCGGCGAAGACCCGCGGTTCATCGCGCGGCGGCTGGTGATCCTGGCCAGCGAGGACGTGGGCTTGGCTGACCCGCAGGCGCTGCCACTGGCGGTGGCGGCGCACCACGCCTGCGACTTCATCGGCCTGCCCGAGGCGGAACTGACACTCGCGCACGCCACGCTCTACATCGCCACGGCCCCGAAGAGCAACTCGGCGACCCTGGCGCTGGCTGCGGCGCAGCACGCGCTGAAGGTGGCGCCGGTGCAGGCCGTGCCCGCGCCGTTGCGCGACAAGAGCGGGGCGGCCAGCAAGCAGGCCGGACACGGCAAGGGTTATCTCTATTCGCACGATTTCCCGGAGAACATCTCCGGCCAGGCCTATCTGGAAAAGCCACTCACGCTCTACCACCCCAAGACAGCCGGGTGGGAGGCCAAGATCGCTGACCGGCTGGCGCGATGGCGTGAATTGCGCGCGCGGGCGTGAATTGCATGCGAAACGCTGCGGTCGCCGCCCGTCGGCTCCAGCCAGGGCTTGCGCACGCCCGGCCCCGGGCTATATTGCGGGCATGAAATCCATCGCCGTCGCCGGGTGTCTTTTGTTCGCCACCAGTGTGCTGTCTGCGCAGGCACCTGCGGCCCCCGCTTCGGCGGCGAAGCCCAAGGCTCCCGCCGCCAAGGCGGCTCCGGCCGGCAAGGCCGACAAGAAGGAAGTGCCCCTGCCCAAGATCCTGGGCACGGAGATCGTCCGAGCCAATGGCACCAAGCTCGGACTCGAGGTGGTCGATGGCAAATTCAAGCTCACCTTCTACGACAAGAAGAACAAGCCCATGGCTATGGACGTGACGCGCGCCACGGCGCGCTGGCCCAATCCGCGGTCCCCCGGTGACAACCGCACGGTGCTCAACGGCAGCGGCACGGCCCTGATCGGGCAGAAGCCCGTCATCCCGCCCTACACGTTCATCGTCTTCCTCACCCTCCTGCAGGGCGAGGGCGACGAGGCCAAGGCCGTCGAAAACTATACGGTGCACTTCCGCGGCTGAGCAGCAGGGAGGAGTAGGGAGGGTCCGACGAGTTCAGCAAAAAGACGGATCATGGCAGGGGGTGGCGCAAAAGCCAAAACCACCCTGAAGAAAGACACCGAGCAAGGATATGACCCACCGGGCCGGGCTACGACTTCAGCCAGGTGCCGAGGCCGATGATGACGGTGGAGAGGATGAGCAGCCCGATGCCGGCGGCGATGATGCCGTGGACCCGGCGGCTCGCACCCTTCCACTCGTGGAGTATCCAGCCCCACACGGTGCTGAAAATGATGATGCTCGCCATGTGCAGGGTCCAGCTGGCGAAGCCGAAGCGCCCCATCTGGGTCTCGCCCATCGTGTAGAAGAAAAACTGGAGATACCAGCAGGCGCCGGCCAACGCGCAGAACAGGTAGTTGCGCAGCAGGGGCACCGGGGAGGCCGCGGGCGCGGGATCGGCGCGCGTGGTGGTGGCGCAGTATTCATGCCCGGTCCGGTTGCGGAAATTCAGCCACGCGCACCAAGCGAAGTTCGTGGTGAAGCCGCCCAGCAGCACGACGACGAGCTTCGGCAGGCCGGTCCAGAGCGCGGGTGTGCCGGCGGCGGCGGAGGCCTCGCCGATGGGGGTGCCGGCGGTGAGGGCGAAGGAGAAGCAGGCACTCATGATGCCCGCGAAGGTGGCGACGAGGAGGCCCTTGGGGAAATTAAACTCGGCGATGGCTTGCTGCTTCTCGGCCGCAGGCATCTCCCGCTCCTTGCGCAGTCCGGCCAGCGCGGCCACGGCGATGCCCACCAGGCAGACGAGCACACCGAGGAGCGTGACCTGGCCCGCCCGCGTCGCGGCGATTTGCCCGATGGTCTCGGGCACGGGAATGGACGGGATGAAGGTCTTGAAAGCCGGGGGTAGCAGCGTGCCGAACGCCGCACAATAGCCGAGGGCCACGCCCATGCCGAGCGACATGCCGAGATAGCGCATGGCCAGGCCGAAGGTCAGGCCGCCGATGCCCCACATGACGCCGAAGAAGTAGGTCCACCACAGCGTGCCGGCGGATTGCCGCGAGAGCACGCCCGCGAGGTCATGCGTGAGCAGCGAGGCCAGCAGCACCGGACAGATGATCCACGAAAAAAAACCGCCCACGATCCAGTAGGTTTCCCAGGACCAGCGCTTCACGCCCCGGTAGGGCACATAGAAGCTGCCGGCGGCCAGGCCGCCGAGCCAGTGGAAGAGGACACCGAGAAATGCATTGCCCATGGATGGAAGGAGGAGTGGCGATTGGGGTGGAGAAGGCGGGAGCCAGGCAGGGAAGATGTGTCCGGGGAATCAGACCACGCGGATGACCTCGAGGTTGAGCAGGCGGCCGAGCTTCTCGAGTTTATGTGCGAGGTGGCCGACGCCGACGGCACAGTGGTGGGCGGGACCGTGCTGGTTCCAGCGCTGGACGAATTCCCGAGCGCCGCAGGCGAAGCGATAACGGCTGTTGGTGTTGCCGATTTCCAGGATGGGGCCGGGCACGGACTCGGCCTCGGCGCAGAGAAGCGCGAGGCGGCCGCCAGGCGTCTCGATCACGGAGAGCAGGGTGACGGGCCCGTGCTTCACGGCCATCTCGATGGAGAGGCCGCGGCCGACCTTGCCGTGGTAGGCGACCAGAGGCCGGACCTTGATCGGCCCTTCCGCGATCGCCAGGTGGCCGGGACCGTCGTGGCCCATGAGCACGACATCGTCCTGGAAATCCATCGCGTAGTATTCGGTGAAGGAGCCGCCGGCACCGAGTAGATCCATGATCTTCATGGCCTGCGCGTTCTTTACCTCATACTCGCCCGCGACCGGCACGCCCCGCGCGGTGAGCAGCGAGGTGCCGAGGATGATGGTGGCGAGGGTGGTCTCGTTCTCAGGAACGCCGGTGCCCTTGTAATAATAGGCCAGCGAGCCGAGGCGGTGGTCGGCCACCAGACGGTCGAGGGCGACGCTGGTGCGCGCTGCGGCCGCGAGATCATCCGCCGGGCAGTCGGGTTGCACGGCGAAGGCGGTGTGGAATTCCCGCACGCGCGCCGCGATGGCGGCGGGAGTGGCCTCACGGCACCGGGCGGAGAGCTCGTCCACCTCGAGGTGTTCGAGGTGGGTGCCAAAGGTGGCGCTCTGGAGGGTGAGGTCGGTCTGGATGTCGAGCATGCCGCTGTAGTAATGCCCCATCAGGCCGAGGCGGTTGCCGAACATCCCGGCGGCGACGCGGGCGGCGTCCACCCAGGCGTCAATCTCGCGCCAGCAGGCCGGATCGTCGTCCAGCACCCCGGTGACCTGGTGAAACGGCACGCCGGCCCGCCGGAAGACGTTGGCGATCTCGGGCACCGGGCACGCCGCGCAGTGCGCGAGCCATTCGCCGGTCATGGCGGTGCGGTTACCGAGGGCGTTGAAGGCCGCGTAGTCGATGGCTGGCACGGGCGCGAGGTTGAGCACGATCACCGGCACCTTGGCGCGCAACACGGCGGGCAGGACGGTGGACGACAGCGCGTAGGTGGTGACGTGCAGGAAAATCAGGTCCACATCCTGCCGGCGAAACTCGCGGCCGGCGGCGAAGGCCGCATCCGGGGTGTCAATGAGTCCGAGGTTGGCCAGCTCGACCCCGGGGCGGGCCAGTTTCCCGGCGACGCGCGCGAGGTAGCCCTCCAGGCGTTCCTTTAGGCCGGCGAATTGGGGCCAATAGGCATCGAGTCCGATGCCGAAAAGACCGAGACGGAGCGGTTGGGTTGTCATGGGTGGGGAGATTTGTCTGCCGGCGGGAACACGCGTTTGATCGCCTCGAGGTAGCCCAGCCCATGGATCGTGTCGGGCTCGAGGTAGCTGCCCTCGGTCCATTCGTTCCAGGCATTGATGGTCAGGATGCGCGGCCCCTGGGGGTCGGCCAGCAGGCGTTGCCGGGTCAGCGCCAGGGCCGCGGCAAACCGCTCTGGCGTGTTGCCGGCGATCGTGTTCATGAACGGGTAGCCAAAATTGCCATACGTGTCGTCCTGATTGGTGCGGGGACTGGGATCCCACCCCAACGTCACGTTGGGGAAATAGGGCACGACGAACTTCCGCCGGGCTTCGTCCCAATACTTGAAGTAGCCGTCGCGGACTTCGTTGTAGTCGGTCTGCAGCTTTGGCAGCCGCACATGGTGAATCCACACGTAGGAGGTAACGGAGTCGAAGCCAAGCTCCCGGATCAACTTCGCGGCGTCCGCGGGAGCTTTCTCGCCCGGCAGGACGGGCTGACCCCAGACCACGGCGTTCAGGTGCAACCCCGGCAGACCGGCCGCCACGGCCTGCGCCCGGAACCGATCGAGCGCCGCGCGCGTCGCCGCCACGCTGCCGAAATTTTCCAGCAGATTCGTCAGATCATAAAATGAAAAATAGGGCCGCCCATCGATCCGCCAGTAGGACGGCTGCGGGAAGTAGGCGTGGATCACATGGTCGCAGATCCTGGTGAAGTTTCCCGGAGTCACTCTTCCCGGATACAGGAGCTGCTGTTTTGTGCCGCGCTTATAGGGCTGGATTTCAAGCCAGTCGTGGTTGGCCCACATCAGGGCAAACTTGAGACGGTCGTGATTCTTGGCTTGGAGAAATCCGCGGTCGAGGGGCCGGTCGAGAAAGGGACCGTCGTCGTAGTAATACCAGTCGAAGATGAAGGCATCGATCCCGTGATCGGCGGCAGCCGCGATTTTCCGCTCCATCACGGCCGGGTCGGATTCGTCCCCGTAGCCCCAGAGCGGCACCTTGGGCTGCTGGTGACCGGGGAAGCGGGGCCGGGCGGCCTGGACCAGATCCCATTCGCTCCAGCCCGGACCCTTGTTCTTCTCGTTGCGCGGGTCGCCCGGATGGTAATTGCCGAAATAATAGCAGGCGACCGTGAGATCGTCCGCCGGGGCCGGGAGGGCGCTGGTCCCCGCGGCGCCGAGCAGGAGAAGAATTTTTGTCAGTCGGCGGAAGTGTTCGAAGCAAATCATGACGGGTGCGAGGATTGGTTTCGGTGCGAACTGGCCGCGCTATTTCTTCGGGCCGGTTTCATAGTCGAAAATTTCCCCGGGAAGAATCGGCGTGTGCACTGGCAGACGGCGGGCGGGCAGGGCGGTTTCGAAGGCGTAGCCGTAACCGAGCAGGCGGGCTTCGCTGAAAGCCGGCCCGATGAAGGAGAGCCCCACCGGCAGCGCCGGATCGCTCGTGAAGCCCGCCGGCACCACGAGATCGGGCCAGCCGGTGATATTGCTGAGCTGGTCCACGGAGCCCGTGACCGTCGGCGCGGACCGCCCCGTCGCGGTGCCCGCGTTTTCCGCCGCGATCAGGGCCGGAGGAGTCGAACTCGTGGGGACGATAAAAGCGTCGAGCTTCTCCTGGTCCATGATCCAGGCCAGATTATCCCGGACGATTTTCCGCCCCTCCTGAAGCGCGTCCAGATAAGGCAGATCCTGCAGCGTGCCCGATCGCGCCTGCCGCCTGAGCGACGTAAGGCGGTTTGGATTCGGCACCCAGCCTTCGGGTGTGGGCTCGGTGATTTTCTCGGAGAGCCTCACGATGTCCGCAATGGTCCTGGGCGTGTCCTTGTCCTGACGGGGGAGCGTGGCCAGGTAGTCTTCGATCTGATAGTGGAATTCCGTGTCGTGGATCGCCTCATACAAGCCGCTGCTAAGGCCGAGAACATAGCGCGGGAGGGTGATATTCACGACCTCGGCGCCCCGGTTGCGCAGCACCGCGACGGCGGTTTCGATGACGGCATCCACGCCGGGGTCGAGCTTCATCCAGTCACGCAGCAGACCGAAACGGGCTCCTTTCAGTGCATCGGTTTTCAAACCAGCCGTGTAATCAGGGGAACGTCTGGCCGCGGAATCCCTGGTCGCGGGGTCACGGGGATCCGCTCCCGCCATCACGTTCAACACTGCGGCCACATCGGCCACGTGGCGTGCCATCGGGCCGACCGTGTCCAGCGAGAGCGCGAGCGGGATGATGCCGCCGCGGCCGTTCAGGCCGTATGTGGGTTTCAGGCCGACGATGCCAGTCGCAGCCGAGGGCCGGCGGATGGAGCCGCCGGTATCCGTCCCCAAGGCGAACATGGCGAACCCGGCCGCCACGCTTACGCCGCTGCCGCCGCTCGATCCTCGCGGAGTGCGGTCGAGCGCGTGGGGGTTCAAAATTTGTCCGCCCAGGGTGGAAAGCGCGGCGCCGCTGGCGAACTCGCTGAGATTGGTTTTGCCCAGGATGACGCAGCCGGCGGCGCGCAGCCGACGAACCTGCTCGGAGTCTTGTGCCGGAAGGGAGTTTCGCAACGCGTAAAAACCGCCCGTCGTGGGCAGGCCGGCGGCATCGATGTTATCCTTGAGCAAGACAGGCAGGCCGTGCAGCGGGCTGCGTGGCCCCCTTGCCTTGCGCTCCTCGTCCAGGGAGCGAGCTTCGGCGAGGGCCTGAGGATTGAGCGCGATGATCGCATGAAGCCGCGGCCCGGCCTTTTCGTAGGCGGTAATCCGGTTGAGAAACAGCTGCGTTAGTTTTTCGGAGTTGAGCGCGCCGGCGGCAAAGGCGGCGTTGATCCCGTTGATGTCGGCGGAAGTGAGGTTGAAGGTCGCGGTTTCGGCCTGGAGGATCGACGCGGCGGCGATAGCCATGCTCAGGCCGGACCGGATGATGCGAGGCACAACCAAAACAGGGAAGGGGTTCATCATGGGGTGGCCTCAGGCTAGGATTCATTTGCTCTCCACTTGCAAAGTGACCGGTCCGAGGAGGCCGGACGGGAGCAAGGGTGAATCTGCCTTGAACGGATTGATGCTGACCCAGGTCCGGCGCTTTTCCGGCGGCAGGCCCTGGTCGCCGATGAGGCGGTTGGGCCAGAGATTGGCCACGGTGATTTCCAACTCGTTGCGGCCCGGTTGGGCGGCGGCAGAGATATCCACCTGCCAGGGTGCGCACCAGACAATGCCGAGATCGCGGCCATTGAGGCGCACGCGGGCGAGATTTTTCACCGTGCCCAGGTCGAGCAGGAGCGGCGCGGTGCGATCCCGGAGGAGCGCCGAGGCCAGCTCGAAGCTCGTCCGATAGACCGCCGTGCCCGAATAGTGGCGGATATCGGGCTCGGTTCGCAGGGTCCAGTCC
>JBDHQK010000037.1:0-21149 GCA_039807025.1 Lacunisphaera sp.
CACTACGGCGCGCATCGTCACCGCCGATTCCACACCGACCATCGCATCCCCCACCAGCGATTCCACGCTGCGGCTAACCTGGCGCAGGGCGGCCAAGCCGGAGAAAACTATGGCCAGCAAGCCGAGGGCGAGGATGCCAAGCGCCACGCGCAGGAAGGCCCGGCTGACCGATCGCCGTAGCGCCTGATGAACGTCCAGTATCAGCAGGAGGAGCATGGACGCCAGGTGGCGGAACCACGGAATATTCTGTCCGGGCTTCATTGGTTCACGCCGTCACCGCCGGTTCGCGCTGTCCCATGGCGATATCCGCCGCTTCCTCCGCGGATCTCGCGAATCGATCGCAACCCCAGTCGGCGATGATCCGGGTCGAAGCCTCCCCCATCGTCCGCGCGCGCGCGGGATCCCGGGCGATCGTCTCAAGGTGGTCGGCCAGAGCCGCCGGGTCGAACGGGTCGAACAGGAACCCGTTTTCGCCGTGCTTCACCAGATCTCGGGCGCAGCCCGCCACGCGGGACACGACCACCGGCAGGCCGCAGGCCATGGCTTCGTTCACGACCAGGCCCCATTCCTCCTCGCGACTCGGCAGCACGAAGCACTCGGCCAGGGCATAAAATGCCGGCAACTCGTCGATCTGCCGGAAACCGAGGATATATACATCGGCCGCACCCCGGCGCGCCTGCGGTGCGTTGGCGGCTGACTGATACACCGACAAGCCGTGGGCCAAGCAACGCTCCCGCAGGACGCGTTCCAATTTGCCGCTGCCCACCAGCACCAGGGCCGGGCACGTCGGCCCGAGGCGATCCTTCGCCTGTTTATAGGCATCGATCAACGTCTCGAGATTCTTCTTCCACACCATGCGGCCCACATTGAGAAAATACCGCTCGGGCAAACCGAGCCTGGCTCGGGTTTCCTCCCGGTTGCCCCGCGCCGCTGCCGCCCTCTCGGCGAAAAACCGGTTATCCACCGCATCATAGCCCACCACGATCTTATCGGCCGCCATGCCCATGCTGGAAAAATAGTCCTTTTGTGGTGCACCGGCGACCAGGGCGGCATCAAACTGCAGCACCAGGCGCCGCTTGACCTCGGCCCATATTCCTCGCGCCTTCGCCGTGTGCGCATGCGAATCGTTCATCATCACGACCCGTGCTCCCGCGCTGCGCGCCGCCAGGATGATCGCAAGCGAACTGATCGGCCAGTAGCTGGGTGCGAACACGGCCTCAACCCGCTCTCTGCGGAACAGTGGCAGGGCCCTGGAGTAGATTTCCAGAGCGGAAGCTCGCTCAACGCTACGCCCGCGAATCAGCGTCACAAAACCATCCTTGGAATGCTCCGTCCTGCGTTGCCAGGCATAGGTGGTAGTATGGCTGCCAATTTCCACCCCGATGATGCGACCCGCGGAAAACTGTTCTCGCAGTGCCCGCAGGCGCGCCAGGTGATACGGGCCAAACTGATCCCAAACTACGGCGATACGCGTATCCCCCGGCTTGCCTTCCGCGCTATCCGTATCCGCAACCGTGCCGATCGCTGCACGGAAAGTATCGACCATCCCGTCAAACGTATAGTGTTCGGCGACAAACCGGGAGATGTCGGACCGCCTTGCATGCCAAGGGGAATCGCTGCGGAAAAAGGCCGTCAGCTTGTCGGCGAGATCCTCGATATTGTCGGTCTCAAAATAGACACTGGTCTTCCCGTCGATGCAGGCCTCGATCTCCGGCGAATGGGGTTCCGTGCGCGATACCAACACGGAAACCCCGAATGCCATGGACTGAATGGCGGACAATCCCACATACCCCGGAGAAACAGCCACGGCCGATCGGGCGTAGATATCACGCAGCTTCGCCGGGTCGCTCACGTGGCCGGGCAATTCGACGCGCCGCTCCAATCCGAGGGCCGCCACCCGCACACGCAACGCCGACGATTCCGCGCCGTCACCGACGAGCAACAGCTTCGTATCCGCAGGCAAGCGTGGCACCGCACAGGCAAAGGCCTCCAGCAGGATACCGGGTTTCTTTTCCTTGATGAGGCGGCCCGTATAAACGACGCAAGGCGCCTGCACTGGTGCCGGGGGCACTTCGCACTGTGCCCGAGTGACGCAGCTGTTCCCGGCCGCCCAGGCCGGATGCCCAGGGAGGAGATGCCGCAGCTCCTCCTGCTGGCTGCGCGTGTAGCAGATCATGCCATCGGACAGCTGGAGCATAAACAAACGAATATGCCGCACCAGCCACTGCGGACCGTGCCGCCCCCAAAGGTGACCCCAGAGCAATGTGCGCTTTCCAGATAGGCGCCGTCGTAGCAACAATACCCAGGTCGAAAGCACCCGAGGATTAAACTCGGCGATAACAACCTCTGCGTCGGAAGTTAAATCTCCCACACCGACCTGCCAGAGCAGCGAACGAGAAAAAGAATATCGATTCTCAATGTAAGTGCGCCAAGACACAGGCTCCGTGCACAAAGCTAAGCTCGGTGTGAAATAGTCACGACCACAATACACCCTCGCATCGGGCATCGCTGCGACTAGTCGCTCAAAAAGCGGAAGCCGGTAATCAGGCAGGCAGGTTTGTAAAATCACCGGCCCCGAAGTTGCGGTGACACCACTGCGGCGACTCATGAAGAACGATGTCAATTTTTAAGTAGCGAAGAAAAAGCTGCACGTCGACAAAATGAGAATTCGCAGCCCACTGCGCTCACACTGAACAACTCAAACCCAGCGTTTAAAATACTATCCACACTCTTCTGCGTATCAGTCCCCCTGTATTTTTTCCCATGATGGTATTCAACCAACAGTTGATCGATTCGGTTAATCATTCCTGTCTTTAGCAGCCGATCCAAAACTCCATATTCAGCGCCCTCTATATCCATTTTAAATACGTGAATCGATCCATCAATAGTCCGTAGCAAATCGCAAACGTCCACGATATCCACTTCGTCAAACTCACTGCTATGAGAAATCGCGCCCTCAACTAAGGTTCCGGAAACCCAGTCGGACCTTGGGGGTCTGTAAAGCTTCATCTTCCCAGATGAGTCCGAAATGCCCTGTCGATTCCATACAAACTTTGACGGAATCTTTTTGTGGTCATGAAATGCGTAGGCCTTTGGATCGGGGTCATATCCAACAACGCAGCAAGCGTATTTCGCCATTAATGATAAATCGAACGAGATATCATGGCCGAGACCTGCGCTTATTACCGTAGATTCCGCAGTAAGGCTGTCTGCTAGAATAGTCCAACCCCCATAATGTGATCCATGGCTTTCAGAGAGCAAGGAAATCGATGGTTGAATCAACACATCGCGGTCCACCAGTGTATTCGCCCAGCGGCGAATCCTTCTAAGCTGTTTCCTCATCGTCTATAGCTCCACGTTTATAGGATTTTTGGCGCTTTGCAGAATGCTGAAAACGGTCCAGTTCTCCTGGAAATATTCGTTCGCGAACCGCAAGCGCAAGAATTGTGAGCAGCGGTCCAGTTGCCCACAAGGGTTGTGAGGACAATGCCGTCAAAAGAACAGGTATAGTGGGAGCGAGATTCTTGAGGTGACCTGATTTCAACAAAATCCAAAAGAAAGGCGCCAATGAAAGAGCAAATCCCGCAATCCCTTCCCACAAAACAAACGATGGAATGCTACCAGTTTGGCTTACTACCAGATCGCCCAGATATTGTGAACGTAATCCAAGGATTCTCGATGTGCCAATATGATCCTTCAATTCGTCAACCGCATCAATACGCTCGCGTCCAGATACCGTTTGGAGCTTACTCTCAAGCCCTCCTTCCGCATTGTAAAAGTAGAAATAGAAGGCAGAAAAAGCAACTAGGGCTGTAACCGATACAACCGCGATTTTTGTTTTTCTAGGAAACTCATACCCGAATGGAAGAATTGCGGCCACAACAAATAGATTAACGAAGCCCGCAGTTGATAAGGTTAAGATGACTGCGATCGCTAAAATCACCAGAGCTACGATTAGATATCTGCGGCGTAAAACATCACCTAGCGAAAGCATTGCCGCGCATAAAAAAGCCTGAAAAACACCCGGTTCTCTAAATATGCCAATTGCCCTTGGCAGATCTAGATTGAGAAACGTAACATCTGCTGATCGTGGCCAAAAAAGCGCAAAAGGCGCGAACCAGATAGCTGGCGTCGTATAGTGCTTAATGTCGAAAGATACGTCTCCCGCATGCGCCAATACAGCCGAGAATCTCACTAAGGTTGTAATCACGAGCAATCCCGCAACCACGAGCATCGTCCAAGCAAAACACCACCTCATTAATTTTACACCGAAAGCGGATAGCATTGTCACCAACAGGATCCCGTGAGTCACCGAAAGAAGATAGCCTTTAACCCCATCCCGCACAACGCCAGTAGACAAGGAAATGCAAAGTGCGTAAGTCGGATAGCACAGCAGCAACCCCAACAACACGTATTGAATATTTGTCGCCTTTTGCGTGATCAGCAGAAACGCGACAAGGGCGAAACTAATAAGGAGCAAAACAATTCCTAGATTTTGCCCCACCAAACCGGGCTGGAACTGAATGCATGCATTCGTCCCAAGGACAGCTGCAATAATATGGCTCTTTGAGTTCTTGGGAATTTTGTTGTTCATCTAGAGTTGGATAAACAGGCGGCCTGAAAGATGCTCGAATAGCGCTCGTTCATTTGAGAAAATTTAAGCTCACGAGCAAATAATCCGCACATACACTCAACTGTCATTAACAGTTATATGGAGCCGCGAGACTTAACCCACAGAGCGAGTGTGTCCTTAAAGTGCGTGAGTTCTGACTTTGCGGCAACCGCCGCTCCAGCTCGGCTCATAGTATGATAATCAGCCGGGCTATGCACATAGGCATCATAAGCGGCCTCAAATGCTGCATGCAGACTGTCGCCCGAGGCTGTGTCGCAGGTGTAACCGGCTCTCGTATCCTGCACCAACTTGCCGATCATGCCATGGTCGCCCGCGATAACCGGACGTCCGACCGCAAAGGCTCTCAACACCGTGCTGATGGAAACCTTGAATGACTTAGGATAGAGCGCGCAGAGATAACTCGCGGCGGCATAGCACTGGCAAATCTCTTCGTCAGACAGCCAGTGATCAATGACTGTGATCGATTTCGCGCATTGAGGATTGGCACACGCAAAGTCGGACAGCCTTGAACTGACGGCAGGTTCTACCTTGCCAGCTATTAGTAATCTGAACTTTGGTCGTTTTTCGTAATCCCAATTTTCTGCGCACCACAGCAACTGTGCGATCCCCTTCCGGAGCGATATCGCCCCAAGCACAAGAAACACGCAACTAGCGGAATCCCTAATCCCGCAGGCTTGGAGCCCGAGTTGCCGAGGTAACGGCCGCAACACCCGTGAGTCCCATGGATCGGGAATCTGGATGATGCGTTCACGCAAATACCCTCGAACATTCTGATTCCGCATGAAATCGGGAACAAAAATAGCATGTATCGTCCTGCTTTTTAAGAGAAGACACCACAAATAGGCCTTCCACCCCTCATAAAGATTGTTGAACAAGTAATAGATGCCCGCCACCCGGATCCCCCGAGGCCGGCAACAAAGTCCCAACACGGACAACCAGCCAAACAAACCGTCCAAGGTGCAGACAAATATCCATTGCGCGCCCGCCCGGCTGGCGCGAACGGACAATGCCCAAGGGCTGCAGACATCCGTCACGAGAATCGTTTCGGCGCCCGCCTCACGCAGCGCCTCATCAATATACCGCAGATACACGGGACGATGCCCATCGGTTCCCGGTTCATAGATCAGCACCTTCATGCCGGCACCTCCGCTCGCCGCATCTTGATCGTGGCCTCCCCGGCCAGCTTCCGCACAGCAAGGGCCCAAGGCCCAAAGGTCACAAACAAGGTTGTGGCGCTTGAAAACCAAAACATGCCTCCCAGCCCGATTTTGGAATGCAAGAGCGCGAACGACACCACAATGATGACTCCCTCTATTAGCTGCCATTGGGCCACGACCCGCATTCGGCCCGCCGCAATCAACACGGTATACAGAATGTGACTTAAAAGCACTGCTGTCCCCCAAGCTGCCAGACCGACCAGATCCACCGACGAAAATTGCATCGTCTCACCGAAAACCCATGAGACCAGCCGCTGACCGCTCACACCCATGACCAGGGCGGCTACTGCTCCGAGTCCGATCACTCCCAGAAGAATGCAAACCACGCGTCGCTTCCACCAACTGTGCTCACCACGCACAATCGCATCGGCAACCGCCGGCATCAAAGGGGTGGTGACCATTACCACCAGCCCGGCCAGAATCATCAGAATTTGCACCGCGCAGGCATAGTGCCCCACCACCGCCGCCGTCGTGGCTGCCGCCAGAATCAACTTCGGCGCCTCGCGCTCGAGAAACACCCCCGCTTGCGCGAAGGCCAGCCAGGCGCCGCCGCGCAACATTTCACGCCCCCGGCGCCAATCGACCCCGCGCCAAGAAAGCCATTCCGGATGTTGTGCCACGAGGAGCGCCCCGTTGGCCAGCTGCGCCAGCACGAGCGGGGCATTCAAGGCCAACAACAGTGTGACACTGGAAAGACCTGGCTTGACCAGCAGGAGCAGGAGCAGGGCTGAAACCAGGTTGGCCGCGGCACCAAAGAGATTGTTGACGTGGGTCTGCTGCAGGGCCGCTCGCGCCCGGCTCACGGCAGCTGTCGACAGCTGCAGCGCGGCCAGCACCGCGGCCGCCGTGAACAGCGGCATGACTTCTCCGGCACCCCGCCCTCCTTCCTGCATACTCTGCCACAGTGCCACGCCGGCCAGCGCCAGCAGGGCTACGCTCCAGGCCAGCAGCGCGGTGATGCCCAGCCCGAGCCGAAACAGCATGCCAGTGCCCGCATGGTCGCCCCGCGCAATCGCGGATACCATGCCGGTGACCAGATTGGCCCCCAACCCGGCCTCCAGCAGTGACAGCCAGCCGAAAAGCGCCGCCGCGGTGGCATATACGCCATAGGCTTCCACTCCCAGGACGCGAATGGCGTAGGGGATCGCCAGAATCTGCAGCAGTATCCCGCAGCCCTTTGCCCCCACGGCCGTGAACACGGATCGCACAATCGCCCGATCCCGTCCTGATCGCCGCCCGAGAAATGAGCGAATGCTCACTGTGATAATTGGTCCAATCCGGCTTAGCGGGGGGTGCGCTCAAATACCAAGTCCATGAAGATGGGCTTCCCGGACTGGTCGCAATGCTGCGGCCCCACTCCAACCACCTGCCAGCCGTCCGCCTTCATGTATGTCCAGATGTCATCGACCAAGGGGGCGCCGTCGTAGAGCGACAAGAACCAGCATTCCAAGATGCAGTATCGAACGTGCCGCAGGCAGCGGGTCGCCCCCCTGAGCACGTGCAATTCGTAGCCTTGCACATCCATAATGACCACATCCGCCGCCGGGAGACAGTGTTGCGCGACATACTCGTCCAAGGTGGCCACCGGCACCTCGATTTCAGTTTTAAGTCCCCGATCAGGAAAGGCCTTGCCTTGCTCGACGCTGGGTCGAAGGCATGAGCTGGAATCGCCATCGGAGGTGACAAAAAAACCTACCTTGCCGGTCTTTTCTCCCAGTGCGGTATGGTGGCAGGAAACCTTGGATAACCCTTGGGTTTTGGCGATGAGCATCCGCCAGGAATCCGGCAGCGGCTCAAACGCACAGACCCTTTGAATATTGCGCTGTTTCGCCAGTGCGGCGACAAAAACGCCTGACGCCGCCCCAACATCATAGGCCACCTTGACCTCGGGTTTCAGCAGGAAGCCCAAGAAAGGCAGCACGATGGCTTTCTCCGCATCCGTCAGCGAGGCCTCAAAACCAGCCTGATACCGACGAAATTTATAGTTGTTGATAGAGGCAGATACGAACCGCTTGAGCGCTGGAATCATCATGCTTGTCTGAATTGGCGGATTAATTGCGTAGAAATCTTAAAATATTGAAAAGCTGCCTCACCCCTCCGCTGAGACCGGAACGGGCGCCCATCTCAATCCGCGCGTCAGCTGTCAACGTGCGTATCACGCAAGGCCGGGCTAAACCAAGGGGATTTGAGTTCAGTTTGCTGAATAATTTGACCTCCTCGTGGAGCTTGATGACCGAGCCGGGATACAAGCGGATGAGCGGGCGGCCTACAAAAAGAGACCCAACGCCAATCTCTGCGCCGCGCATGCGTGCCTCCAACCGCCACAACCAGTTTCCTGGCTGATGGCGAAGTTCAGCTAGCCTGTATATCAGTTCGATTTTCATTCAAAGAATTTCCCTTCCTATTGCGAAGCTGCCAGAATAGAAGAACACTGGTCTCTAGAAACAGCAGCCATTGCGCGGTCAACGCGCCGAATCGGGCCGGCATAAAGTCGCGTGGCAAATACCAGCCCCACAGCAGAACAAGCAGCAGGCCGATATGTATCTTGGCCTGCATTCCACCGTGTTTCACATGCCACGGCACCGTCAACAACAGGAAGATCAGCCGATAGTCGTAGTTTGCCCCCAAAAGAAACGTTCCAGCATAAATGAGACTGCCCGCCAGCCAGAAACGATCTATCGCTTCGTCCAGGTTAATCATTTTGGGCGTTCCGCATTCCGTGCACCATTTCCTGGCAATCACGGGACTGAGTATAACCATGCCAAGCGCTAAAGCATAACTTGCACCCGCTACAATTAAGCCAACCACTCTCAAGTCGGCACCCGAGCCCAGCAATTTCCCAGCGTAGTTCGTATCCGGGCCTACGGCGTATAGCTTTATTACGCTCACGCCGTATGAGGCGGGCGCAACCTGCTGGGTGCGCCGCGCCACCTCCAGCAGATCAGGCAAAAGCAGCGCGACACATGCGGCCGCGCCGAGGACGAGTGCGATACGGAGTCGTGGTTTGCCATCCAGAGTCAGCCAGACTAGGGGCAGCAATAATATCGGATAAAACTTTAGGAGAACCAGGGCCCAGAAGCAAGGAAGCAGCACCCATTGGTAAGCGCGACGCGTGTAGATTGCTTGCAATCCACAGAGTAGAGTCGAAGCCCCAAATATCAATAGATCGGTATTTGCTCGTTCCAGCGCTAGGAATACCGATGGATTTAGAAACAGGGCGATGACAGTTAGTATCATTATTTTCCTTCCATGCGGAAATCCCGTCACCCTCAAAATGAAATGGACGGCGGCCGCCCAACTAATCGTTGCTAATGCCGTCCAGACAATGAGGGAGCCGGGGCCTGCTCCAAGGAAACCCAAGCAAGCCCATGTGCGCGGATAATTGTAGCGGAGTTGTTGTTCATCCACTGTTTTCCAAAAACCCTCCATTCCATTCGTCGCAACGATCCCCGCGCCCTCTAGCATTATTCTCATGTCTTGATAAGGCTTAGCCAACACGGGCGAAACCCGCAGCAAATAGGATCTCATATCCGAATCGTGGCACAAAATCACAAAACAGATGCCCAAACCCACTACCAGATAGCTTGGGTTTACCCTCGATTTGTAGACTTGGGGCGCGGAAGGTTTCAGTTGGATTTGTTCTTGAAATCAGCCGGCGAGAGGTAGCCGTTTGAAGAGTGGCGGCGGCGACGGTTGTAGAAGGCCCCGATCCACTCGAAGGTGGTCTGACAGGCCTCGGGGTGGTCGGCAAAGCGGCGGCGATAGATGTGTTCGAGCTTGAGAGTGGAGAATCTTCCGCCACTCCACCTCCGGATGCCTCGCCCTGAAATCATCGGGCACCTTCTTGGCCGCCTCGCCAATCACTTCGATCGCCCGCACACAGGCCCGCTTGAGCACGGAATCGTCCAGAAATGTCTCGATGGGCACGTTCCTCGTGGCCTCGTTCAGGAATGAAGCCTCGTCCCGGATGTGACGGAGATAATCAAGGGCCGAGATCGACATACTTCACTTCCCGCAGAATCCGGGGACCGAGATAGGGGCTGAGCGCGTCCTCGGTCACCAGGTCCACCTTGCGTTGAAACGCCTCCTCCAAGGCCTCCCCCACCGCATAGAGATTGTCGAACGTGCGCGCCGGGCCGTCGAACCGCACCAGCACATCCACGTCGCTGTCCGCCCGCGCTTCACCGCGACCGACCGAGCCGAAAATGCCCAGCCGACGAACCCGGGAAGCCAGGAGCCGTGATTTTACCGATGCGATGTCCGCTTCAAACATATTGATAGTCTCCCCAAGAACGGGGCATTGGCAATATCATGTTCAGCGCCGCGACTCGAGCAGTGAGAGCGGAGCCCGGAGTCAGAGAGGGAGAACCCACCGACTGCTCCGAGTTGGACGTTGGCTGTTCAACGTTCAACGTCCGGCGTTTGAAACCAAATAGCTGCCCCGCGGGCACCGTTCCCCTCGCGTTGCCGCCCACATCGGTGAAGTCGCGAGACTGCGACCCGTCGCCGAACAGCTCGATGGGCGTGCCGTTTTTATCCGCGCGCGCCTTCCCCTCCCCTGACTCTGAATGCTCCGCGCCTGGTTCCCAACCCCTCATCCGCGGCGCTGTGAGCCCGTGCGTCATTTGAACGCACGGGCTGCCAGGCCCGCCGGCTCCAGCCAGCGTGCTGCGGTCAGCGTGCTCCACCCCAAACCTCGCGCCGAGAGCTTGTGCGTCATTCGGACGCACTAGCTCAAAGACGCGATCCGCCACCCCGGACCGCCTCCCCGCTTGACGCAGTGGGAGTTCGTGCGTCATTTGGTTGCACATGAAATCCGTCTCCCTGCGCCACATGCAACACCACTTGAGCGATGTCATGCGCCACGTGGACCAGGGCCAGGAAGTGCTCGTCACGCGCCGCCGCCGCACCATCGCCCGCCTCGTGCCGGCGCGCCCGGCCCTCACCAAGGTCAAGTGGCCCGACTTTGCCGCCCGCGTCGCCCGCATCAAGGGTGCCCCGCTTAGCACCACCATCCTCGCCGAACGCGACTGACCATGGCGCTCGACCTTTACCTCGATTCGAGCGCCTTGGTGAAGCTCTACGTGCGGGAGCCGGAGACCGTGGAACTCTCCGCCTTTGTCCGCAAATTCTCCCCGCCTCTGCCCTTCTCCTCGCTGCATGAGCTGGAGCTGACCCACGCGCTCGAACGCCGCCGCGAGGAAGGAGATCTCTCGACGATCGGCGTCAACCAAATCATCGGCTCCCTCGACCACGATCTGACCCAAGGAGTGCTCTCCCGGCCGGCCACGGAGTGGCCCGGCACCTTTGCCCGCGCCATCCATCTTTTGCGCCAACACCGGGGCCTGCGCTCCCTCGACGCCCTGCACATCGCTCACGCGCTGGAGTCTGGCGCGGTCTGGTTCGTCACCTTTGACCGCCGACAGGGCAAGGCTGCCGCCGGCGAAGGCCTGAAGCTGTGGCCGAAATTGTGAGGACTTGATCAAAGGTTGATCCCCGCCAACCAACCGCGATTGGCGCGATGCCAATCCACGGTATCCCGAGATCCTGCCGCCGACGCGACATGCGGCAACGAGCCGAGCATCGCTGTGATGGTGAGCGGAGGTTTCCCCGCCTCGGTTGATCACGTCGGAGGACAGGCGAAAGCTGGCTGAGAAGTCTGCATCCTGAGGGCTCGAGCCGAGGCCTGCCCCCGCCAACGGGAAATTTCCACGGGCAACCTCGCCCTCGGCGGGCGAACCGCGCTGTTTGCTTAAAGCTTCCAATGATTGCCGCCTTTGATCAATCGCGCGTTGTCCGTCGCCTTCAGGCGTGAGGCGAAAGTGGCGAAGGCCAGATATTCCTTCACCGGCCGCACCTCCCAGCGCCGCGCCGGGGCGAAGCCACCGGTCTTTCGCCGGAGCTGCGCGCGTTCAGTTCTGGTCAGAGTGGCCATGATATTTCCTTAATTCCGGCAACCGGGCTTCCAAGTGAAATATTCGCAGATAATCCCCGATCAGCTCCCAATCCAGCGCCCGGTTCTGCTCCCGGCTGGCCTCTACCATCATTCGGATATCCGCCCAATCACGCGTCTCTCGCCTGGGATCGTTCACCGCCGCCTGCGCCTTCAGTCCAATGAGGTCCTCCAACTGCACGACTCGAATCTTGAGTCCGGACACGACCGGCAACCCCTCGGCCCGCTTTAACATACCCAAGGTCGGTCCGCGAAAGGCGTGCAGTATGTCTATCCGGCCCCAATCGCCCTCGGGCGATCGATACTGCGATACATTCGGCGATTGGTGGAAGCACTCGTAGCCCAAACCGCGCAAAATCTCATCTGTCTTGCGCATGTCCTCGAGCATGAGGATGAAATCGAGATCCATCGTGGCGCGCTGCACCCCGCGTAGTGCCATCGCAAAGCCCCCGATCAGGGCATACCGGACGTTGGCGGCCTCCAAGGCTCCCACCACGCGTCGGATCACAAGTTCGAAGTCCATGAATTCAGTCTCGTCCCCCTGTCGCGTTCAAATCCTGATCCCCGCCAGCCAGGAGCGATTGGCGCTATACCAATCCACGCTGCGCTGGAACCCCTCGTGTGACCGGTTCTGCCCACAGGCACCCGCACCGGTCACCCCTTCGTCAAGACTGCGGGGCCAGCTCACATACGTGTTCAGGCCATCTCCGCGCTGCCGCGCTGCGTCGGGCCTGTTCCCCTGTGCCATATTCACAGCTTGATGTCTTTCAACCAACCGCGATTGGCGATGTGCCAATCGACGCTATACTGAAAACCTTGCTCAGGAGAAATTTGCGGCTTCCAGCCGAGCAGGCGTTCCGCCTTGGAGATATCAGCCCAGGTCTCCTTGATGTCGGCGATATGGAAGGGCTGGCCGGCGATGACGGCCTTCTTGCCGAGTGCCTTTTCGATGAAGGCGATCACCACCTGCAGGCTGATCGGGTTGCGCCCTCCGCCGAGGTTGATGATGTTGTAGGTCGGGGCCACTGGGCCCCGGAGTTGAGGGTTGAGGGTTGAGAGTTGAAAGTCGGACGTTGAAGCCGAGGGCTGAGGGCTGACGGTCGCCTTCTGTCCTCCGTCGTCCGGCATCCGACCTCCGAACATTTTTCCGGCCAAGATTGTCCCCCGGGCGATGTCATCGACATAGGTGAAGTCGCGGGACTGCGACCCGTCGCCGAACAGTTCGAGCGGCTTGCCTTCGTCGATCCACTTGATGAAGCGGAAAATGCTCATGTCGGGCCGGCCGGCGGGGCCGAACACCGTGAAGTAGCGCAACACCGTGACATCGAGGCCGTGTTTGTCGTGGTAATCCTTCGCCAGCAGTTCGGCCTGCCGCTTCGTCTCGGCGTAGGGTGACTGCATCTTCCCGAGCGTCGCGCTTTCGACGAAGGGCATCGGGCACCCGGCATACACCGACGAGCTCGAGGCCAGCACGTGCTTTTTCACGCCGTGCTTCACCTGGCACTTGAGCACGTTCTCCTCGCCCAGGACATTTGTGCGGCGGTAGAGCTCCGGAAACTCGAGGCTGTAACGCACCCCGGCGCGGGCGGCCAAATTGAAGACCGCATCAAACTTGTGCGCCGCGAATACCGCCTCCAAAGCCGGGAGATTCTCGATGTCGATCACATGAAACGTGAAGTTTCCATGTGTGAGACCTGAAACAGAACGGTTTGAAACTGTAGGAGGGGCTTTACGCCCCGATATCCCGGCATAGATAGATCGCTTCGGATCAGCTCCCAGGCCCAAACCATCGGGGCGTAAAGCCCCTCCTACAGCTCCAAGCAGCTTGCCGAGCCGGTAGTCTTTCAACCTCACGTCATAGTAATCATTGAGGTTGTCCACGCCGACGACGGTGTGGCCTTCGGCGAGAAGCAGCTCCGCCACCTTGGACGCGATGAAGCCGGCAACACCGGTGACAAGATAGGTGCGCTGCGCTGATTGTTCAGTTCTCATCGGTCAGTTTCCATCAGTCATATCGGCCAGGAATCGAAATATCCGAGGCTTGGTCGTTAAAAGCAGACGCACGATAGCCCAGCTCGGGAAACCAGCCTGATTTCTTGATTCAGATTGATCAGCGTCATCAGCGTTAAAGGGATCCTGTCCGAGGATAAAAACTGAACATTGAGAGGTGAACGTTGCCGCCGGCTGGCACGGCGTTTTTTCACTCGGTCAGTTCCGCCAGCGCCGTCAGGTGCGCATCGTCATGCTCCAAGGCGACCCCGTGCTCCCAAGCGCAGGCCGCGATGACCAGATCCGCGCCGGGCACGGTCAGGCCCGCCGCGCGTGCGCGGCGCGCCAACTCGCGGGCCTTGGCCCAAGCCGCGTCGGTGGTCGGCAGGAGGGTGACATCCGCCTCGAGGCCCTCCATCTGCCGGCGCTCCGCCGCGCCCCGCAGGCCGTTCCAGAGTTCCAACCGCACCATGTCGCACCAAGCGGCCTCGCCGCTTTGCATCAGCGCCAGCACCCGGGCCCGCACGGCCGGATCGCCATCCCGCCGCATGGCGTCGATCCAACTGGAGGTGTCAATCAGCCGCACGATCAGTCGGTCTCCCGCATCTTCTTCAGGTCAGCCCGGGTCAGCATGTCGGTGAAAGTCCCCATCTTGGTCGCCAGCTTGGCCAGACGCTGCCGGCGGTTGAAATCCGCCACCGCCAGGGTGACCGCCTCGGTCTTGGTCTTGGCGTTGGTGTGCCGGATCGCTTCTTCCAGTTCATTTTCCGGAATATCAACAGTGGTTTTCACGCTTCTTAAAATAGGCTAAACGGATTCCGTTTCAATGAAATTTCCCGGGAACGAAACGCCCCTCTCCCATCCGAAAGCCAGCTTCTGGCAACCGATAACAACGGGGCGAGGCTTTGCCGGCCTGCGGTTGGCAAGGCTTCGCTCCGTCGCTTCCTTTGGCGAAGCAACCGGCTTGGGCTGGACTGTGCGGCTCACGGCCACGGGGCCGGCCCGGCGGATTCAGCCGCCGAGATTCAAAAACGCCTTGGCGATGGGCAGGAGCGCCCGCGCCTTGCTGTTCCAAGTCTGCAATTGTTTCACGCGGGACCGCAGCACCGCCGCCTCGCCGTGGCGGCCCTTGGGCAGCGCCTTCGCCAGCTGATCCAGCCGGCTCTCTCCCTCTCCCAGTTGCTTTGCCAGACGGTTCTCCATGAATCGGGCCACCAGTTTGCGCAACTCCAGGTCGGGCTCAAACAACTCGGCCCGATCACTCTCACTCGACACTTCCTTCACCGCGCCCACCTCGCGCAACACGCGCAGGCCCTGGCTCACGGAGCCCTTGCTGATGTCCAGCCGCGCCTCGATGTCGGCAAAGCTGAGAGGCGCGGGGGATGCGAACACGATGCCGTAGATGGCCGCCACGGACTTCGGCACCCCGAGGAGTTCCGCCGCGTCCACAAAGAAATCCACCATGGCCCGCTCAAAGTCGGCCACCTCCGACGGACGGTCGCCGGTCAGGACCAAGCCGGAGGCAGGGGTGATGAGCGTGGCGGTGGTCACGCCACCAGCCAGACAGACCCCGCCCGTCAGTTCAATTCATTTTGAAGTAAACTACACTCCGCTTCGTTAAACCATAGAGGTTCTGATCTGGGAGCACGCGCGAAAGTCCAACGCGGGGGAAGCATAATGTCCCGATACGAATGATCGAGAGTATCGTTTCTAAATATGGTGCAGTTGGTTACGTATTCCAAGGTCTGGCTTACAGCCGCAGGCTTACGGTCATTCCAATTGTTTCGTAATCGCATGATAACAACATTAATGTTGATTACGCGTATTTATAGTAGCACCGTCCGTCCATGTGGTCCGACCGACAGGCCATCGAGCTATTCCATCTGATCTTCGTCCTCCACTTGGGACGCCGGGTGGACAAGGCCTTGTTCGTCATCAAAGGCGGCTGCAACCTGCGGTTCTACGCCAAAAGCATCCGTTTCTCCGAGGATATCGACTTTGACATTCGCACGATGGCCCCGGCGACGCTGGCGAACAACGTGAACACCCTCCTCGCCTCCCCGGCCTTGCGAATGGATCTGCGCGCCAGGCAAATCGTCATCGAGCACGTGACCCCGGCCAAGCAATCGGAAACCACGCAGCGTTGGAAGCTCGGCATCCAAGTGAATGGCCGCCCGCCGCTTCCCACCAAAATCGAGTTTTCCCGTCGGGGACTGGATCCCGACGCGAAGCTCGGGCCCGTGGATCCTGACCTCGTGCGAACCTACGCCCTGCTGCCCGTCCTGGCCCAGCACTACTCCGAGGAGACCGCCTTCCGTCAAAAAATCGTCGCGATCAGCAAGCGCACCGAGACCCAGGCGCGGGATGTTTTCGACCTCAAGCTGCTCCTCGACCGGGGCGCGGGCCGCGGGCCCCTGCCTCCGGCCGTGCACGGAGAACTCGGTCCCGCCATCGAAAAAGCGCTCACGATCGGCTTCGACGAATTCGCCGGACAGGTCCGGGCGTTCCTCGTGCCGGAATATTTCGAGTATTACAACCGCCCGGGCTGGGAAGCCTTGCAGGCCGAGGTCATCAACCGGCTGGAGACGTTAAAATGAACCTGATGGAAGCACTGCAACAGATCCGGGCTCTCGGCGTGCCGTCCTTCGAGACCCGGGATGTCTCCGCCCTGCTCCAAGTGAGCCCCGCGAACGCGTCGATGCTGCTGGGACGTCTGGCGCGGCACGAACAGGTCAGCCGGCTGGCACGGGGCAAATGGATGCTCGGCACCGGATCGCGCGCGGTCATAGCCGAACAACTCGCCGCTCCCTACCCCGCCTATGTGTCGCTCCAATCCGCGCTCTTCCGGCACGGGGTGATCGAGCAGGTGCCGGCCATTACGTTTGCCGTGACCCTCGGCCGGGCGCGCCGCATCCCGACGCCGCATGGCATGATCTCGCTGCACCGGATTCCGCCGGCATTGTTTGGCGGCTTCGCGGTGGAGGAGGACGGTGGCAAACTCGCAACCGTCGAGAAGGCGCTGTTCGACCTGGTCTATCTGAGCCCCACCCGCTCGCGCCTGTTCGTGAAGCTCCCCGAAGTCGAACTGCCGCACTCCTTCCAGTGGCCGGAAACCCTGCGCTGGGCGAAGCAGATCGCAGGCAAAAGCCGGCGGGCCTTCGTCGAGGCCAAGCTCCGCGAGTTGCGCTCCCAATAACCAAGCCTCCGATACCTCCTGCAAGGCAAGTCCTACGGCTTCCGCGCCGCCAGCCATTTCTTCATCTCGGCCAGCCGCATGGTGGTGAGCACGTGCTCCTTTGTCAGCCAGCCCTTGCGGGCGATGCCAACGCCGATCTTGTAGAAAGCGAGTTGCTCCGTGCGGTGGGCGTCGGGGTTGATGCTCGTGAGCAGGCCCCGGTCGGCGGCCTTCCGCCAGTGCCGCCAATCCATGTCGAGCCGCCACGGGTTGGCGTTGAGCTCGATGACGACCTGGTTCGCGATGGCGGCGTCGATCACCTTGTCCACGTCCACGTCGTAACCCTCGCGCTCGAGGAGCAGGCGTCCGGTCAGGTGGCCGAGCATCGTCACGTGCGGCTGCTCGATGGCGCGAACGATGCGCCTCGTCATCACCTCACGCTCCTGGCGGAAGGAGCTGTGCACGGAGATGACCGTGTAATCGAGCTGCGCCAGCAGCCCGGCATCGAAGTCGAGTTTCCCGTCGGGCAGGATATCCACCTCCGAGCCCGTGAAGAGGTGACACTTGAATTTTCCCGACGCGTTGAGTTTCCCGATCTCCGCGATCTGGGCGGCCAGCCGTTCCTCACTGAGGCCGCGGGCCTGGACGCTGGACTTCGAGTGGTCGGCAATGCCGAGGTAGTCGAGCCCGAGCGCCTGCGCCGCCGCGATCATCTCCTCGAGCGTGTTGTGCCCGTCGGAGGCGGTGGTGTGGTTGTGGAACACGCCGCGGATGTCGGATTCCTCCACGAGCCTCGGCAGGACACCTTTCTCGGCCGCCTCAATCTCCCCTTGCCCTTCCCTCAGCTCCGGCGGGACGCAGGCCAGGCCGAGCGCCTTGAACAGGTCGGCCTCAGCCTTCGCCGGGAGGCTCCTCGGTTCCGCCACGCCAGCCTTCTTCGCCTCGAGCGTCGAGCCGTGTTTTTCGTCGGCCGGAAACAGGCCCCACTCGCTCATGCTCAGCCCGCGCTCGAGCGCGCGTTGGCGCATCTGCACATTGTGATCCTTCGAGCCGGTCAGGTGGTGCAAGGTGAAGACAAACTGCTCCGGCGGCACGAGCCGCAGGTCGGCCTGCAGGCCGGACTCAAGCCGCACGCTGGCCTTGGACTCGCCGCGAGCGGTGACCTCCTTGATGCCCGGCCGGGTGACGAACCACTCGACGATCGGCGCGGGCTCGGTCGTGGCCACGAGAAAATCAATGTCGCCCACCGTCTCCAGCCGCCGGCGCAGGCTGCCGCAGGCCTCGACCTGCTGCACGCCCGGCTGCCCACGCAGCCCCGCGAGGATGGGCTCGGCTGCCGCCCAGGCCTCAAACCACAGATGCCGCTTGTTGTAGGCCTCGCGGTTGCGGATGCCGGCCAGGATCTTCTCCTGGGTTTTCTCGCCAAAGCCGTCCAGCCCGGCCACGCGATTCTCGTCGCAGGCCGCGCGCAGCCGGGCGACGCTGTCCACGCCGAGTTTCTCCTGCAGCGCCCGGACCTTCTTCGGGCCGAGGCCCGGGATGGCCAGAATCTCGACCAAGCCCGGCGGCACGGAGGCCTTGAGCTTATCGAAAAATTCCAGCCGGCCGGTCGTGTGCAACTCGGTGATTTTCTGCGCGAGGGCCTCGCCGATGCCCTTCACCTCCTGCAGGGTGCCGGCCTCGATCCGCTGCGCTAGCTCCTCCTCGCCCAGCGATTCGACGATGCGCGCGCCGGCCTGATAAGCGCGGGTCTTGAAGGGGTTCTCGCCTTTCAGCTCCAGCAGGGTGCCGATTTCGGTCAGGATGGCGGCGATCTCGGGCTTGGTCATGGGAGTATGTAACCACGGAAAACACGGAATACACGGAAACAATCCATTATTACCAGAAGTCGCCAAGACGCAGAGAATCCCAACCGCTGGGTTCTCTGCGCTTTCTTGCCAGCCATAGGCTGGGCGACGGCTGCTGCGTTAAAATCTCCCTCACCGCCGCACCTTCAGCTGGGCCACGACCCGCTCCACGAGCCCGGCCACGTTGAGCTTGCCCGAGGCGGTGGTCGGCCAGTCACCCACCAGCGGGATGTAGCTTTTCGGCCGCTTGTAGTCCGCCAGGCGGTTCGTCGCGCGGATGACGGCATGAAAATCGGGGTGCGCGCTGCCGGGATAAACAACGACCAGCCGCTGGCCCCACCGGGCGTCCGGCAAGCCCAGCACGGCCAGATCCGGAAACTGCCCCGTGCCGCGCAGCACGGCCTCGATCTCGGCCGGCTCCACCTTCTCGCCACCGGTGATGATGACGGCATCACGACGTCCCAAGACTTGCAAATGCCCCTGCGCGTCGAGTCGGCCGCGATCGGCGGTTTCAAATGCTCCCTCGTCGCGCCAGTGGGGATGATAACCGCGAAACAGCGAGTCGCCGGCGATGACAATCGTGTCGTCGGCGCCGATCCGCACGGTCGCGTGCGGCAGCGCCGGTCCGGCATCCCGCCGCCCGGCCAGAAATTCTGCGGGACGCAGCGCCGTGACCATCGCCGCCGTCTCCGTCATGCCATAACCCAAGGACAGCGGCAGCCCCCGTGCCGCCGCCCGGTCCAGCAAGTCCGGCCACGCCGGGGCGCCTCCGAGGAAAATGATCCGGAAACGTTTCAGCCAAGCCACCGCCGCCTCGTCCTGCAGCAGGCTCTCCAGCTGCGTCGGCACGAGCGAAACCACCCAGCCGTCCGGCTTCTCCGCCAGCGCCGGGCGCGCCCCGGCCGCGACCTCCCGCCAGTCCAGGGGCAGGAATTCGCCGCCGGTGAGGGCGCAGCGCAGCCACGCCATGAGGCCGCTGACGTGATGCAGCGGCAGCACGCCCACGGCATTCACCCGGGCCAGCCCAAAGTGCCGCGCAAAGCCGTGCACCGCCGCCGCCAGCGTCCCGCCGTCGTGCCGGGCAAATTTCAGTTTCCCCGAGGTGCCGCCCGTCGGAATCATCAGCCACCCCTCTTCGCGGGTCTCTGGCGATGCCGGGCTCGCCAAGTCGGCCAACTGTGCGCGCTCATTGTCACCCCAATTGGGGTCGCAAAGGAAAACATCACCACCCCGCGCCACCGCCCCGGACAGCGCCGCCATGAACCGCCGCGGCTCGGCTTCCGCGATGAGCACGGCACCGGGATGCAGCTCGGCCGCCACCCCCGCCGATGCGCCCAACAAGGCTGCTAGTTGAGCGCGGTCCATATGGCCTCCGGGTGCACCGCGTCGATCCAGCTCTTGTCCAACACCGCGCCGAGGACCGGGCCGTCCCAGCGGCGATCCCCGAAAATGCCGTCCACGCCAAACCCGAGGGCGCGGCTGGTGAGCGGCTGCGTCAGCGCGGCCCGCAGGATCGCGGCGCGACCCACGGTCGTCTCGATCGCGCTCGACAGCACGATATCGGCCTTCGCCGCGGTGGCCCAGGCCGCGATCTCGCCCAGCGGCCCCGCCAGCGCAGGCTTGATGACATACACCCCGCGCCAACCGAGCCCCTGCCAGCGCTGGGCCGCAGCCAGGCCGGTCACGGATTCGTCGAGCGCCAGTGTCACGGGGTAATCCGCCGCCAAGCCCAGCAGCGCCGCCTCGTCGTCCGCTCGCACCGGTTGCTCCACAAATTCCACCGGCCGCTCGGCGCAGCGCGCGAGCCACCTGGACGCCTGGCGCCGCTCCCATGACCCGTTGGCATCCAGCCGTAGTTTCACGTAGGCCGGCAACTCGGCCAGCAATTCGTCCAGCAGGCCGAGCTCCGTGTCCACGTCGCCGACACCCACCTTCCATTTGAGCGCGAGATACCCCGCCTCGAGCTTGGCCGGCAAGGCGGCCAGCGCTTCCCGCCCGGCGGGCAACAAGGCCGCCACCGGCAGATGATTTTTCTCAATGTCACCTATTAAGTGACATTGATCTTCCCGCGCAGCGGCCAAGGCAAACCGCACGCAGCCGAATCGCAGCGGCACCTCGTCGAGTGTGGCGGCGGTCACCTTGGCGCCAAACGCCCGGCAAATCTCCTCCGCCTCGGCGAGTGTCTCCGTCCCAAACCACGGCAGCGGCGCGATTTCACCAAAACCCACCCGGCCCGCCTCGGCCTCCAGCCTGATCAGGATGCCCTCGCGCTCCGTCCAGCTCCCGTGCGCCGTCCGCAGCGGCACCCGCAGCGGCACCCGGTAGCGTTTGAACT
>JBDHQK010000202.1:0-3374 GCA_039807025.1 Lacunisphaera sp.
AGGGCAAGCCCGTCCTCGGCCTCGATGTGTGGGAGCACGCCTACTACCTCAACTACCAGAACCGCCGTCCGGACTACATCACGGCCTTCTGGAGCGTGGTGGACTGGGATGCCGCCGAGAAGAACTACACGGCCGCGCTGTAAGGGCCGAGCCCATCACCCCGCCACAGGGTGAATCCCGCTGGTGGAACCCGGCCTCCGGCCGGGTTAATTTGACGTGATGCACCGCTACCCGAATCGCCTCGCCCATAGAACCCCAGGCTGGGTGGAGGGCGGCGCAACATATCATATTCGGATCAACATCGAGCGCGGGTGCTCACCCATACTCCTGGCACCCGGCATCGCCACCTCCTTGTTGGAGTCCGCCCAGTTCTACCACGGGCGACGGCGCTGGGATTGCCGTCTGTTTCTGCTCATGCCTGATCATCTGCATGCGTTGCTGGTTTTCCCCAGCGACCAAGACATGGGCCGCATCCTTGCGTCGTGGAAGGGTTAACAGGCCAAACAGCACGGCATCCAATGGCAGGAAAACTACTTCGACCATCGAATCCGAAGCCGCCAAGAGCTGGACGAGAAGGCGGCTTACATCCGGCTGAATCCCGTGAGAAAAGGGCTGTGTCAAAGCGAGGATACGTGGCCGTGGAGGATTGAGCTCGTCGCATAAACCCGGCCGGAGGCCGGGTTCCACCTCAAGGCAGGTTATGCAAAATAAAAAACGCCCGGCCGGGCGGCCGGGCGTCGAGGGTGAACAGGCCGCGCGCTTACTTCGTCGGGACCGTCAGGATCGTCTTGAGAATCCGGCCGGCGACCAGATACGGGTCGGCGGCGGAGTTCGGACGGCGATCCTCGAGGTAGCCCTTGTAACCGGCGTTGATGAAGCTGTGCGGGACGCGGATCGAGGCACCGCGGTCGGCGACCCCGTAGGTGAACTTGTCGATCGACTGCGTCTCGTGCAGGCCGGTGAGGCGGAGGTGGTTCTCCGGGCCGTAGACGGCGATGTGCTCGTCCATGTGCTTGCTGAAGGCGGCCATGAGCTTCTCGAAGTAGTCCTTGCCGCCGACCTCGCGCATGTGCTTGGTCGAGAAGTTCGCGTGCATGCCCGAGCCGTTCCAGTCGAGCGCCTGGTTGAAGGCGCCGAGGATCGGCTTGCAGCGCCACTCGATGTCGATGCCGTAGCCCTCGCACAGGCGGGTCAGGATGTAGCGGGCGACCCACATCTGGTCGGCGGCGCTCTTGGAGCCCTTGCCGAAGATCTGGAATTCCCACTGGCCCTTCGCCACCTCGGCGTTGATGCCCTCGAGGTTGATCCCGGCATCGAGGCACAGGTCGATGTGCTTCTCGACGATCTCGCGGGCGACGTTGCCAACGTTCCTGTAGCCGACGCCGGTGTAATAGGGGCCCTGCGGCGAAGGATAGCCACCGACCGGGAAACCGAGCGGCGCGCCGTCCTTGTAGAAGAAATATTCCTGCTCGAAGCCGAACCAGGTGTCCGGATCATCGGGGATCGTGCCGCGGGAGTTGGACGGATGCGGCGTGCCCGTGTGCAGGTAGGTCTCGCACATCACCAGCACGCCGTTTTTCCGCGTGCTGTCCGGGAAGACCGCGACCGGCTTGAGGACGACGTCCGAGCTCTTGCCCTCGGCCTGCTGCGTCGAGCTGCCGTCAAAGCCCCAGTCGGGCAGGTCCGCGACAGTCGGGAAGCTGGCGTATTCCTTGATTTGGGTCTTGCTGCGCAGGCCCGCGAGCGGCTGGTAGCCGTCGAGCCAGATGTATTCCAGTTTGTATTTGGCCATAAGTGAGGTGGTTTGTAGCTAGGTAAAAATGGATCCGGCGGCCACGCCGTCCTTGGGACGCATGACCGAACTGAGTTTTCAAATCAGCACCTCACATGCCAGAAGCAACGAGATTTTGGGCACATAATCCGGCTTTTACATCTTCCCCGCATCATCAGGGAGCGCAGCCCGCTCTTGCCACCCGTCGCCGGGCCTGAATCTTCCCCCTCGCACCATGCATGAGGTCAAAGACACGCAGCGCGCCCAGGTCCGCATCGGCTTCGACGGCCGGGTGCACAAGACATTCCGCGGCCGGGAGGCCTATGTCCGCTTCGAAAACGAGGTGCGGGTGCTCCGCTACCTGAAGGAGCGCGGCTGCACCTTCGTGCCCCAGCTGCTGGAGGTGGACGAGGCCAACCTCGGCATCGTGACCACCAATTGCGGCACCCGGGTGGACCAGCTCGGCGCCGACAAGATGAAGGCCCTCTACGCCGAACTCGAGACCTACGGCGTCCGGCACGACGACCAGAACATCCGCAACGTCACCTACCGGCACAGCGACGGCCGCTTCTGCCTCATCGATTTCGAGTTCGCCACGCTGCTGGAGGCCGGGGCCGACGCCGACCGGCCCGCGTCCCTCAGCCTGCACTGGTCCGGCCAGAGCCACCGCGGGCATGTCCGGCCGAACAACGAGGACACCTTCCTCGCCCTCGAATTCGACGGCCGCGAGGCCCGCTACCTCGGCAAGGTCGGGGATGGCTCGCTCGCCAAGACCGATTTCGTGTTCGCCGTCAGCGACGGCATGGGCGGGGCCAAGTCTGGCGAGTTCGCCAGCCGCATCACGCGCGACAAGATCACCCACCTGCTCCCCAAGGCCTTCCGCACGGCCGCGCCCGGACCGCAGAGCGGCTACGACCGCATCCTGCTTGAGCTGTTTGCCGAGATCCACGCCGACCTCCTCAAGCTCGGCGAATCCTACGAGGAATGCCAGGGCATGGGCACCACGCTCAGCCTGGGATGGTTTACCCCGGGCTGGCTCTATTTCAGCCACATCGGCGACAGCCGCCTCTACCACCTGCCGCCGGCCGGCGGCCTGAAGCAGATTTCCGAGGACCACACCCACGTCGGCTGGCTCCGGCGCACCGGCCGCATCAACGAGCGCGAGGCCCGCTCGCACCCGTTGCGCAATGCCCTCCACCAGGCCCTCGGCGCCGGGCACCAGATCATCAACCCCCAGGTCGGCGCCCTGCCCTGTTCCCCCGGCGACCGCTTTCTCCTGTGTTCCGACGGGCTCATCGACTGCCTGTGGGACCGCCATCTCGACGAGATTCTCCACCAACCCGACCCCGCCCCCGCCGCCCAGCGCCTGCTCGCCGCCGCCCTCGAGCGCGCCGCCCGCGACAACATCACGGCGCTCGTCGTCGAGGTCCTGGCCCCCAACACATGACCCGGGTCTTCGTCTATGGGACGCTGAAGCGCGGAGGCGACAATCATGCCCACCTCGCTCACCAGCAGTTCCTCAGCGAAGCGCGCACCCCGCCGGGCTACACCCTCTATTCGCTTGGCGACTATCCCGGCATGGTGCGCGCAACCGACGACACCG
>JBDHQK010000203.1:0-3355 GCA_039807025.1 Lacunisphaera sp.
ACGAAGCCCATCACGCCGAGGAAGAACGTGGCCGCGATATACGTGCTCGGGCTGTAGAGCAGCGTGCGGATCTCGTGGGAGAGGATGGTGAAGTAGTGGCGCATCTCAGAATTTCGGCAGCGGGGCGCGGCTGTCGCCGTTCTGCGGCTTGTCGGGCAGGCGGGCATCCCAGCTGCGGCGGGTGGCGGCGAGGAAGACATCCTCCAGCGAGGGTTGGATGCGGGCGAGCGAGCGGAGGCGGTAGCCGAGGGCGGGCAGGGCGGTGAGGAGCTTCTCGCCAAGGTCGGCGGCGGACTCGGTGACGAGCGTGGCGACGCAGAAGCCGTCGGGGGCGCAGTCGCCGAGGGTGCCGACGCGGAGGGTGGGCTCGATCTCCCTGAGCCGGGGGCCGAGGGTGTCGGTCTCGCCGGCGAGCTCGACACGGTAGCTGGTGGAGCCGAAGATCTCGTGGCGGAGCTCGGCGGGCGAGCCCTGGGCGACGATGCGGCCGCCGTTGATGATGAGCACGCGGTCGCAGGTGGCCTCGATCTCGGGCAGGATGTGGCTGGAGATGATGACGCTCATGCGGCCGCGGAGGCTGGCGATGAGGTCGCGCACGATGATGATCTGGTGCGGGTCGAGGCCGATGGTCGGCTCGTCCATGATGATGACGGCGGGCTCGGCGAGGATGGCCTCGGCGATGCCGACGCGCTGCTTGTTGCCCTTGGAGAGGCGGCCGAGGATGCGGTGGCGGTTGCGCTTGAGGTCGCAGAGCTCGAGGACCTCGTCGATGCGGGCGCGGAGCCGGGCGCGGGGCATCTCCTTCAACCGGCCGCGGAACCAGAGATATTCGGAGACGCGCATGTCGTCCGGCAGGGGGTTGTTCTCCGGCATGTAGCCGACGTGGCGCTTGGTGATCTCGGGCGCGCTGGCGACGGGGTGGCCGCAGATGCGGACGGAGCCGGACGTGCCCGGCAGGTAGCCGGTGAGGATGCGCATCGTGGTGCTCTTGCCCGCGCCGTTGGGGCCGAGGAGGCCGACGATCTCGCCGCGCTTCACGGTGAAGCTCAGGTCGTTGACGGCGGTGAGCGGGCCGTAGTTTTTGACCAGGTGGGAGACTTCTATGGTGATGTCGGGAATTTCGGCCATGCCGCGGTGATATTTACACGGGGATTGGGTCCCGCGGGCAAGCCTTGCGTGTCAGGCGGCGGGCGCGCCTTCCCGAGCCAGCGTGACCTCGCCGGCGCGGAAGCGTTCCGTGCGGCCGGAAGGAAGTCGGACGATGAGCGAGCCCTCGTTGTCGATGCCGGTGGCGGTGCCGGCGACGGTGCGGGTGCCCTGGGTGACGCTCACGGCGCGGCCGCGGAGCACGTCGTAACGTTGCCAGAGCTCGGCGAACTTGTCGCGGTAGGTGCCCGCGAGAAACTGGTCATAGGCGGCGAGGACGCGGCCGATGAGCGCGGCGGCGAAGCGGTTGAGGTCGAGCGGCGCGCCGGTGGCGTCGGCGAGCGAGATGGCGGTCTTCTGCAGCTCGCGCGGGAGGTCGGCGCCGCGGCCGTTGAGGTTGAGGCCGAGGCCGAAGACGAGGTCGCGGACCTGGTCGGCGTCCACGCGGGCCTCGGTGAGCATGCCGCCCGCCTTGCGGCCGTCCACGTGGAGATCGTTGGGCCACTTGAGGCCGGGCTCGAGCTTGGCGAACTTGGCGACGAGTTCGCAGATGTTCAGGCCCATCCACAGGGTGAAGTCGTGGAGGCGGGCGGGCTCGAGTTGGGGGCGGAAGACGAAGGTGCTGTAGAGATTCCCGGCCGGTGGGCTGTGCCAGACGCGGCCGCGACGGCCGCGGCCCTGGGTCTGGGCGCCGGCGAGGATGACGAGCGGGACGGCGGCGCCGGTGGCGAGGAGGCGCTCGGCCTCGCTGTTGGTGCTGTCCACCGTGGCGAGGCAGACGAGGTGCGAGGGGCGCAGGCGGCCATTCAGGTGGGCCTGCACCAGCGCGGGGTGCAGCGTGTCCGGGGTCTTGGTCATGCGGTAGCCCCGGCTGTGGAGTGCCTCAAAGGCAAAGCCCTGCCGGATCAGCTTCTGAAGCTGCATCCAGATGGCGACGCGCGAGAGACCGAGCTGCCTGGCCAACCGGGCACCGGAAACCGTGTCAGGCCCGGCGGCGAGGAACTGGCGGAGGATGGCGACTTCGGTGGCGGGCACGGGCGGACGTTCAACGCTCCCCGCCGAACTCTCAACGCTCAAGTGTGCACCGACAAGAGGATCCCGCCCGCAGGCCAAGCCGCACCGCCTACGGCTTGGCGGCGGCGGCGCGCAGGGCCCGGGCATTGGCCGGGTCGGTCTGCTCGGCGGCCTTGGCGATGGTCAGCACGTCGTCCATGAACTGGCGCTTCTGGGCGAGGTTGTAGTCCTCGCGGGCGCGCTCGGCGGCGGACTGGCCGCCGAGGCTGAGCGAGTTGAGCCCGCGGTCCAGGCCGGTCGTCATTTTCTTTGCGAGTTCGAGGTTGAAGGCCTTGGGGCCGAGCATGACGGCCTGGGTGTCGGTGGCGTTCAGGCGCGGGCGCGGGCGGGGCTGCTGCTTCACGGTTACCTTGGGCAGCTCGAGGACCTCGGGATCGGCGGGCGTGCTGGCCTGGCCGAGCTGGCTGGCGGGGGCGCGGTCAATGGATTGCTGCCGGATGTCGGCGAGGGCGGCGGCGGTCGGCCGGGCCGGGGGCGGCTTGGGCAGCGAGGCGTCCAACTGCTGCGCGATCTCGGCCGAGAGTGGAGTCGCGGCTGGGGTCGGCTCGGGCGCGGGTGGCGTCGGCGCCTGGGCGGCGGCAGAAACGGTCGCAAACAGGGCCAGGGAGAGGGCGGACAGTTTCATGGTAGGGAGTTGGACAGAAGATAACGGCGAAGTTTCCCTGATGCCGACACTATTTTGCGGTCACTTGCTGCCGGCGGGGCGCCCCTCGACAAGGTTCTTCAGTTCCTGCCTGAGTTCCGTCGCGGCTTTGGGGTCTTCGGCTGCGATGCGGTCCATCAGCGACCCGAGGCGGCTGACCTCGTTGCTGAATTTATTGTTGCGATAGGCGTAGCGCGCGCGGGCCGAGGCCGGAGGAGTGACGAGCGGGATGAACCAGCTGTTCAACGCCCACTCGAGATCCGTCATGGATTGTTTGTAGGCGGCCATGGCTTTCTGCTGGATAGCGCGTTGGGTGAGCCACACGTCGGGGTCATGCGCGAGGGGGCGTTTCTCCTTCACCGTGAATTTGGGCAGGGAGAGGATGTCGGGGTCGGCCGGAAGGTCCTTGGGTTGGTCGAGCACCCGGGGTGGCGGCGGTTCGTATTTCGGCAGCGCGGCCTGGATTTCCTGCGCGAGGCGCGCGGAGGTCCT
>JBDHQK010000204.1:0-3319 GCA_039807025.1 Lacunisphaera sp.
TGAACTTGTCGTCGCCTTTCGTGGTTGGCCGGTTCTCGGGGTCGAGTTCCTTGGCGGCGACCTCCTGGGCGGACTGCTGGTTGCGATTACTGAAATTGGTCGTCTCGTCGGGGGTGTTTTCGGGCGCGGCGGAGTTGGTCTCGACAAAGCGGAAGGGGTCCCGCTCCTTCTCCCTTACTGGCGACTGGGCCAACTCGAAGTCGAAGGACTTGCCCTTGTTGGCGCTCGTCACCGAAATCCCGCTGTGGACGCCGGAGAACTTGTCGAAGGCGAACTGCGGCGACAGCCACACCAACAGCAGGTGGAACAGCACCGTGCAGGCCAAGCCGATGGCGATGGAGCGGTCCGGCGCCTCCCTTTCGGGCGGTGGCGGAACCTGATTTAACTGGGCGGACCGGGTCGTCACAGGGCGGATATCAACGCGTCAGACCCGCCCTAGTCAAAAGTTGTTTCATTTCTTCGACCGGCAGGCCCACAATATTTGTCAGCGAACCGGTGAATCCGGCCACGATGAGCTCACCCGCGTCCTGGATGGCGTAGCCGCCGGCCTTGTCGAGGGTGTGCACCCTGCTCAGGTAAAGCTCGATGGTGGCTTCGTCGTAGGCCTTCATGGTCACCTCGCTGGCCACGCCCTGGTCGAGCTTGAGGCCGTCGCGCTGCCGTCGGATGGCCAGTCCGGTGAACACCGTATGCGTCCGCCCGCTCAACATCCGCAGCATCGCCCGGGCCTCGGCGGCGTCGCGGGGCTTGTTCAGCACCGTGCGGTCGATGAACACCGTCGTGTCCGCGCCGATGACCGTGGCGTCGGGATGCCGCGCAGACACCCAATCGGCCTTGAGCGCGGCATTGTGCTTCACCATCTCGCGCGGGTCGGCGTCGGGCGCCTCGTGTTCGACCACATCCGCCGGAATGATGTCGAAGCTCACGCCGAGCGACGCGAGCAGCTCCTTCCGGCGGGGCGAGGCGGAGGCCAATATTAGTCGGGGCTGTTTTTGGTCGTAAGGCATACTGGCTAATTGGTTGCAGTCCGGCGGCTTGCCCGCAAGTTATCTAATCCAGTTTTCCCATGCGCATCGGCCTGGCCCAGATCAACACCATCGTCGGCGACCTCGCCGGCAACTCCCGCCGGATCCTCGACGCCTATCAGGCCCTCGTCGCCCAAGGCGCTGAACTGGTGATCTACCCCGAGCTCGTGGTCTCGGGCTATCCGCCGCGCGACCTGCTCTTCAAGAAACGCTTCGTGGCCGACGTCGAAAAGGCCACCCGCGACCTCGCTGCCCGGATCGGCGCCGTGCCGGCGCTCATCGGCTACACCGAGGCCAATGCCACCGGCCAAGGCCGCGCAGCCTTCAATTCCGCCGCCTTCTGCCACAACGGCAAACTCATCATCTCCGCCCGCAAGTGCCTTCTCCCAACCTACGACGTGTTCGACGAGGACCGTTATTTCGAGCCGGCCACCGCGCCCATCACGGTCGAAGTTGGAGGCAAGCGCGTCGGCATCACCATCTGCGAGGACATCTGGACGCACGAGATGATCTCCACGCGACGTCTCTACAACGGCGTGTCACCGGTTCGCCAGCTCGCACAGCAGCGTCGCGATCTCATGGTCAACCTCTCCGCTAGTCCGTGGCACCACGGCAAGGGCGGCGTGCGCCACCAACTTGTGGCCGACACCGCCCGCCAGCTCGGCTGCCCCGTCGCCTACGTCAATGCCATCGGCGGCAACGATGAGCTTATCTTCGATGGCCGCAGCGTGGTCTGCGATGCCCAGGGTGACGTCATCGCCGGCCTCGCCGCCTTCCGTGAGGAGCTGGGCGTCATCGATCTGGAGGAATCGAAAATCGAGAATCAAAAATCGAAAATCCACGCTACCTTCGACCAACCCGACCTCGCCGACATTTACGACGCCCTTGTGCTCGGCCTGCGCGACTATGTCCACAAATCCGGCTTCAAGAAGGCCCTGCTCGGCCTCTCCGGCGGCATCGACTCCGCGCTCACCGCCGTCATCGCCGCCGAGGCACTGGGTCCGAAAAACGTCATTGGCGTCTCCTTGCCGTCCGTCATTTCCAGCCAGCACTCGAAGGACGACGCCCGCATCCTCGCGGCCAACCTTGGCATCGAATACCACACCCTCTCCATCGCCGACACGGTCGGCGCCGCCGAGCGGACGCTCGCCCCGCTCTTCACCGGCCGCCCGCGCGACATCGCCGAGGAAAACGTCCAGGCCCGCGCCCGCGGCCTGCTGCTCATGGCCATCTCCAACAAGTTCGGCGCGCTGCTCCTCACCACCGGCAACAAGAGCGAACTGGCTGTCGGTTACTGCACGCTCTACGGCGACATGTGCGGCGGCCTTGCGGTCATCTCCGACGTTTTCAAGATGCAAGTCTACGCCCTCTCGCGGTGGATCAACCGGAACAAGGAGATCATCCCGCGCAGCTCGATCGACAAGGCGCCAAGCGCCGAGCTCCGCCCCGACCAGACCGACCAGGACAGCCTGCCCCCCTACGAGACGCTCGACGCCATCCTTAAGGGCTACGTCGAGGAAGGCCTGTCTCGCGCCGACCTCGTCGCCCGTGGCTTCGAGCAGGCCGTGGTCAACGACATCGTCCGCAAGGTCGATCTCAACGAATACAAGCGCAAGCAGGCCGCTCCCGGCCTGAAGATCACGCCGCTAGCCTTCGGCGTCGGTCGCCGCATCCCGATCGTGCAAAAATACGTGAGCTGATGTGAAAGCAGACAACCATCCTCAATATTTGCGAAGCTTCTGGTATGCGCCGCTCACGCTCGTCCTTTACTGGCTGTTCGCCCTCGGAGGCATATGGGTCACTGTTTCTGCAATTCTAACTGGAACATTTGGCCGAGGGCTGGGAATTCGCCGAGGGCTTCTGGAACTTCTTCTCGTAATCGACCGCGACGTAGAGTTCACATTTCGCGATCGGCCCATCGTTTTCTCCATCGTGGTGTTATTGTTTTTTGGGTGTTCGTTATTCTTAGCGATTCTTGGAACGACAAAGTTCATCAATCGCCATCGAGCGTATTTAAACCGATAGTGATATGACTTCCTCTGACCAACTCTTCGCCCGCGCCCAGCAGCTCATCCCCGGCGGCGTGAACTCGCCCGTCCGGGCGTTCCGCTCCGTCGGCGGCGCGCCGTTTTTCACGAAATCCGCCCAGGGTGCCACGCTCACCACGGCCGACGGCCGCGAGCTGATCGACTTCGTCTGCACCTGGGGCCCGGCCATCCACGGCCACAATCATCCGCGCATCAAGGCCGCCATCGCCGCGGCGCTCGAGCAGGGAACGTCCTTCGGCACACCGA
>JBDHQK010000205.1:0-3281 GCA_039807025.1 Lacunisphaera sp.
CTCGTTGTCGAAGATTTTTTCCAGGCCGGTGCGGCCGGTGGCGCCCTTCATCTTGAAGGTCAGCAGGTCCTCGCCGGGAAAATCCTCCACCTCGGGATCGTTGTCCACGCTGGTGTAGCCCAGCGCCTGGGCGGCGGCGTTGTGATAGGGATAATAGCGGCTGCTGGAGGCATAAACCTGCAAGGGTGAGCTGACCGGGAGGCGCTCGAGCAGCCGGGCGTATTCCTCCGGGGCGAGGTCGTCGAGCAGCACATAGGGAAGGAGGAGCGTCTGGTTGACGTGGCGGTTGAGGTCGGCGGTGCGGACCGTCTCGTGGCGATCGAGGAGGAAGTTGATCTTGTCGAGGTAGCGCTGGGCCACGGCGGCACGGGCGATGCGTTGCCGCTGCTCGAAGTTCGGCCGTTCGGCTGCGGCGAGCTTGCTGTAGTTGCGGGCGACGTTGCGCTGTTCGGCGTTGAACTCGCTGCGCAGCTCGGCGAGGTTGAGCACGATCGAGAAGCGGGCGCGGTTGTCCACCAGCACGTTGCCGTCGCGGTCGAGGATCCGGCCGCGCGGACCGGGCACGATGACGCGGCGCTGGTTCTGCAGGCGTTCGCGCGCGCTGTAGAGGCCGGTCTTGAAGAGCTGGCGGTGGGCCATGCCGCTGACCAGCACGACGAGCAGGGCGACGACAACTCCGTGGAAGAGGAACAGCCGCGGGTTGCGAGCGCGGTGGGTTTCAATCGTGCGGCTCACGGCGACAACACCTCGCGGTTCATCAGGATCAAAGGGACAAGCGCCGACCTGTCTCGGGGTGGATGGCGGCGAGTTCCATGGCGCGGTCTTGCAGGGCCAGGAACCAGGGGGTGATGACCAACAGGAGCAGTTGGGAGGCGAGGAGGTCGGAGAACACGCGCAACCAAGCCGAGCCCGGCCGGGGATTGGCCCCCACCAGGAGGAAGGAGAGGGCGATGACGAGGAACAGATTGGCGAGGAGCGCCACAACGATGCCGAAGACCGCCCCCTCGCGCGGGAAACGTTGCCGCCCGTAAAGCAGGGTGGCGTGGACCAGGCCGAGCAGCAGCAGGCTGGTGCCGTAGGGCACGGGTTCCACGGCGTCAATCAGCAGCCCGGTCAGCATGATGGCGATGAGGCCGTGCTTCCGGTCGAGCCGGAGCGCGGAGTAAACCACAAAGAGCCCGCCGACGTAGAAATGCACGCCCGCATCCGCGACGTAATGATTGGCCAGCCCGACCAGCCACCAGAGCAGCAGGTTGGCCGCCGTGACGATGAGCCAGCGCGGATCGTGTTTACGCATGGCGGGACGAAGCAGGCAGGGGAGCCGTGCTCACAGTTGCTCCGGGTTGAGCGGCACGAGCACGGTGACTTCCGTGAGCGAGCCGAGGCGGGGATCCAGCGCGACCTCGCCGGTCTTGAACAGGCCGTCGGTGCTGGGCTCGAGCAGGGTGATGTCGCCGATGGCCAGCCCCGCAGGAAAGATGCCGCCGAGGCCGGAAGTCACGAGGCGCCGGGGGGTGGCCTTGCTGGCCGAAATGTCCAAAGGAACGAACTCCACCGTGCCGCGCGGGGCGCTGAAGGCATCATTCAGGCCGCCTTGGTAGCTGATGGGTTTGTTGTCGCCGCTCACCGTGGCGGCCACGCGGAAGGTCGGGCTGGTGATGAGGTCCACCACGGCGGTGTAACGATGCACCTCAACCACGCGGCCCACGACGCCGCCGGCAAACACCACCGGCGCGCCGACGGGGATGCCATAGTTCTCGCCCTTGCGGATGATCAGGCGCTGCCACCAACCGGAGAAATCGCGCCGGGCCACCCGCGCGGGCTCGTAGCGGAAGGCGGGCATCGAGGGCAGCTTGAGGAGGTTTTCCAGGCGGCTGATCTCGGCGTCGAGCGCCTTGTTCTGCTGCACGCTGAACTCGTATTGGGCGATGAGGCCGGCGAGATCCTTGCCTGCCTTGAGCAGCTCGTCCTTCGAGTGCAGCCGGTTCGACCAGAAAGTTTGCAGGTCCTGGACGTAGGAATCGGCGACGATGAGCGGGGCCTGGATGGCGAAGAAGGTGGCGCGGCTGAAGGTCTTCAGCACCAGTGGCAGCAGCAGCCAGACCAACAGAATGGCGCCCAGCGTGGCAAAGGGACGGGCCTGGTCGAAGCGTTTCGGGAGCACGGCGGATTACGTGGTTTGGCGTGCGTCCAAAAAACCCGCCCGGAGGTCGGGTTCCACCTTAAAAGTCCGCGGCGATGCGGTGGAGCTCGTCGATGTTGGTCAGGAACACGCCGGTGCCGTTGGCCACGGCGGAGAGCGGGTCGTCGGACACGGTGACCGGCAGGCCGGTCTTTTCGGAGAGCAACTTGTCGATGCCGCGGATGAGCGAGCCGCCGCCGGCCATCACGAAGCCGCGGTCCACGAGGTCAGCGGAAAGTTCGGGCGGGCAGCGCTCGAGGGCGGCGCGGACGGCCTCCACGATGGCGCCGACGGTGTCGGCCATGGCCTCGCGGATTTCTTGGGAGGTGATGTGGATGGTCTTGGGCAGGCCCGCGACGGAGTCGCGGCCTTTGACCTCCATGGCGAGCTCGGTCTCGAGCGGGTAGGCGGAGCCGATGGTGACCTTGATCTCTTCTGACGTGCGCTCGCCGATGAGCAGGTTATAGGCCCGCTTCATGTAGTTGATGATGGCGAGGTCGAACTCGTCGCCGGCGACGCGGATGGACTTGGAAAACACGATGCCGGAGAGCGAGATGATGGCGATCTCCGTGGTGCCGCCGCCGATGTCCACAATCATGTTGGCGGCGGGCTCGTCCACCGGGAGGCCGACGCCGAGCGCGGCGGCCATGGGCTCGAGGATGGTGATGACCTCGCGGGCTCCGGCGTGCGTGGCGGACTCCTTGACGGCGCGCTTCTCGACCTCGGTGATGCCGGAGGGGATGGCGACGACGACGCGGGGCGACACGACCTTGGAGTTGTTGTGCACCTTCTTGATGAAGTAGCGGAGCATCGCCTCGGTGATGTCGAAGTCGGCGATGACGCCGTCCTTCATCGGGCGGATGGCGGTGATGTTGCCCGGGGTGCGGCCGAGCATCTTCTTGGCCTCGTCGCCCACGGCGAGCACCTTGCGGGAGGCGGTGTGAACCGCGACGACGGACGGCTCACGGAGGACGATGCCCTTGTCTTTCACATAGACGAGGGTGTTGGCCGTGCCCAAGTCGATGCCGATGTCGTTGGAGAAAAGTCCCAGCAGTTGGTTGAACATTGTGTCGTTGGCGGGGGTTGCGGAATACAAGCG
>JBDHQK010000206.1:0-3277 GCA_039807025.1 Lacunisphaera sp.
GCCGTGGCGGCCATGCAGGAGGCCAACGTCATCTTTTCCCCGGTGAGCGTCTCGATCACCCACACACGCGCCATGCGCTCCGCGCTGGCCCGCGGCGCGCGGGCCATCCTCATGACGGCGCACAATGAACGCGTGCTGACCTGCCCCGCGCTGCTGGAAACGGATTTCAATGCGCAGGCCCCGGTCGGACGCGCCATCGGCGCGGCTTTCCAGGCCGGCAAGATGGTTCATCTCACTTCTGACAAGGGCACCGATCTGCGCATCCCCATCGCCAACCGACCGGTCAACATCCTCACCGGCGTGCCCGGCCCGGGCGAACTGGCGCCGGTGCCCACCATCGAGACCAACGTCGTGCCGGTTCACGGTGCCACCGAAGGTATCCTCGTCGCCGACGGCAGCATCCCCTACATCGGCATCGGCGTGCTGACCGAGCCGGTCGTGTGCACAATCGAGCGCGGTTATATCGTGAAAATGGAAGGCGGGGCCCAGGCGAAGCGCGTCGAAGCCGCCTTGCGTGCGCATGGAAACCGCGAGTGTTTCAATGTGGCCGAACTCGGGGTTGGACTTAATCCGCATGCGACCTTATCCGGGTTTATGCTCGAAGACGAGGGCGTCATGGGCTCCATCCACATTGGCATCGGCACCAGTTTCACGCTGGGTGGCGAGATTGTCGCCCCCACCCACTACGACCTCATCATGCTTCGCGCCCGCCTCGAGATCGACGGGCGGGTCGTCATGGAAAACTGCCAGGTCAAGGTGTGATCACCCGCCGGCCGCGCCGATGCGACTGACTCGCGAATCCCTCGGGCAATCCGCAGCCGCCGCCCTCGCCGCTGAAATCGCCCGCGGCCGCTGGCCGCACGTGCTGCCAGGGGAATTCCAGCTCAGCACGGAGTTGCAGGTCAGCCGCTCCACGCTCCGCCAGGCCCTCGCTCAGCTTCGGATCGAGGGCCTGATCAAGACGGTGAACGGCTACGGCTCCGTCGTGGCGCGCAAGGATCGTGTCGTCGCCGCGCCCTCGAGCCGGACGCTCGGCCTGCTCCAGCCGACCGGACTGGATCAGTTGAAACCCTACCAGCTGCTCTGGATCGACCACCTGCGATCACACTGCACGACTGCCGGCTACGAGCTGATCGTGCATAAGGTGCACAGCGAAAGCGCCTCCAAGCAGGCCCGGCTCTACGGCCGCCTCCTCGAGCAGCATCAGCACCGCTGTTGGATCCTGAACCTTTCCCCGGCCGGCCTGCAGAGCCGGTTCCAAGCGCTGGGCGTCCGGTGTGTCGTTGCCGGCAGGTGCGACGAGGGCGTCTCGCTCCCGTTTGTCGCCCTCGACAACCACGCGCTCGGCATTCACGCCGCCGGCCTCCTGCTCGCCAAGGGTCACCGGAGAATCGCCGTGCTCGCGGAGAAGCAACAGACCGCCGCCTGGGAGAATTGCACCCGGGGGTTTCTGGAGGTCAGCCGTCAGCGGGGACTCGAGCCCGAGGTGTTCCGGCATGAGCCCAACGCCGAGAACGTCGGCCGCCTGCTGGGCCGCGTGCTGCGCTCCAGCCAGCGACCCAGTGCGCTCCTCGTCCCCAACCCCTACTATTACCTCACGGTGGTCAGCGTGCTGGGCTCCCTGGGCCTGCGCATCCCCGCAGATATCTCGCTCCTGACCACTTACGGCGACCCGTTCCTCGGTTACTTGCTGCCGAGCCCCAGCCACTACGATTACCGGCCGGCCGCCTACGCCCGTCGGCTCTTCGCGATGGCCGAAGCCCTCGCGGTCGGCCGATCCACCCGGACCAACGTCCTCCTCGAACCCACCTACATCGCAGGAAACTCGCTCGCCGCGCCGTCGGCCGCCTCCCTCGCTTGAGCCCCCAGACCGAAACAACCTTCCTGCGCCGCCTGCTCGCCCGCTGGCAAGGCTGGTCCTTTGGCGCGAAAACGATGAGTGCGATGGTGGTGGGCGGCGGCATCGGCTTGTGGGTCGGGCCGCCCATCGCGGTGGTCGCGCCCGTGGGCGAGATTTTCATCCGCGCCCTGGTCATGAGCGCCATCCCGCTCGTATTTTTTAATCTGCTGGCGGGCCTTACCTCCGCCGGCAACATCCAGTTGCTCGGTCGCGTCGGGATCCGCGTCATGCTCTGCTATCTCTTGTCCACGATCGTGGCGCTGGTCCTTGGCCTGGTGACCTCCAGTTGGCTACAACCGGGCCAAGGCATGCTGCTCCGCACCGCCGTCTCGCAGGAAATCGGCAACGTTCCCACTATCGGCAGCACCCTGCTGGAACTCGTGCCGAGGAATCTCTTTCAGGCGCTTACCGCCGGCAATGTGGCCCAGATCGTGGTGTTCGCCACGTTGCTCGGCATCGCCACCGTCATGCTCCCCACCGACAAGCGCGAGGCGCTGGCCCGCGCCTATGCGTTGGTCGCCGACGCCTTGCGCCAACTTACCACGCTGGTGATGTGGACCGCCCCGCTCGGGGTGGCCGCGCTTTCGGCCGTCACGGCCGGACAATACGGGACGAAGATCCTGGGCTCCCTGTCTCTCTTCATCGGCGGCATCTGGATCGCCCAACTGATCATGGCGGTCTTCCTTCTGGCCGCGCTCCGGTTATTCACCGGCATGGGGCCGCTGGATTTTCTCCGGAGCACGGCCGCGCTTTACGCCACCACCCTCGCGACTTGCAGCAGCCTCGCCAGCCTGACCGTGATGATGGACATCGCGGAGAAGAAGCTCGGTCTGCCCCGTCGCATCTACGCTATCACCCTGCCGCTCGGCTCCCAGTTCAACAAGGGCGGCACCTCGATCACCCTGATATCTATTCTCCTGTTCACCGCTCAGGCCGCCGGCGTCCATTTCGACCTCGGCACCATTATTTCCATCCTGTTTGTTGGCCTGATCCTTTCCGAAAGCATCGGCGGGGGGCCCGGTGGCGGGCTGGTGATCGCGATGATCTTCGTGAAGTCCTTTCATCTTCCGATCGAGGTCGCGGCGATCGTGGGCGGCGTCTATCGGTTCTTCGACATGAGCAATACCACTATCAACTGCCTGGGCGACATGGTGTGGACCAAGGTGGTGGCGCACTTCCAACCCCCGGAGCCCGCCGACCCGGTCAGCACCTCCTCGTAGATCACGCGCACCCGGCAGATTCTCCAACCAGAAAGGCGGTCCTTATTGGCGGGGCAATGTGAGCTGCCTTGGTTCTCCCCATCTCCATTCCTTCAAGTCCTCTCCCTTGGAAATCCGACTCCTGACAGTCAGTTAACGCCATGAATACCCACGGAAA
>JBDHQK010000207.1:0-3242 GCA_039807025.1 Lacunisphaera sp.
CAGCTCAATCAGCGCGCGCCCCGCCTCGCGCCCGAAGTTGCTGCTCGAACCCCGCACGGGTATCAGCCCGATCATCCGGTAAAACGCCGCCAGCCACGCCCCGTCCTTGCTCGCGCTGACCAGGCCGTAGAGCGGGCGTCGCTGGCGGTAGCGCCGGAATATCTCCGGGGAAAGGAACAGGCGATTGTGCCAAAGCACGAAGGCAATCGGCTCGTCACTCTTGCTCAGCCGCTCGACGGTAGCGGCATCCGCCTCGAAGCGCAGGGTTCGCGTCCAGAGGCGGAGCAGCGCCGCCAGCAGCCAGAGCAGCACCCATTTGGCGCCACGCACCTCGTTGATGGAAGCTGGATCCTGAGTTTGCAGGCCACGGTTATGCGCGAGGGACGGGCTGGCCGCCAAGTCAATCCTGCACCCGGCCCCGCCCTAACTTTGGCATGGCGTCGCATCCCGGTTGCGCTTCTAGCTGTGAACCTCATGAGGTTGTCCGACGTAGTCTGCCTCTATTCGACCACCTTTCAGCTGGGCTTGGGCGCGTTTCTCCGCAACCCGGCCCCGGCGGCTCCATGAGCCGGCAACTGCCGCCCTGCCCTCACCTGCCGCCGGCCCCGCCGTGCATGGACGCCAGCGTCCTCACGGCCCACGGGAACGAGCGCGACGCGGAGTTTTACCTGACCGCCCTCACCTACGCCCAATACCTCTGGCAACGCGGCCTCGCCGCCCGCGCCATCCTGAAGCTCGACCGGGCACTGCTCTCCGACGTGCGCGGCCACGAGGCGGAGTTGCGCCAATGGCCACTGCCTTATGAGGCCATGGCGTGGCTTTTGCGGCACGCGCCCCCGAATGTCTTCATCGGCAATCCACGCGTGCACTTCCAGCATCTCGCCGACCGGATGAAGAGCCCCGCCGCGAACAGCGCCGCTGGCGCGCCTGGGCCTGCTGGGCGCTCTGCCGCGCCGTGCGTCCGGAATTTCCCGCCGACCCCAAACACGCGGTCGCCGAGCCGAGCCTCGCCTTGATCGCCGAAAAACTCACCGCCCACGGCATGCCCGGCGAAGCCGATTTGTGGAAAGTCGCGCAGCAGCGAGCCGCGCGATGAACTGCCAAGGTGGCGTTCGCGCGACCGCGCCGCCACGGCGCTACAAAGCGTTCACCCTCCCAGCCCCACCTGCCGGAGCCCCTCGTAGGTCGCGATGCCCGCCGCCGTCGAGAGGTTGAGCGAGCGTAGCGCTCCATTCGCATGCGGGATCTTGATGCGCTGTGATGCGCCGAGCTCCGCATGCAGCCACTCAGGCGCACCCGCTTCCTCGTTGCCGAAGATCAGTCCGTCGCCGTCCGCGTAGGCCACGTCCCAGAAAGTGCGCGTCGCGTGCGTCGTGAACAGCCACAGTCGGCGCGGCGCGGCGGCGCTGGCCTTGAATGCCGCCCAGTCCGCGTGGTGGTGCACATCCAGCGAGTGCCAGTAGTCCATGCCCGCCCGTTTGAGGTTCTTGTCGGTCACCTCGAAACCCAGCGGATGGATCAGATGCAGCCTTGAGCGCGTGACGGCACACATGCGGCCGATATTGCCGGTGTTCTGCGGGATTTGCGGCTGAAACAGCACCACGTGAAGCATTTGCGATGGTTGCACGCCTTTATCCGCTTTACGGCAAGCCGTTTTCTTCTAGAAAATCTTCCGCCTCGCCTGCCTCGCCTGCCCCGCCTGCCCCGCCCCATGACCACCCCAAATCCCGAAGAAAAAATCGTTGTGCTGGTGGACGACGAGTTCTCCTACATCGATTTGCTCCAACAGCTGCTCGGCGAGCACCTCGACCGCCCCGTGCATGGCTTCACCAAGCCGGCCGATGCGCTCCGCGCCCTGCCCAAGCTGAACGTCGGCCTCATCATCACGGACTACCAGATGCCCGACATCAACGGGCTCCAGTTCATCGCGGAGGTGCAAAAGATCAACCCGGCCATCCCGGTGCTGATGATCACGGCCTACAACATGTCCTTCACCGACCGTGAGCTGGCGGCCGTCCCATCGCTCAAGGCCATCGTCCGGAAACCCTTCAAGTGGACTGATCTCGCCGCCGAACTCGTCAAATACTGGCCGGATGCAAATCCCCCCAAGGTCATCCGCTCGGGCTCGCCGCTCCCGAACGGCTGATCAGGCCCCGCGCTTCACCACGCGCAGGCCGTTGTTGTCGGCAAAAAGCAGGTGCGGCGTCGCCGGCAGCTTGTGCGCCGCAAACGCCGCCACCATCGCCCGGGCGACCTTCGCCGCCTTGGCCGGTCGCGCCACGCAGAGCACGCTCGAGCCGCTGCCGCTCAGCCAGCCCGTCAACGCGCCTGCGGCCACCCCGGCCTCGATGGCGTTCTTCGCGCCGGGGATCAACGGCAGCCGGTAAGGTTCGTGCAGGAAATCGCGCACGGCATCGCGGAGCCGGTCGTATTCGCCGGAGAGAATCGCGGCCACCACGTAGGTGGCGCTGTTCACGCTCTTTATCGCGTCGAAATACGGCAGTTCCTTCGGCAGGATGCCGCGAGCCTTCTTGGTCTCGAGTTCCTGATCGGGTGACGCGACGACAAAGCACAGATTCTTCCCGATGGGCTTGCGCAGCACGCCGAGCAACTCGCCGGTGTGCGGGTCGCAGCGCGCCACGCAGAAGCCGCCGATGACAGCCGGCGTCGCGTTGTCGGGATGGCCCTCCAGCTGGGTCACCAGGCTGCAGAGGTCATCCTTGGTGAGCTGCGCGCCGGACATCTCGTTGAGCGCCGCGACCACACCGGCGCGCAGCGTCACGCTCGAGCCGAGGCCGCGCGACATCGGCACCCCGCCGGTGATGCTGAGCTCGTAGCCGAACTCCTCCACCCCGGCGCGCACGAAGAACAACGCCGCCGCCTCGTCCGCCATGCCGAGGCCGGCCGTGTCGCGGTCGGCCAGCGGCCGCGCGCCGCTCCAGTCGCCGCGCACCAGCGTGATGTCGTTGTAAACGGACAGTGCCAGCCCGAGACTGTCGAAACCGGAGCCGCAGTTTGAAGTGCTGCCGGGCACGCGAACGGTGACACGTCTGGGAAGTTTCTTGCTCATGGGCGGTGTTTGAGAGCCTTGCGGGCCTCGAGGTTCTGCTCACGCTTTTTCACGTCGGCGCGCTTGTCGAACTGCTTTTTGCCGGTGGCCGTGGCGATCTCGACCTTCACGAGGGCCTCCTTGAAATACATGCGCAGCGCCACGATGGACTTGCCGCCGGTCTCGACGGCCT
>JBDHQK010000038.1:0-20257 GCA_039807025.1 Lacunisphaera sp.
GCATGGTCCGAGGTAGCGCGCGATCGGATCGGCGCGCGCGCCGTCGTTGGCACCGACCTGGATGAAATTCAGACCTTGGAGCACGGGGTGGCAGCGCAGCAGCACCTGGTCGAAGGCGCTGCGTGGCGGATGCTCGAGGTAGGGCACGGCCACGTGGCGGCGGCTGACGATCGTGAGGCCTGCGAGGCGGGCTAAACGCCGGATGGAGGCGCGGAGCATCAGGATTTCAGGGTTGGCGCGGCGGGCAAGGCACCCGGATGCCAAGGTGACCGGGGAAACATGGGACGATTCTTCAGCCCTTGCGCGGCAGCCGGACCCAGCCGGCGGGCACGACGTCGGAGGCGTCGTGCCGACTCTGGTCGAACCACGGATCCGGGGCGATGACCAGCTTGGCGGGCGAGGGATTGAGCCAGGCCGCCCACCACGAGAAGGTGCTGTTCGCGATGGCGAGGTGCTCGCAGAGGGACATCAGGCGGATCTTGTCGTAGGCGTGCCAGGACTTCACGCAGCGGACGAACTCGTGCGGGCCGTCGGGCGTGAACTCGCGGGCCACGGCCTCGATGTCGTCGGAGAAGATGTAGAGCGTCGCCTGCGGGCTGCGTTCGCGCAGGAGCCGGACGGCCCGGTGGTAGTAGGCGAGGTCCAGCGCGCCAATCTCCCGCGCGAAGGTGGCGTTGCGCTGGTAGTCGCCGCGGCGGAAGTGCACGGCGGCCGACGGGCCGGAGCGGATGCGCGCGGCGACGGCCTCGACCTCGGGCGAGGGCGGATAACGGAACGAGAAGTGCAGCCGCAGCAGGTCGGCCGCCGGGGCGAAGAATTTCTCCGACTGGAACATGCCGTTGAGGTAGGTGTTGTCGGGCTGCTCGAGGAACTGGGGGTAGAAGGCGAAGGTGGGCGGCTGGTGCCAGTTGGCCGGAGTGGCGTGGCGCTGCGCGTAGCGGTTCAGGCGGAGCGCTCCGGCCAGCGTCGCGGCCCAGCGCTCGGTGGTCGTGAGCCTCACGCCGCGCACCCGGTCAATCTCCTCCTGGGTGGCGAACTGCTCGGTGATGTTGAGGCAGGAGAGGGCGTAGCGGTTGTGCGTCTCATACTGGGGGTCGGCGCGAAACCACGAGACGTCGAGCTTGAGGACGGTGCGGCGGTGCTCGGCCAGCGCGAGGCCCGCCGCGTATTGGAACATCTGGTTGCCGAGTCCGCCGGTGAGGGACGTGATGATCATGGGAGCGGAGTTAGGAAAGGAGCGCGCGCTTGAGCCGGTCGGCCAGGCGGCGGAGCCGACGGGTGGCGAGGTAGGACCAGGTGCGCGGGCGGCGCACGTTGAGGTAGAGGTGGTCGCCCTCCCCGGTGGCATCGCCGAGGTAAATGGCGTGGGCGAGCACGAAGCCGCGGGCCCGCATGAAGCGCGTGATGGCGGGGCCGAGGGCCTGACCGCGGTAGTTCTCGCGGGCGGAGACCTCGAGCCAGATCGCCGTGATGCGCGGCAGCATGGAGGTGGCGCCGGCGAGCACGAGCTGCTCAGCGCCCTGCACGTCCATCTGGATGAAATCGATGCGCGCCAGGCCGCGTTGCGCGCAGAAGTCATCCAGCGTGCCGGTGCGGACGGTGATCGCCTCCTTGAACTCGATCCAGCCGTGCATCGGGCCGGTCGCGGCGGGAGCGAGCAGCGAGCTGGACTTGTTGCCGTAGTTCCAGTTCTCGCCGGCAAAAAGATCGGGCGGACGTCCGGAAGAGACGTGGAAGGTCGCCTCGCCCGCGCGGTCGGACAGGGCGAGCGGCACGAGCTCGGCGTTGGTGGCGCCGTGGCGGGCGAAGTTGGCGCGGACCAGTTCCTGGTTGGCCGGCAGCGGCTCGAAGGCGAACACCCGGGCGTGCGGGTAGGCCCGGGCGTAGCGCACGGAGTCCTCGCCTTCGCAGGCGCCGATGTCGCAGATCACGAGCGGCTCATCCGCGCGGAACAGGCGTCCGAACTCGCGCTCGGCGTCGCTCGGCGCGGCGAGGTAGGCGGTGAGGTCGGCAGGCTGGAGGGGAGCGGGCAACGGAGGGCGGTCAGAGGCGTTGGAGGGTGGTAGCCATGGAGTTCAGCACGAGGCCGAGGCCGGCGGTGCCCGGGTAGTAGCCGACGGCGTTTTCGCCGGAGCAGTCGATGCGGGCGGCGTCGAACTGCTGCAGGTTGCGGTCATCCTCGCTCAGTCCGATGATCACGGTGTAGGTGCCCGCTTCCAACACCACGTGATCCTGCGTGAAGACAACCTCGTAGTCGCCTGGTGCCAGGTCCGCCGGGGGGTGCCACGCCGTCTGCACGGCCGTGCCGTCGGCCGACCTGAGGCCCAGGGCCACGCCGAAACGTCGCTGGGCCCGGCTCACGTGGAAGCGCACGCGGGCGCGCCAAGGGGTGCCCACGGGAAAGTCGGAGCAGGCGTGCCCGGCCAGGTTCTCGACCAGGAGGCCGGTGGCATAGGCGCGGTCGCGCAGCTCGGCCGGAGGCGGCGGAACCGAGGTGGCGACGCTGTGGGCCAGGCCGTGCTGGTATATTTCCAGCACGCGCGGGCACGGGCCGGCGGCCTGCACCCGGCCGCCGGCGAGCAGCACGGCGCTGCGGCAGAGCTCGCGGATGGAGGGCAGGTTGTGGCTGACGAACAGCACGGTGCGGCCCTCGGTGCGGGACACCGCCTGCATCTTGCCGAGGCATTTTTTCTGGAAGGCGGCGTCGCCGACGGCGAGGACCTCGTCCACGATGAGAATCTCCGGCTCGAGGTGGGCGGCGACGGCGAAGGCCAGCCGCACATACATGCCGCTGGAGTAGTGTTTCACCTGGGTGTCGAGGAAGCGCTCGACCTCGGCGAAGGCCACGATCTCGTCGAACTTCCGCGCGATCTCGGCGCGGGACATGCCGAGGATGGCGCCGTTGAGGTAGATGTTCTCCCGGCCCGAGAGCTCGGGGTGGAAGCCGGTGCCGACCTCGAGCAGGCTGGCGATGCGGCCGCGCAGGCGCACCGTGCCGGTGGTGGGCTCGGTGATCCGCGAGAGGATCTTCAGCAGGGTGGACTTGCCGGCGCCGTTGCGGCCGATGATGCCGACAACGTCGCCCTGATGGACATCGAACGAGACGTCGCGTAGGGCCCAGAACTCCTCCGTGTCGCCTCCGCCCGGCGCGGTCTGGCCGAGCAGGCGGCGGAATTTGTGGGCCAGTGTGTCGCGCAGCGTGTCCGCGCGCCGCTGGTGCGAGAGGAAGTAGCGCTTGCCGAGGCCGCTGACGCTGATGACGGGGGCGGACATGGGAAAAGGACTACTGACTACTGACAACTGACTCCTTTTCGACTGCACGGATAAGACCGTGCAGACAGGCGAACGCAGATTCCGTTTGTTGCTGAAGTTTACCGAGGAGAGATTCCTCCACATAGCCAAGTCGTTTGGAAAGGTGGATGAAGTATTGCGTTTCGGTGAGCGAGCCTCGGGCGATATGAAGGAAGTGAAGATAATCTTTCTTCGAGCCACGCGCGGAACCTTCGGCGATGTTGGCGGCAACCGAAGCGGCGGCGCGCCGTAACTGGCTGATGATTCCGTAGAGTTCCTCGCGCGGAAATCCTCTGGTCGCTTCATAAACGGAAACAGTGAGGTCATCTGCGAACCGCCAGGCATTGATTTTTGTATAGTCTCTCATGGGTTTGATTTTGAGTTTTGGCCCGTTCAAGAATTTTAGGCCAGCAGTCGGTGGTCAGTTGTCCGTTGTCCTCGCAGTCAGATGATGTCCGCGAAGGTGCGCTCGGTGCGGCGGAAATACCAGAGGCCGGAGAAGAGCAGCAGGCCGGCCATGGCGAGGGACACGCCGAGGTTGACGGGGTCGAGGGCGGGCTCGCCCCGCAGCAGGCACCAGCGGAAGCCGTCGATCGCGCCGACCATCGGGTTGAAGGAGTAGAGCGCGCGCCAGCTGGGCAGGTTGGTGGTGCTGAAGCCGACGGGCGAAAGGAAGAGGCCGACCTGCAGCAGGAAGGGCACGACAAAGCGGAAGTCCCGGTATTGCACCGTCAGGGCCGTCAGCCACAGGCCGGTGCCGAGCGCAATCACGAGGGTCAGGAGGATGAACAGGGGCAGGAAGAGCACGCGCCAGTCGGGCACAAACTGCCACCAGGCGCACATGCCGCCGAGCAGGACAAAGACGACGAGGAAGTCGATGAGGGCGACGGCGATGGAGGAGAGCGGGACGATCAGGCGGGGAAAATAGACCTTGGAGATGAGGTGGGTGTTGGCCACGAGGCTGCCGCTGGCGTTGGAGAACGCGGCGGAGAACAGCTGCCACGGCAGCAAGCCGCAGAGCACGAGCAGCGGATAGGGCACGTTGCCCGCCGGCATGCCAGCGAGCTTGCCGAAGATGAAGGTGAACACCACGAGCGTGATCGCCGGCTGGATCAGGGCCCAGAGGACGCCGAGCACGGTCTGCTTGTAGCGGACCTTGATGTCGCGCCAGGCGAGGAAGCCGAGCAGCTCGCGGTAGCGCCAGAGGTCGGCCCAGTAGTGGCGGCTGGCGCGGCCGGCGGCGAGGACGAGTTCGGGTGGGGCGGTTTTCTCCATGCGGTCAGGCGAGGTCGGCGGCGAGGCGCCGCGTGAAGGCGGGGAAAGCAAACGTGTCGGCGTGCCGGCGCACAACCTCCGAATCGCGCGGGTGGCGGACGAGGTCGGCCACGGCGGCGGCGAGGTCGGGGATGTTGCCGTATTCGACCAGCTGGCCGGTGGCGGCGGTGATGACCTCGGGCGTGCCGCCGGCGCGGGCCCCGAGGCAGGCTTTGCCGTAAATCATGGCCTCGAGGTAAACGAGGCCGAAGCCTTCCTTGCGGCTGGGCAGGGCGAAGAGGTCGCAGGCGGCGTATTCGGCGCGCAGGGCCTCGTCGCTCAGCGGGCCGGTGAAATCCACCGCGAAGCCGACGCCGAGGCGCTGAACCAGCGCCTCCAGGCGCGGCCGATCGTCGCCTTGGCCAACGATGCGCAGCCGGGCCAGCGGGAACTCCCGGCGCACGAGCGGCATCGCCTCGATCAGCGTGTCCACGCCCTTGTAGGTGTCCGCGGACGACAGGCGCGTCACGGTGAGGATGCGCGGCGTGGCGAAGGGGGCGGCGGAGATGCGGTTGTTGAGGGTCGGCGAAAAATGGGGATCAAGCGTGTTGGGCACGATGACGAGACGCTCCGGCGGCAGCGCCGGGCAGAAACGCAGCAGCTGGCGCCGGGTGTATTCGCTGATGCAGAGGATGCGCCGGGCGCCGAGCAGGGCGCGGCGCTCAAGCAGCGAGAAGGGGCGCCAGACCTCGATGCCGTGGGCGACCAGATAATAGCGCAGGCGCGGGTTGAGGACCTGGGCGAGCCGGGCCACGGCGAGCTGGTGCAGGTGGCCGCATACCAGCACCTCGGCCCGTTGCCCCAGCCGGATGGCCTCGCGGATGAAGCGCAGCTTGCGGCGGCTGCAGCCGGCCATTTCGCCAAATTGGGCATTGGTGTAGCGGGGCAGGCGGCCGTCGTGGCCGGGGTGGTCGTTCAGGACGAGTGCATCCACGCGTCCCGCCGGCCCGGCGAGTTCGCAGAGCGCCTTGAGGTAGAGGCGCATGATGCGCGCGATGCCGCCCTCGTGGAGGAAAAGTTCGGGCGAAAGGAGGAGGGCCTTCATGGCGCGGGGCGGCGGTTGGCGAAGGCGATGAGGACGGCGAGGGTCCAGACGCGCGACCAGGCGCGGGTGTCGCGCCGGGTCTTGTAGTCGGTCCACACCTGTTGAACCTCGGCGGCTTGCAGCCAGGGACAGGCGCCGAGCGAGGCCGTCGAGAAGGTCTCGTCGAGGAAAGGCCGCAGCTCCGCGAGCATCCAGTGGGCGAACGGCAGCGCGAAGCCCTGCTTGCGGCGGTTCCGGATGGCGGCGGGCACGAGGTCGGCGGTGGCGTCGGCCAGCGCGTGCTTGGGGCGGCGCGGGTCGTATTTGAACCAGGGCCGCTGCGGCCACAGCCACTCGAGCAACGGGCGGTCCACGAACGGCACGCGCAGCTCCAGGGAGTGCGCCATGCTGAAGACGTCGCTGTCGCGCAGGAGCACATCGGCCATGTAGGTGCGCAGCTCCCACGCGCTGATGATCTGGAAGGGGTCGGCTCCGGGCAGCTCAAAGGCGAAATCCTCGAGCCGCGGGTGGTTGGGCCCGAGCCGCTCGGCCTGCGCCCGGGCCTCGGGTGCGAGCAGCGAGAGCCGCACCGTCTCCGGCAGCACGCGGCGCTGGAGCGAGGCGAGCTCGTGGAGGTCGCGGGCGTGCGTGAGGAAATCGGCGAGCTTGCGCGCGCGCACGGTCGGCCGGGCGCGGAGCTGCTCCACGATGGCCCGCCGCATCCCGCCGGGCAACCGGCGCCACAGCGGCAGCAGGCGGTGCAGCCGTGGCAGGTCGCGGAAGGACGGGTAGCCGCCAAACAGCTCGTCGCCGCCGAGGCCGGACAAGGCGACGGTGACGCCGCCGCGGCGCGCGGTCTGGCTGGCGTAGTAGGTGTTGATGCCGTCGCCGGTCGGCTGGTCGAAGGCGGCGAGCAGGCGCGGCAGGTCGGCGGCGACGCGGGCGCCGGTAATCAGCTCCTCGTGATGCTCGGTGCCGAAGGTCTGCGCGGCGAGACGCGCGCTGTCCTGCTCGGAGAAACCGGCCTCGCCGAAGATGAGCGAGAATGTCTTCAACTTCGCCGCGCCGCCGCGGGCCATGAGGCCGACGATGGCGGTCGAGTCCATGCCGCCGGAGAGGAAGGCGCCGACCGGGACGTCGGCCACGCGGTGGGCCCGGACTGACTCATCGAGTTGAGCGCGGAGACCGCCGACGAAATCGTGATAGTTTGCCGCGATGTCGGGCCGGGTGGGGGCGGGGAGGTGCCACCAAGGGCCGGTTTCCACGCGGCCGGCGGCATCCACGGTGAGTTGGTGGCCCGGCGGCAGGTTGGCGAGACCGCGGTAGATGGTGCGCGGCGCCGGCACGCTGAACCAAGCGAGGTATTCGCCGACGGAGGTGGGGTCGATCTCGCGAGTCACGACGCCGCTGGCGAGGAGGGCGTTGAGCTCGGAAGCGAGGAGGAGACCCGAATCGGGCAGGCGCGCGTAGTAGAGGGGCTTGATGCCGAGCGGGTCGCGCGCGGCGAACAGCCTTTGCTCGCGCGCATCCCAGATGGCGAAGGCGAACATGCCGCGCAATCGCGACAGGCACGCCGCGCCGTGGAGCGCGTAGGCGGCGAGCAGAACCTCGGTGTCGCAGTGGGTGTGGAAATCCCAGCCGCTTAACGCGAGTTCGATGCGGAGGGCGCGGTAGTTGTAGATGGCGCCGTTGAAGACGAGGGTGAAGCGCCCATCGGGGCTCGTCATGGGCTGATGGCCGTTGGCCGGGTCGATGATCGCCAGCCGGCACATGCCCAAGGTAGCGGGGCCGTCGGAATGAATGCCGCGATCGTCCGGGCCGCGGTGCTGCTGGCGCCGCACCATGCGGTTCACCGCGTCCTCCCGCGCTGGGAGATCATGGCGCAATGAGATCAGGCCGGCTATGCCGCACATAAGGAAAATACACTAGAGACGGCTTCGCCGGGTCGCTTCCAGATCACGGAGGCGGCAAAGTCGGCAGTTAGTCCATCCACAGGCAAATCAGCGGCCGAGACCGGCCGTCTCCATGCAACCTTTGCGCGGTGGACGTGGCAATGCCGATTTTGTGCAAAGCCTTAGAAGCAAATGGCTTTGCTGATTTCCGTCGATTTGGCTTCCGAGGTCAGCAGGGCGACCAGATGCAGCCCGAATTCGATGGCTGTGCCGGCTCCGCGCGAGGTGGTGATTTTCCCGTCGGTAACGATGCGCTCGTGGGCGAGGATGGCGGGCAATTCTTGTGCAACGGAGAAGTGCGCCGTGTAGCGCCGACCTGCAAGCAGTCCGGCGTCGTGGAGCACGGTTGGCGCGGCACAGATGGCGGCCAGCCAGCGGCCCTCGGCGTGTTGCCGGCACACGATGTCGCGCACGCGCGGATCGGCCCGCAGGTGCTTGACGCCGGCTCCGCCCGGCAGAAACACGAGATCGAAGGGCTGCGCTCCAACGGTGGACAGGGCCACGTCGGCGTGGGCGGTGATGCCGCTGCGGCCGGTGGCGTGGCGGTGGTCGTTCAGCGAGGCCACCGTGACTTCGACGCCCGCGCGGCGCAGCAGGTCCACCGGCGCGAACGCCTCAATCTCCTCGAATTCATCGGCGAGCAGGACAAGCACGGTGGGCATGAGGACGATGCTTGACCACAAACCGGCCCGAATCAGGCACTATTTTTGGAATCCAATAGTGCCGGATTGTGTGCATTAGTGAGGATGCTTCATGAGTCTCCACGGCAAGCGCCTCGTCATTTTCGGCTGCGGCTACGTCGGCGCGGCGCTGGCCGATGCCGCGCTGGCCGCGGGTGCGCGCGTCGAGGCGCTGACGCGCAACCCGGAGAAGGCAGCGGCCTTGCGGGCGAAGGGCATCGAGGTGGTGGTGGCCGATCTGGCGGCGGCCGATTGGCATGGCGAGGTGGCTGGCGGTGCGGATTTCGCCGTCAACTGCGTCAGTTCAGGCGGGCTGGAGAACTACCGCCGTTCCTATATCGAGGGGATGAAATCGATCCTCACCTGGGCGGCACGGGGCCCTGCGCCAGTCGGCACCCTGGTCTATACGAGCAGCACGTCAGTCTATCCGCAGGGTGGCGGGGTGGTCGTGGAAGAGACGGCGCCGACGGACGGCTCGACGCCGAACGGCACCATCATCCGCGAATCGGAAGTGCTGCTACAGACCGCGCCGGCGGCAGCCGTCCGCCGTCATTTCATCCTGCGATTGGCGGGCATCTACGGGCCGGACCGGCATCACTTGCTGGATCAACTGCGCGAGGGGCGTCCATCGCTCGGCAGTTCCGGCGACCACCGCCTGAACCTGGTGCATCGCGACGACATCGTGGCCGCGATCCTGGCCTGCCTGACGGCGCCCGCTGCGGTGGGGAGCGGGATTTTCAATGTCGCGGATACCGGGCCGGTGCCACGTGCCGAGGTGGTGCGCTGGCTGGCGGGCCGGCTGGGACGCCCGGTGCCGGGGTTTGACGGCGCCACCACGACGCGGCGGGGCGGCGCGCCGATGCCGGACCGGATCATCAGCAGCGCCAAAATCCAGCGCGTGCTCGGCTGGCGGCCGCAGTATCCCGACTACAAGGCCGGGTTTGGAAATATCTTGTCGCCTTAGAGCTTTCCGACTCTCAACTCTCAGCTCTCAACCCTCAACTTTCCCTCCCATGGCCGGCGTAGGCAAACTCCTCAAACAGGCGCAGAAAATGCAGAAGCAGATCGAGACGATGCAGTCGTCGCTCGAGGCGCAGATCATCGACGTGTCCAGCGGCGGTGGTGCCGTGCAGATCAAGATCAATGGCGCCGGCAAGTTCCTGGCCTTCAAGCTCGATCCGGAGTTCCTGAAGGAGGATGTGAAGCTCGTCGAAGAGACCCTGCTGCAGGCCACGCAGGAAGCGGCGGCCAAGGCGAAGGAACTGAACGAATCGGAGATGCAAAAAATCTCGGCGGCGTTCCAAATGCCGGGAATGTTCTGATATTTTTGATTTTGGATTCTCGATTTTCGATTGGTCGCTGTCGCGCACTGGTTCAGGAATCGAAAATCATGAATCGAGAATCGAAAATCCAATGACTCCTGCCCTTGAAGCGTTGCAGAAGGCGCTGAAGCAGCTGCCGGGCATCGGCTACCGGTCCGCCGAGCGCATCGCGCTGCACCTGCTCGTGGAGAAACCGGGCCGGCTGCCCGAGCTGGTCGCCGCGCTGGAGTCGGCCGCCAAGAGTGTCCGCCGCTGCACCGTGTGCGGCAACCTCGCGGAGGAGGAGCATTGCGCGGTGTGCGCCGATGAGCGCCGCCGCACCGGCCAGGTGTGCGTGGTGGAATACGTGCCGGACCTTGCGGCCATCGAGCGGTCCGGCGCCTATCGCGGGCGCTACCATGTGTTGCACGGCAAGCTTTCCCCGATCCGCGGGGTGGCGCCGGAGGACCTCAACCTCGCGGCCCTGCTGCGCCGGATCGAGTCGGGGGAGACCACCGAGGTGATCCTCGCACTCTCGAACGATGTCGAGGGCGAGGCGACCTGTCATTACCTGACGGAACGCCTGCCCAAGACCGGCGTGAAGGTGACGCGCATCGGTTTCGGCCTGCCCAGCGGTGGTGGCGTGCTCTATGCCGACGCCGTCACCCTGCGCAGCGCGCTGGAGGCCCGGCGGGATTATTCGTGACTTGCAGCCCGGCGGACAGGCGCCTTTAGTGCCGCCTCAGTTCTTTGCGGGCGTAGTATATCGGTATTATGCGTGCTTCCCAAGCATGAGAGGCGGGTTCGATTCCCGCCGCCCGCACCAGCCTTCGCCAAGCAAAGCGAGAACGAAGGCTGCCGTCCATAGGCTTGGCGAAGGACGTCATTTCACTTCCTTGCGCCCCTCGAGTGGCTACGGCTGGCAGGCCAGTTTTTTGTCCGGTAACCTCAACCCCTAAATCCCCATGAAATCCCCCAAATCCATCCTCGCCCTCGTTGTTCTCGCGCTGCTGTCCACCGGCCTGGCCTTCGCCGGCGATGACAAGAAGGAATCCAAGCAGGCCGGCTGTTGCGCCCGCGCCGAGGCCAAGGGCGAGAAGTGCGGCCATGGCTGCTGCGCCGAGGCCGCCAAGGACGGCAACAATTGCGGGAAGTGCAAGGGCAGCGGGAAGATCGAGAAGAAGGAAGAAGCCAAGAAGCACTGAGACTTTACCTCCGCTTAAAATCAAAGCCGCGCTGCCGAGCGCGGCTTTTTGTTTAAGGGGGACCCGACCTCCGGGCGGGCTATGCACATGTGATAAAACCGGCCGGAGGCCAGGTTCCACCTCATGGCACTTACCGCACGTCCGCCGTCGGCTTGACCGACTGCAGGCTGCGCCAGCGGTCGCTGACGCGCTGGAAAATGTCGTCCGGCGCGAGGCCGTAGCTGGCGCGCAGGATCTCCACGCTGCTGCCGTGTTCGACGAATTGGTCGGGCCAGCCGATGCGCTCGACCGCCGTCGGGCAATGCGCTTCCTGTAACGCCTCGAGCACGGCGCTGCCGAAGCCGCCGGCGAGGACGTGGTCCTCCAGCGTGACGATGAGCGGCACGACGGCGGCCTGGCTCAGGAGCAGGTTGCGGTCGAGCGGCTTGACGAAGCGGGCGTTGACGACGCCGACGGAGACGCCGGCCTCGCGTTCGAGGCGGGCGGCGAGTTTGAGCGCCTCGGGCACCATGTTGCCGAGGGCCCAGAGGATGATCTGGGTGCCGACCTTGAGCACCTCGGCCTGGCCGATGGGCATCAGAGCGGGTTCGTTCTTGATGGGTGCGCCGGTGCCGGCGCCGCGCGGGTAGCGGATGAAGCCCGGACCCGGCAGGTGCAGCGAGGTGTGCAGCATGTCCACGAGTTCGTCCTCGTCCTTCGGCTGCATGACGGTGGCGTTGGGCACGCAGCGGAGGTAGGAAAGGTCGAACAGGCCGTGGTGCGTCGGGCCGTCGTTGGGCGACAGGCCGGCGCGGTCCATGCAGAAGGTCACGGGCAGGTTCTGCAGGGCGACGTCGTGTATGACCTGGTCGTAGGCGCGCTGGAGGAAGGTCGAGTAGATTGCGCAGACGGGGCGGAAGCCCTTGGTCGCGAGGCCGGCGGCGAAGAGCACGGCGTGTTCCTCGGCGATGCCGACATCGAAGAACTGGCCGGGGACCTCGCGCGCGAGCTGCGAGAGGCCGGTGCCGGCCGGCATGGCGCCGGTGATGCCGAGGACCTTCGGGTTGGCGCGGGCGAAACGCGAAAGCGCAGCGCCGAAGACATCCTGGTAGTTGGGCGGCGTGCCGGGGATGGGCTTCACGCTTTCGCCGGTCGCGGGATCGAAGGGGCTGGCGCCGTGAAATTTTTCGGGCGAGTTGACGGCGGCGTCGAGGCCCTTGCCTTTCTTGGTCAGCACATGGATGAGCACCGGCACGTCGCAGTGGCGGGCGAACTCGAGGTTCTTCTCCAAGGCGGCGAGATTGTGGCCGTCCACCGGGCCGAGGTAGCGCAAGCCGAATTTCTCGAAGAGGGAGGACTCGACAAAGAAGTCCTTCGTCTCGCGCTTCCACTTGTGGTAGACCTTGTTCATCTCCACACCGGTCGGGAAGCTCTTGAAGAAGGCCTCCACGTCGTGGTGCAGCTTGTTGTAGGTCGGGCTGGTGCTGAGGCGGTTCAGGTAGCCGGAGATGGCGCCGACGTTCTTGGCGATGGACCACTCGTTGTCGTTGAGGATGACGATGAGGCGCTTGGTTGAGCTGACGACGTTGTTCATCGCCTCGAGCGTGATGCCGCAGGTGAAGGCGGCGTCGCCGCACACCGCGACCACGTGCTCATGCGAGCCGCGGAGATCGCGCGCCGTGGCCATACCCAGCGCGGCCGAGAGGGCAGTGCCGGCGTGGCCGGCACCGAACGCGTCGTGCGGGCTCTCGGCGCGGTAGAGGAAACCCGAGGCGCCGCCGGTCTTGCGGAGCTTGGCGAAGAAGTCGCCCTGGCGGCCGGTGAGGAGCTTGTGCACGTAGCCCTGGTGGGCGACGTCGAACACGAACTGGTCGTCGGGCGAGTTGAACACGCGATGCAGCGCGATGGTCAGCTCGACGACACCGAGGTTGGGTCCGATGTGGCCGCCGTTGCGGGCGGTGACCTCGATCAGCTCGTCGCGGATTTCCTGAGCCAGTTGCGGGAGCTGGGCGGGCGCGAGGGCCTTGACGTCGGCGGGGCCGGTGATGCGGGAGAGGAGAGTGGGGGCGGACGGAGAGGCGCTCATCGAGGATTGGGCGGGGATCGGCTTATTCGCTGCGGCTGGAGGCAAACGGCTCGTAGGCGGCGCTGCCGTCCTTGGCCTTCTTCAGCTTCTCGATCTTGAGCTCGGCCTCCTTGAGGCGGCCTTCGCAGACCTTGAGCAACTTGCTGCCCTCCTCATATTTGGCCAGCAGTTCGGCCAGGGGAACCTCGCCCGATTCCATCGAGTCAACGATGCTCTCCAGCTTGGCGAGGGCTGCTTCGAAACTGAGTTTGGCGTTCTTGTCTGAATCCACGTCGCCAATCTGGGCCGGGGGGCGGGGATTTCAACCAAACTTTGGATGAGATGTGAGCCGGGGATAATCGCGGAAACGCGGAAGAAAGGAAGCGCGGAACTCCGTGATAGATCAATTCTTTCCGTGTTTCTGCTCTTCGCGTTTCTGCGATATCGGCCTCTGCTTCTTCAAGCTGGCACGCCGCCGCAAAGTTGTCTCTGTTCAGCGCCATGGACTGGCTGCTCCCCGTGGTTGTTGCGCTCATTTTATTGCGGCTTGCCGCCCAACTGGTGCTCGAGGCCCTCAACCGCACCGAGGTGCGGCGGCACGCCGATGCCCGGCCGGAGGCCCTCGCCGGCGTCATGGACGACGCCACCTATGCCAAGTCCGTGGACTATACGCTCGCCAAGAGTCGGTTCAGCTCGGTCGAGACGATGTGGGAGGTGGTCGTGCTCGGCACGGTGCTGTTCAGCGGGATGCTGCCACGGTTGTGGGCGAAGTTCGACGGCCTGGCGCCCGGCGCGGCGTGGAGCGGGGCGCTGTTTCTCGTTGGCACGATGATTTTGCTCGGGTTGCCCAACCTGCCGCTGGCGTGGTGGTCGCAGTTCCGGCTGGAGGCGCGGTTCGGCTTTAACAAGAGCACGCTCGGGTTGTGGATCGCCGACAACATCAAGTCCACGCTGCTCGGGCTCGTCATCGGCTTCCCGCTGGCGTGGGGCCTGCTGGCGCTCGTCAGCTGGGTGGGGACCTGGTGGTGGGTGTGGGGCTTCGTGCTGCTGTTCGGCTTCCAGTTGCTGATGATCGTGCTCTACCCGAAGCTCATCCTACCCCTTTTCAACAAGCTCACGCCGCTGCCCGAGGGCGACGTCCGTGCGCGCCTGCTGGCGCTGTCCGAGCGCACGGGCTTCCGGGCGCAGACCATCGAGGTGATGGACGGATCGAAGCGGTCGGGGCACTCCAATGCCTTCTTCACGGGCTTCGGCCGCTTCCGGCGCATCGTGCTCTTCGACACGCTCATGGCGCAGCTGGCGCAGGACGAACTCGAGGCCGTGCTCGCGCATGAGATCGGCCACTACAAGCGCGGCCACATCCCGAAGAGGCTCGTGACTATCGGCCTGCTGCAACTCGCAGCCTTTGGCGCCATCGCCTGGTTGAGCCGTGCTCCTTGGTTCAACGCCGCCTTCGGCCTGCCCGCCGGTGCCACGGCGGCGACCTTCCTGCTTTTCGGCCTGCTCGGCGGGTTGGTGACCTTCTGGTTCTCCCCGATCGGCAACCGGGTGTCGCGGAAGCACGAGTATGAAGCCGATGCCTTCGCCAAGGACGCGATGAAAGGTGCCGCGCCGCTGGTCGGTGCGCTCCGCAAGCTGTCGCAAAAGAACCTGTCGAACCTGACGCCTCACCCGCTCTACAGCGCGGTGTATTATTCGCACCCGACGCTCGTCGAACGCGAACGGGCGCTTAATACCTGATGCCATGAAACCACGGAATACACGGGACACACAGGAATCTGCCCGGGCCATGCCTTCCGTGTATGCCGTGTGTTCGGTGGTTTTATTTCTATTCTGCCTGCCGGCCAATGCGGCGATCACCGTCGCGGCTTACAACGTCGAGAACTACACGCTGGCTGACCGGATGGTGGATGGGGTATTTCGCCCGGCCTATCCGAAGCCGGAGAAGGAGAAAGCGGCGCTCCGGCAGGTCATAGCCGGGATCAAGCCCGACATCCTGGCCGTCGAGGAGATGGGAGGGCAGCCGTATCTGGACGACTTCCAGCGCGAATTGAAGCTGGCCGGCCAGGACTTTCCCCACGCGGTCGTGCTCGAAGCGGCGGACGCGGATCGGCATGTGGCGGTGCTGTCGAAGCTGCCGTTTAAGGAAGTGAAGCGACACACTCACGTGCCGTTCACCTATTTCGGCCAGCCGGATGTCGTGAAGCGCGGCGTGCTGGAAGTGGTCTTCGCGACGAATGAAGGGGACTTCTCGGTGTTTGTCGTCCACCTGAAGAGCAAGCGCACGGAGCGGAAGGACGATCCCGAGGGCGGCATCCAGCGCGCACAGGAGGCGGAGGCGGTGCGGGATCTGGTGCTGACGCGCTATCCCAATCCAGGGGAGGGAAAGTTCATTGTCTGCGGCGATTGGAACGACGCCCGCAGCACGCGCCCCGTGCGCGCCCTGCAGAAGCGCGGCGATACGGTCATCGGTGAACTCGTGCAGGCCACCGATTCACGCGGTGAGGTCTGGACGCATTTCTTCCGCCGGGAGGACAGCTACAGCCGGATCGATTACCTGCTGGTGTCGCCGGCGCTGAAGCCAGACGTGGTTGGCAACAAGGCCATGATCTGGGACGGCCCGGGCACGCGCGAAGCCAGCGACCACCGGGCGGTTTACCTGCAGCTCAAGCTCGAACCGGCGGCGCGTAAATAGGTTTACGCGCCGGGGTTTTGCGGTTTGCGTCGGGCGATGGCGAAATGGCTTTTGGTGGACGGCTACAACATGGCGTTCCGGGCGTTCTACGGGATGCCCGAGCTGACGCGGGCCGACGGGTTTCCGACCGGGGCGCTGCACGGCTGGGTGAAGACCATGTGGCGTCTGCAGGACCAGGAGAAGCCGGATGCCATGGTGGTGTTCTTCGACCTCGGCGGCTCGCAGGACCGGCTGGCATTGCATCCCGAATACAAAGCGCAGCGCAAGGAGACGCCCGAGCCGCTGGAAAAACAAATCCCGGTCATCAAGGAGCTGACGAAGGCGATGGGCCTCGTCGGCGTGGAGTTGGACGGCGTCGAGTCCGACGACCTGCTCGCGGCGCAGGCGAGGCTGCTGGCGAAGGACGGGCACGACGTGCTCATCGTGAGTGCCGACAAGGATTTTGCCCAGTGCGTGGACGAGCGGATCAAAATCCTGCTGCCGCCGCCGACCGCCAACCCAAAGCTCGGCTGGCGCGTGCTCGATCCGGCGGGGGTGGGAGAGAAGTTTGGCGTGCCCCCGGCACAGATTGCCGAGTATCTGGCCCTGATCGGAGACTCTTCGGACAACATTCTCGGCATCAGCGGCGTCGGCCCGAAGACGGCGGTGAAGTGGTTCCAGGAGTTTCAGACGCTGGAGGGCATCATTGCGCATGCCGCCGAACTGAAGCCCGAGCGTTTCCGGGAGATGGTGGCGAAAGAGGCTGACAAGCTGCGACTGAATCTGAAGCTGACGACCCTGCCGGCGGAATCGCCGCTGGCTTCCGTGCAGCCCGGCGAACCGCAGGCGGGAGCCTTGTTTGCCTTGCTCGAAAAGCTCGAGATGAAGTCGAGCCTCACCGAGGCGAAAGAGCGTTACAGCGGGCAGGCTGAGTTGTTTTGATTGCCGGTGGCGCCATAACCAGCCTTGCCAAAAAGCCCGGACAGACAAGCATCCCGTCCAAGCCTCTCCCATGGAAAAAGAAGACAACAAGGGCATCATGAAGGACATCATTGCCAAGGTGGGCCGCGAGAAGGCCATCGATCTGGTGATGCAGTCTTACAACACCGAGTTGTTGACCACGTTGCTCAACCGCCTGGAGGAAGGAAAAGCCCACCAGATCGGTGGCTACAAGCGGCGCAACCATCTGGAGGCCGCGCTGCGGCGGGTGCTTGAGGTCTGCGAGCTTTCGTAAGCGTGATCCGATGTAGGGTCGGTGCCTGCGCCGGCCTAACGAACGAGGATGCCGCTCGCGCCGGACGCGCATCAGCGCCTTACTTCGCCGGCGGCTCGAAGATGTAGCCGATGCCGTGGACGGTCTTGAAGCAGTCGAGCGAGAGGCCGTTTTTCTCAAAGGCGGCGCGCACCTTGACGATGTATTGGTCGAGCGAGCGGCTGCGGATGTCGGCGTGGAGGCCCCACACGGAGTGGATCAGCTCCTTGCGGGTGATGACGACGCCGACATGGCCGTGGAGGTAGGCGAGGATGCCCAATTCCTTGCGGCCGGTCTTGAGGGTGGTGCCGTTGGGGAACTCGATTTCGAGGCGGTCGGGATGCACCTTGGCACCGAGAAACTCAAAGGGGCCGTCGGTGGTGCGGACGTTCTTGGTGACGTTGAAATCGGCCTTGCTCTCGGCCCGGCGGAGGACGGCGCTGATCCGGGCGATGAGTTCGGTATAGCTGAAAGGTTTGGTGATGTAATCATCGCCGCCCAGATTCAGACCCTTGACCTTCATCTCGTCCTGGAAGTTGGCCGTCAGGAAAATGGCCGGGGTATTGATATCCTGAGCCCTGAGCTGGGCGAGCAGCTCGAAGCCGCTGGTCTCTGGCATGTTGATGTCGAGCAGGAGCAGGTTCGCGAAATTATGCTGAAGAAAGCGCAGGGCGGGGGCCGCGCGGTTGTAGACCTGCACATTCATGCCCGCTTCCTCCAGATGCTGGGAGATGATGCTCGACAGCTCCACTTCGTCTTCGACGACAACAATCAGAGGACGTGGTTCGGCGCACATGGTTGGGGTGACAAATTAGCGTCGCGGTTGTTTTTACAATTCACGGACAGCTTGTCAAAGCCTACTTGTAAGGCCGCTGCAGGCAGTTGTCGTGGAGAGAGTTCTTGTCATTCCAGCGCGAAGGCGTTCGCTCGTGGCTGATGAAAGTCACCCTAGGGCTGCTGCAACACGCTTGCGCCGCGTCGCCGGCGGAGAATCTCAAGAAAACCCTCGCACTGGCCGAACAGGCCGCGAAGAGGGGAGCCAAGATCATCTGCACCCAGGAGCTGTTCCGCTCGCAGTATTTCTGCCAAAGCGAGAACCATGACTATTTCCAACTCGCGGAGAGCATCCCGGGCCCGAGCACCGCAGCGTTCCAGAAGCTGGCCAAGAAGCACAAGGTCGTGATCATAGCCTCGCTCTTTGAGAAGCGTGCGGGCGGTCTCTACCACAACACCGCGGTCATAATCGATGCCGACGGCAAGCTCCTCGGCCTCTACCGGAAGATGCACATCCCGGATGATCCGCTCTTCTACGAGAAGTTCTATTTCACGCCCGGTGACACCGGCTTCAAGGCCTGGCAGACGAAGTATGGCAAGATCGGCGTCCTCATCTGCTGGGACCAGTGGTATCCGGAGGGCGCCCGCCTCACGGCGCTGCAAGGAGCGGAGATTTTGTTCTACCCGACGGCCATCGGCTGGCATCCGAGCGAGAAGAAGGAATTTGGTGCCAACCAACACGGCGCCTGGGAAACCATCCAGCGCTCGCACGCCGTGGCCAACGGCTGTTATGTCGCCGCCGTCAATCGCATCGGGCTCGAGCAGCCGATTGGCGGCGACGGGCTGGAGTTCTGGGGCCAGAGCTTCGTGGCGGGCACCAGCGGCCAGATCCTCGCCAAGGCCAGCGTGAACAAGGAGGAGATTCTCCTCGTGCCGGTCGATCTCGGCAAGGTGGACGTGACCCGCACGCACTGGCCGTTCCTGCGCGACCGGCGCATCGACGCCTACGGCGACCTCACGAAGCGCTACATCGACTGAGCCATGGCGAAGCCCAAGACGCCCGCCGCCCTCGGTTTCCGCATGCCGGCCGAGTGGGAGCCCCAGTCCGCCCTCTGGCTGTCCTGGCCGCACAACCTCGCCACCTGGCCCGGCCAGTTCCGGCCGATTCCCGGTGTGTTCGCTGGCATCGTGGCCCAGATCAGCCGCTTTGAGCCGGTGCGGATCAACTGCGCCGCCAAACTCCAGCCCCGCGCCAGGCGCCTGTGCGAACAGGCGGGCGCCGACATGGCGCGCGTCACCTTCTTCAACCACCCGACCAACGACGCCTGGTGTCGCGATCACGGCCCGATTTTCGTGAAGAATGACCGCAGCGGCGAAGTCGCCGTGACCGACTGGGTGCACAACGCCTGGGGCGGCAAGTATCCGCCCTACGATCTCGACAACAAGATCCCGCCCAGCATCGCAAAGAAGCTCGGGATGCGCCGCTTCGAGAACGACATGGTGCTCGAGGGCGGTTCGATCGACGTGAACGGCGAGGGCTTGCTGCTCACGAGCGAGCAATGCCTGCTCAACAAGAACCGCAACCCGCACCTGTTTCGCGAGGAGATCGAGCGGAACCTGCAGGATTACCTCGGCGTGACCAAGGTGCTGTGGGTGGGCGAGGGGATCGTCGGCGACGACACCGACGGCCACATCGACGACATCACGCGCTTCTACAAACCCGACGGCTTCGTGACCGTGGTGGAGCCGAACCGACGCGACCCGAATCACAAGCTGCTGGAGGATGTGCTGGAGCGGCTCAAATCCATGCGCACGCCGACCGGCAAGAAATTCGACATCGTCAAGCTGCCGATGCCGAAGCCCTTTGGCTTCCGCGGCCAGCAGGTGCCGGCGAGCTACGCCAATTTCCTCATCATCAACGGCGCCGTGCTGGTGCCGCAGTTCCGGCAAAAGAACCGCGACGCGGAGGTCTGCGAGATCCTCGGCGGCTGTTTTCCCGGTCGTGAAATCATCCCGATCGACTGCTATCACCTGATCTGGGGCCTCGGCACGCTACACTGCATCTCGCAGCAGCAGCCGCTTTGAATCACATGCGCGGCCCACTGTTCCTCGCCCTTTGTGCGGTGCTGCTCGCCGGTTGCGAGTCGGTCACCGACCGCTTCAGCGCGGTGCCCCCCAAGGTGCAGGTGTTCAACGGCGACCCGATTGCGGTGAATGCGGCGGCCTTGCAGGCCTTCAGGCGGCTGGATTTTCTGGTCACGCGATCCAAGTCCGTGGACATCGAGGCGGTGAGCCGCATCCACACCAGCGCGGCTTTTGCCGACTCGCGCCAATTGGCGGTGAAACTGCACCTGAACGAGGCCGGTCCCGGGAAAACCGAGGTCGAGCTGTCCGTGACCGAGCAGGTGCAAAGCCAGCGGATGGGCGGCACCAGCCAGCTTGCGATGCGGGAGCATGGTTTCTTCCAGCTCTATTTCGCTACCTTGCAGCAGGTTCTGGAAGAAAATACGACGAGCCGGGCGGGTAGGGGAAACTGATTTTTGCGCTTGCTGAGGGCGGTAGGATACGGGACTTTGATCATTCCGCGGCGTTCTTCAGTCAAGCCGGTGTTGCCGCTACACTTCCACCGGTTTGTCCGCTAGTCCAACCCTCAACCAACGGATCCCCAAGGATCCACGCCGGAAGCCGACCGCCCTGAAGTAGGCGGCCGTAATTCCGACACCCAGTTAATATGAGTTCGTTAATG
>JBDHQK010000208.1:0-3188 GCA_039807025.1 Lacunisphaera sp.
GGCACAGGTCGGCCATCTTCTTCACCCAGCGCAGCAGGTGCACGTTTTTGCTCAGGGGCTTGGCATTGATTTTCATGGGGAAAGTCTGGGCGAAACGGGAGGGCGAGTAAACGGGAAAGGTCGGGCCGTGTGGTCGAATAAGCCGATGGCTGCGGGGCGATTAGCGCGGTGGTTTTGTCGCTCGCCTGCAAAAGATCCGCCGCCATGCTGGCTCCGTGAACAAGCTCTGCATCTTTGCCGGCACGGTGGTTTTTGGCATCGGGGGCAGCGTGCTCGCCAGCGCCCTGGGGATGGATACATTTTCGTTGGGGGCGTTTCTGCTCAGCGGTGTCGGCAGCATGGTCGGCGTCTATGTCGGCTGGAAGGTCGCGCAGCGCTTCCAGTGAACCACGGTTGCCGCGTTTACGTTTTTCCGGCGGCCGCGTAAACAAAACCCTTCGGCAGCCCGGCGGCGGCGAGGTGGCCGTGGAGTGGCTCGCCGGGCAGGGCCGCCGCGATCACCGCGCGCGCCGCAATGAGTTTTTCCAGGTCCACTCCGGTCCGCAGGCCCATCGACTCGAGTAGGAACACGAGGTCCTCGGTCACGATGTTGCCCGTCGCACCGGGCGCATAGGGGCAGCCGCCGAGGCCGGCGAGGGACGCATCCAGCGCGGTGACTCCGGCTTCGAGCGCGGCGACGGCATTCGCGAGCCCCTGTCCGCGAGTGTTGTGAAAATGCCCGGCTCCGAGCCGGGGGCCAATTTCGCGCCGCACCCGCGCCGTGAGCCGCTTCACCTGCACCGGGTTGGCGTAGCCCACCGTGTCGGCGAGATGCACCGCGTCGGCGCCGCCCGCCGCCAGCCGCACCGCGAGGTCCACCACGTGGTCTTCGCTGACCGGGCCGGCCAGGGAACAGCCAAACGAGGTCGAGAGCGCGATGCCCACGACGGGGCGGACATCAACCGGCAGGGAGTCGCGCCATGCGCAGATCGCCTTTGCCTCCGCCACGGCCTGCTCCGTCGTCATCCGCACATTGGCAAGGCTGTGCTCGTTCGAAGCCGAGACCGGGATGACGAGTTCCTGCGCGCCGGCCGCGAGCGCGTCGCGGGCGCCGCGCAGGTTCGGCGCCAAGGCCGCCACCGTCAGGCCGGGCAACCCGCGCGCCGTCTGCACGACGGTGGCGGCATCGGCCATCTGCGGCAGCAGTTTCGGCGGGACAAACGAGCCGACCTCTATCGTCCGCAGGCCGCTCGCCGCCAGCGCCGAGACCCAGCGATTTTTCGCCTCGGTGGGCATTGTCCGCGTGATGGATTGCAGGCCGTCGCGCGGGCCGACCTCGCGCACCCGCACGTCAATCACCAGGGTCGCGGGGTTGGCCGTCGGGAGGTTCATGGCGGGGTGCCCGGTTTCCTACCCTCACCTCGGCGGCGAGCCAAGCGGCTTTCTCATGCCCGCCACTCAGTAGCCCACGGCGGCGTTGGTGCGGCGCGGGTCGGCGTAACCGAGGTAGCCGCCGCCCGGCGCCATCTCGATGGCGTTAATGCCGCCGAATGTCCGGCCCGTGCCGGCGGCCTCGCTCAGCTCCACCTTCCAGCCGAGCCGTTGCAGCTCCGCGGCGTCGGCCGCCGGGAGCGAACGTTCCGCCTCGAGCGACTCCTCGTCGCCTTTCCGCCAGTTGCGGTCGAAATGCACGCGCGTGTCGCCGATGGCCTCGGCCAGCGGCCGGTCCAGCGCCAGCCGGTCGAGCAGCGCCTGCAGGAGCGCGGTCGGGATGCGCGAGGCGCCGGGGATGCCGATGGCGAGGATGGGCCGGCCGGCGCGGAAGACCAGCGTCGGCGCAATGGTGCTGCGCGGCCGCTTGCCGGGCGCAAGGTAGTTGATGCTGCCCGGATCGCTGAAAGCGAAGTTGCTCATCGAGTCGTTGAGCACCACGCCAGTGCCGGGCGGCACGACGCCCGCGCCGAAATGCAGGCTCAAGGACTGCGTGGCGCAGACGATGTTGCCGGCGGCATCGGCCACCGCGAAATGCGTGGTCGCCGCGGCGAGGGCCGCGCTGGCGCCGCTGTCGTCGAGCCACGCGGCCCGCGGCACCGGCGTGTCGGCCAGCCGAACCTTGGCGCGGAGCGCCAGGATCGAATCGGGTGCGATGAGCTTCTCGTAGTTGAAGACGGCCTGCGGTGCGTCGGCGATGCCGGCCTGCACCAGCGGCTGCACCTCGCGCCACACGCGGCCGATCTTGTCGAGGTTGACCGGTGCACGGAGGGGTCCGGCGAAGGTCTCGTCCTCGAGCACCTTCATGATGGTGAGGAAGAGCGGCGCCCCGCTGGTCGGCGGCGGCGCGGCCAGCAGGTGGTAGCCGCGAAAGTCGAGACCGATGGGCTCGACCAGCCGGGCCTCGTAGTGCGCGAGATCCTCGAGCGTGAAGGTGCCCCCGCCCTTTTGCGCGGCGGCGACGAGGGCCGCGGCGACCGGGCCGCGGTAGAAACCGTCCCGCCCGTGCCGGGCCAGCAGCTCAAGCGTGCGGGCGAGGTCCGGGTTGGCGAGGTGGGTGCCGACGGCGGGCAGGCGGCCGTCCGGGAGGTAGAGCCGGGCGATTTCGGCGTCGCCGCGCCGGAGTTTCTTTTCCTGCTCGGCAAAAAAGTCGCGCGACTTGGGCAGGATGGCAAAACCCTCGCGGGCCAGCCGGATGGCGGGGGCCACATCCTCGGCCCAGGGTAGCTTGCCCCATTTTTCATGCGCCGCCCACAGGCCGGCGGCGAGCCCCGGCACGCAGACCGAGCCGTAGCCATAGCTGTGATCCTCGTCCGGCCGCCGCAGGTAGTCCGCCACGTCGAGCGAGCCGGCCGCGTCCATCGCATCCACTGCGTGGGTCCGGCCGGTGGCAGCCTCATAATAGAGCAGCATGAGCTTGCCGCCGAGGCCGGAGCCGTAGGGCTCCGCCACGCCTAGCGCGAGCGAGACGGCGACGGCGGCGTCGATGGCGTTGCCGCCGGCGCGGAGCGTATCCAGCCCGGCTTGCGCGGCCTGCGGATGCCCTGCCACGACCATGCCGTGCGCCCCGAAGACCGGCTCGACTGGCACGGGCACCGACGATGACGCGCTGCACCAGAGCAGAGCGAAGAGCAGGCCGAGAACGGGTGGGCGGCGGGCGGGCATGGGGAGGGGTCAGTCGCGCAGCACCTGCCGCGCCTCCGGCGTGGCGGCGTCGA
>JBDHQK010000209.1:0-3178 GCA_039807025.1 Lacunisphaera sp.
GCCCGCCGGTAAGCCGTCAGGTTGCGACTGAAGGCGGCCGGCGCTCCGAGCTGCAGGAAACGCATGGGGTCAGGTCTTGGTGTGTGGGGCCGAGAATGAGGTCTGGCTTTGTAGTTTGTAGTCGTTCCAGATTTCTTCTCGGCCCGGGGCCGGGCTGGCGGTGTCAGGCGCTGACGTGGCGGCTGGCTTCGTGCAGTCCGCCCCTGTTCAACCGCTCGCCGAGACAGCGGTTGGTCGTGGTGCTGCGGGCCTTCAGGGTGTGCGGCAAAAAATACGGCACAGTGAAATGGCGTCAGGGCATGTTCCATTGAGGCAGGGGAAATTTCATGGGTCGAGACGCGGGCAATGTTCCGCCATACGAGTAACGCCGGAATATAATGCGGCAAGCTTGAGAGAGCACGCGCTAAAGGGCAATCGAGGGCTTCAAGTCCGGTGGCGGGCCGGAGCCCCCGCAGGAGACTACTTCTTCTGCCACGCGCCGGACTCGTCCTGCACCCAGACGCCGGGGCGGCTGTTGGTCGCGATCTGCTTGGCGCGGGCGCGGCCGACCGAGACGGCCGAGGCACCGGTTTCCTTGGCGATGAAGGCATAGACCGCCTCGCGGTCGCGGTTCTCGTCCGCGACCACGCCGCCGGCACCGGCGATGCCGCTCTTGCGCTCTTCCAGAAAGCCGCGGTTGTTTTCGCCGAGAACTTCCTGGGCCTTGAGGGTGTCGATCTGCGGCAGGCGCTGCTCCATGCGGCGGCGAATGTCGGCGGGGCTTTCGGCCAAGGCCGCGACCGTGAGCAGGCCAAGCGCGGCGAACAGGGTGAAGATGCGGACTTTCATGATCATTTGGTCTCCTCGTGCGTGATGGTGGCGGACTTCTTGTCGAGGTCGCCGAAGAAATCATCCAGGGCGCGCTCCACCTTCACGTTCACGTCCACGGTGATGTGGATGGGCTTCACCTCGATGGGGGCGGTCTTGACGTTGAGGCAGCCGCCCAGCAGGAGCGGCGCGAGGGCGGTGGCGGCGAGAAAGAGTCGGCGGTGCATGGGGAGTTCTTTCCGCGGATTACGCGGATGGGCGCGGATAAAGGCAAACTTGGTTTTGCTCCATCCGAGACATCCGCGTTATCCGCGGGGATCAGCTTCTGAGTCCTGCATCTCAGGGCTTGGTTCCGAAGCTCAGGCGCGAGTCGAGCCCGAGATTGATGAGCCTCTCCAGCGGCCCGTTGACATTCAGGTCGAGGGTCACCGGAGCCTTGACATCCGGATCCACCGGCTCGCCCGCGATGTGCAGCCGGGCGGAGCGGCCGGCCGGGGCATTGGGCGGGCGGATATCGAGGCGCAGCTCGCTGACCTTCAGCTTGAGCAGGCCGCTCTCGATTTTTTTGAGGACGGCGTAGCTGGGGCTGCTGGGCGAGGCCCCGCCGGTGAGCAGCCCCGTGGCGTTGAACTGGACCTGGGCATGGACGCCGGACTTGAGCTGGAGCCAGCCGGTGCCGAGCCGCACGCCGCTGTCATCGAGCCGGAGGGGAAACCGTCCGTTCACCCGCCCCACGGCTTTCGCGGGCAGGTCGCGGGTCAAGGCCATGACTTCCTCGATGTTGATGCCGTCCACCAGCACCACCGCCTCCAGTTCGCGGCGATCCGGGAAATAGTTGAACGGCTCCGTGGAGACAGTGCCGCCAAGCGCCGTGAATGAAACGTGGTTCACCACGATCTTGCTGGTGCCGTCCAAGGCGACCTCGGCGGCGAGGTCGCGCAGGGCCAGCTGGCCCGTCCGCACCTCGCGGACGCGGAGCGTGCCGGGCTTGGTGATGACTTTCGCGAAATCGGTGAACTCCAGGTCCGCCTCAATCCCTTCGGCTATCACCGTCCCCTGCGGATGGGCGGCGCGCCCCTCGCGGAGGCGCACCGTGCCGCTGGTGATCAGTTGCTTGCCGGCCAGCCGGCCCTCGGCGCTGCCGGTCCCGCCGGTGATCAGGCCCGCCAGATCCCACTTGCCCCCCGGCAGCAGCACCAACCGCTGCACAAAGGCCTGCCACTCCTTCAGGTCGAGTGACAGAACCGGCAACTGAAAGGTCACGACATCCTTCGCCATGTCATAGTCGAGCTTACCCTGCAGCGCGAGCCCGGGGCCAGTGGCCTGCACGCGGCCTTCCCAGGTATTCTGCGGAGTCAGGCGCGCGTTGATCCCCACCGCCAGCTCCTGCGCTGGCAGCGCGGCCGCCTGCACGACCAGCGTGCCATCCACGGAGAGTTCATCCAGCGGCACCTGCCAGGGCTCGACCGAGGTTTGGCTGGTGTTGTAGGTCGCCCACGACCAGGGATTCGTGTCCGAACCATCGATCGTCAGCGGGATCCGCGCCTGCTCCACCCGCACCGTCCCGAGTGACGGCATCCACCAGCGGCTCCGGGCGAAGGCCACGCGCTTGGCGGCATAGGTCTGCGCCCGCAGCTGAAACCCGATGTCTTCCAGCACAACCTGCCAGGGCGAGGCCTGCGTGACATGGAAGCTGGCCTGCGAGGCCCCGGCCGACTGCAGCAACCAGCCGATCGCCCAGCCCGTCACCACCAGGCGAGCCGCCCACAGCGCGGCGAGCGACGCCAGCAGGCCGACGCTCGCGCCCAGCAGCAGGCGGCGTTTGTTCCGCGCGGCGGTCATGCCGGGATAAGGCTCGGCAGCAGGGTTCCGGTGGCTAGCATGGCGATGCGTCGTTTCTACAAACAGAATCCTGTTTCGCCATGAAAAAGTCTCTGTCGCTGCCGGCCCTGCTCGCGATCCTGCTGCTGGCCGGCCACCCGGCGAGTCTCGAGGCGCGCACCAAGAAGGTCCCGAGCAATCTCCGCGAGTTCACCGGCCGGGTCATCAAGGTGAAGGACGGCGACTCGCTCGAGGTGCAGAAAGGCGAGGACATCTACGAGGTGCGGCTGGCGCGGCTCGACGCACCCGAATTGCACCAGCCGCGCGGGGAGCAGGCCCGCGATTTCACCCGCATCAAGGTGGACGGCGCCATGGTCATCGTGCGCGCCAAAACCATCGACCAATACGGGCGCTTTATCGGCGAGGTCAGTTATCGGGGCGGCCGCTCGCTCAACGAGGATCTCGTGGCGGCCGGCTGGGCCTGGTGGTATAGGCGGCTCTACCCCAAGGACACGGTTGTGCAGGGCCTCGAACGGCGCGCCCGCGAGCA
>JBDHQK010000039.1:0-20108 GCA_039807025.1 Lacunisphaera sp.
GGTTCGCAGGGTCCAGTCCACGAGCCGGTCAAAATTGATTTTCTCCGGGCCGCCCCATTTCGGGTCGAAGGACACCTCCCACGGGCCACCCACCTCGGATACGGTGCGGAGCGTGGGGAAATTGCGACCGCCGGTCGGCGCCGGGTTGCCATCGCGGAACACGATGAAGAAAGACTGCTCCGGCGCGAAGCGCAGGGGCACCCGGGTGCGGCCGTCCGCCGTGGAGAAATCGGGCAGGCGGCGGCGTTCGCCGGTGAGCGGGTCCCAGAGCTCGGGTATCCGGCCCGCAACCCGGAAGACGCACAGCGCTTCCAGGACGCGGGCCTCGCGGTTGGCCACGAAATAGATGTCGCTGTCATCCGTGCGCCGGTGGGTGTAGCGCACGGGGCCGTCGGATTCGAAGTCGGGCGGGAGACCATCGCGCGCCAGCACGCCGGCGGTGAAGGCGTAGTCGCCGTAGGGCTCGGGGGCGAACCCGGCCGCCACGGGGTTGACGGCGGAGGCGTCCCAGATGACGCGGCCGGCACCGAAGGCGTGCTCCTTGACGTTGACGCCGTCGCACGGTCCCCAGAGCTCCGCGGCGAGCCGGCGGACTTCCTCGTCGCTGCCGGGGAAGCCGGCGAGACTGGGCGACTTGGCGGGACGCGGGCCGATGACCGTGGCCCCGGCCTGCACGAGCGCGTGCACCGTGCGCAGCAGCTCGGGCGTCATCGTCTCGCTCTCCGGCAGCACCAGCGCGCGGTAGCTCATGCCGTCGGGGAAGACCAGGCGGCCGGCCTCGACGCGGGCGCGTTCCCGCAGGACCTCGGGGGCGCAGCCGTCGAAGTTGTAGCCGCGGCGGTCGGGGCGTTGGCCCACGGTGGCCGAGGAAGGCGGGCGAAAAATCATCGGGGCGCCTTCGCGGGCAAGGTAGAGGATGTCCGCCACCGGCTTGCCTTGCCGCAGCATGAACTGGCAGCGCGCGAGGTATTCGTGGAAGGCGGAAACCATCGGCCACCACGTCTGCGTGCGTTCCCAATGCAGGCCATATTCCCACATGGTCATGCCGGGCCAGCGGTCCAGCCAGGGTTGATGCTGGTAGCGATGGATGGCGAGGCGGTTGAGGCCGGCGGCAAAGGCCCAGTTGCCGACGTCCTTGATGGCGGCGGGGTCGGCCATCCAGTCCTCGCCGGGGTTGGAGGTGAAGGACTCGGCCGCCACGATGGGCTTGCCGCCGGTGTGCGCGATGGAGACGGCCTCGATCACGCTATAGCTGGTGTCGATCCAGGAGGTGCCGGGCGGACGGTCCTCGCCGCGCCACCAGAACTCGCCCATGGGCACATCGGCGACGGCGCCGAGGCTCAGGTCGGCGTTGGGGTTCATGTCGTAGGGCTCGATCGAGAAGCTCAGCCCGTGCTGCCGACCAAGGGCCTTGAGCTGGGTCACGTGGTTGGTGATGACGAGTTCCTGAGCGGTCTGGCGCAGGTCCCAGAGGAAGCGCTCGGTCTGCTCCTCGCTGCCGACGACGCGGCCGGTCATCGCGGGCAGGAAGGGCAGCGGATCGTAGCCGCGGCGTCGGCGGAATTCGCCGGCGAAATCCGCCGACCAGTTCTGCGCGCTCATCTCCCAGCTGTCGAAATGGAGCGTCGTCAGGCCGCGACCCGGTTTGGGCTCGGGGTCGAGTCCCTTGAGCAACGGGCCGGGAAAATGCGCGAAATGATCCTGGATGGCCGCAGGGTTGAACTTGTCGGTCTCGAAGCCGAGGCCGGCGGCGGGCGCGGGCCGCGTGGTCTGGCCGGTGGCGGTGCGGGCGAAGCGGAGGATGGTCCATTCCCCGGGGGGCACATCCCAGGCGAGGCGGCCGTCCGGCTGGAGGCGGGAGGTCAGATCGATGATCTCCTGCGGGGCCACGGCCATCGCGGCCGGCGTGGGGGGATACTCCGCCGCCGTGGGGAAATGCGGCTTGATGCCCGGTTGCGAGGAATAGGGGGCGCGCTGGTAGAGCGCCTTGCCCTCGATGTCCGTCAGGTAGAGCTGGCTGCGGCGGACCGGGATGGCCAGCACCGCCACGTCGCGGTGGAACTCGCGCCACTGCTTCGCCAGCTCCGGGGTCAGGGTGCCTTCGCCGAAGAACGGTTTCCGCGGCTGGGGCCGGGGCAGGATGCCGTTGAATTTCTGCGGCCCGAGCAGGTGGGTTTCGCTCGCGACCAGGTGCTGCATGGAATCCTCCGGTCGCACCCAGGGGCCTCCGGTGCCGCACCAGCCGGGGCCGGAGCAGAGGGCGATCTCGATGCCCAGCCGCTCCGCCTCGCGCACGGCGTGGGCGAAGAGTTCCTGCCACTCCGGGGTCATGAACTTCACCGGGCCGCGGGGCAGGCCGAGATCCACCTCGAACATGATGACGCCGCCGATGCCGGCGCGGTGCATGGCCTCGAGGTCGGCGGTCATGCCTTCGCGGGTCATGTTGCCATCCATGAAAATCCAATAGACCCAGGGCCGGGCCGCGTCGGGTGGGCGCCGGAAGTCCTGTTCCAGGGAGGAGGTGGATTGCGCGCCGAGCCAGGTGGCCAGCAGCAGGGCGGGGAGGAGAAGGAGTTGCTTCATGGGAAAAACAGCAGGGGCGGTGGGGGATTAGTTCTTGGGGGGCAGCAGCGGCAGGTCCAGCCAGGCCAGGCCGACATCGCGGTGCATGTGACTTTTGGGGCCGGGCGGCAATTCCGGCGCGGCGCTGCCGTCGTAGAGAATCGCGAGGCGCGAGCCACAGCGCACGACCGAGGGTAGGCCAATGACGTGCCTGGACCAGGTGGAATTGCGCGAATCAAGCACCACCGCCTTGTGGCGCGGATTCCAATGCGCAGGATCCTTGCTCCAGTAGACCCAGATCGCATCCGTGTATTCCAATCCATCCCGCAGGCCAACGTGATTGGTAAACAGGAACCAAGTGTCATCCGACTCCTGATAATAGAGCGAGCTATTCTCGATCTGCTCGGCGGGCGGCAGCAACGGCTGCGCGTCAATCGTCCAGGCCCCGTCCAGCTTCCGGGTGCGGGCCAAGCCCAGGGTGCGGCGAACGGGATGATGCATCGCGGCGCTGAAGAACATCCAATACTCATCCCCGCGGCGGATGACATGACCGGGGCTGGCCGTGATCGAATAATAGGTGTCCGGAGCCGGCGCAAAAGGAACGATCCCGGGCTGCTTCACCCAAGGCCCAGCGGGGGATGGACTGTGTGCCTTGAGCGTCATGTAGGGGAAGGAGGGCACCAGATCCGGTGCGGGCGACGTGTTCGGCGTGCCCAGATAAAACATGTGCCACTCCCGGTCGTCAAAGAAGGTCACCCCGTAGGAGGCGGAGGCCGAATCATCCGTTCCGGCCTTGCCCAAGGCCAGCACCGGCCCGTGCTTTTGCCAGGCGACCAGATCCCGGCTGGTGGCGAGGCAGGCTAGCCAGCCCTGCGGGCCGGCTCCGTCGTAGTGCATGTAGTAGGTGCCCGCGTGCTCCCAGACCCAGACATCCCGGGCTCCGAGGTTGTCGCATTGCCCCGGCCCGTCGCCATGCCGCAGCACGATGCCCTGATCCTTGACGGCGACGCGATACTGGGCGGCCGGCCGCCCGTCGCGATAGACATCGGCTTGGGCGACGGGCTCGATCGGGGTGGCGGCGCCGGCGAACGGGCAGAGGCTGGCGGCGAGCAGGATGGCCGGGAGGCATCGGCGCCAGAGGGTGACCGATGGGAAGGGGGGATGGATGTTCATGAGAGTCAGGCCGGGATGTTCGGGTGGGAGCGGATTATTGGTAATCGTCGGGCAAGATCACCGAGAAGGCGTAGCTGCCGGCCGGGGCGCGCAGCAGGAGCCCGTCGTCCTGCGGGCCGACAATCTCAAGGCCGCGCGACTGCGCGAGCGGCCGCCCGCCCTCGGTCACGGCGTCCGCAGTGCGCGCGGGTAGCCAGATGGTGCCGGAAGTGTTGGCCGGCAGGGTCACGGCGAGCGTGTAGGTCCGGCCGCCGCGCCGCCAATGGGTGCTGATGGGACCGTGCGGGGAGTGGTAGCTGGCCTTGACCCAGCTGAGCGGCGCCGGCTCGCCCTCCGCCGCCGCCGAGATTTTGGTCGGCCGGGGATGGATGCGGATTTGCTGGAAGCCGGATTGCGCCGTGTCGATGCCGGCAAGGGTTTGGTAGGCCCACTCCATGACGGCGCCCAGGGCGTAGTGGCTGAAACTGTTCATCTCCGCGTTTTGAAAACCCTTGTCCACGGTGTAGCTGTCCCAGCGTTCCCACACGGTGTTGGCGCCGTTGGCCACCTCGTAGCCCCAGCTGGGGAAGCGCCGGCTCTGGAAGAGGCGCACGGCCTCGTCGTGGTGGCCGTGCGCGCTGAGCACGGGCAACAGGGCGCGCGTGCCGAGGAAGCCCGTGCTCATCCGGAAGTCGTTCGCCTTGATTTTCTCCAGCAGGTGTCGCGTGGTGGCGGCTTGCTGCGCCTCGGGCACCAGCCCGCTCCACAGGGCCAGCACATGGGCCGTCTGGCTGGATACGCCCAGCGCCCCGTCCTCCTTGACATAGGCCTTGGCAAAACCGCTGCGGATGAGCTCGAAGCGCCGGCGATACATCGCGGCCTCGCGGGTCCGGCCGGTCGCCTCCGCCATCTGCGCCATCAGCTGGCAATCCCAGGCGTGATAGCAGGTGTCGATGAAGTCGGCCGGGGTGGGATCATTCTGGTTGAGCCAGTCCGCGTAGAAGTTGCCGATGTCGAGGCCCAGGCCTTCCCGCGTGGAGCTGGCCAGGCGCCACTCCATGAACCGCGTCATGCTCGCCCAATGCCGATCGACGAGGCGCGTGTCGCCATAGACGCGCCAGATCGTCCACGGGCAGATGATGCCGACATCGGTCCAGCCCGTGGCGAAATCCTTGTTGGTGTAGCCGATCGTCATGGGATGCGGCACGTAGTCGGGATAGGCGCCGAAGGAGAGCTGCGCATCCATGACATCACCCAGCCACTTGGTGAAGAATGCCGCGATGTCGGCGTTATAGCTGGCGGTGCGGATGTAGGCCTGGGCGTCGCCGGCCCAGCCCATGCGCTCGTCGCGTTGCGGGCAATCGGTCGGGACCTCGACGAAGTTTGCGCGCTGGGTCCAGACGGCGTTCCGCGCGAACTGGGTCAGGACGGGATCGCTGCACTCAAACTGTCCGGTCAGGGGCGTGTCGTTGTGGATGACCAGGCCGGTGAGCGTTTCCAGCGGCGGTTTGCCGTCGATGCCGGTGAGCTCCGCGTATTGGAAACCGTGATAGGTGAAGCGGGGAGTCCAGGTTTCCCCGGCCGGATCGCCGCGCAAGGTGTAGAAGTCGGTGGCGCGGGCCGCGCGCAGGTTCTCGGTCATCAGCTGGCCGTTGGGGTGCAGCATCTCGCCGTAGCGCAGCTTGAGCGTGGTGCCGGCGGCGCCCTTGACATGCAGGCGGATGTTGCCGGCGAAATTCTGGCCGAAGTCGAAGATGTGGACTCCGGGCGAGGGCTCGGTGATGGCCCGGGCGGGCAGTTCCTGCGTGATGCGGATGGGAGGGGCGGAGTAGGCCTGCAGCACCGACGGCGCATGGAAGCCGAGGTTCACCTCGGGGTCGCCGCGGCGGTCCACGTTGATGGCGAGCCAGTCGCCGTTCGCAGCGGCGGGGATCGCCGCCGCCCAGCCGCGGTCGTCGAAATCCGCGCGGTCCCACCCGGTCATTTCCCGGCGCGCATCGTGCGCCTCGCCCATGAGGAGGTCGGCCTCGCGGATCGGGCCGGCGTCCGTGACCCGCCAGCTCGGGTCGCTCAGCACGGTCTCGTGGCTGCCGTCCGCATAGGTGAGTTCCAGTTGCACGAGCAGGGCCGGCGTCTTGCCATAAAAATACCGGCCCAGGCCGTTGGGCCCGAGTTTGTTCAACCGGCCGAACCCGATGTAGCCGGCATACCAGCCGTCGGCCACCACCGCGCCGAGCGCGTTGCGGCCGGACTGCAGCAGCGGGGTGACATCGAAGGCCCGGTAGTAGGCGCGCTTGGCGTAGTCGGACCAGCCCGGCTGGAAATAGGCGTCGCCAACACGCTGCCCGTTGAGGTGCAGGTCGAACAGGCCCAGCGCCGAGACGAAGGCCGTCGCGCGCGCAACCGGCTTGCCTGCGTTGAACTCCTTGCGGTAGTGGCGCGCCGGCGGCAGGTGCAATCGGGTGACGTCCGTGGCAACCGGACTGGAGTCCTCGAAGCTAATCCATCTGGCCCGCCAGTCGCTTGGGGCTAGCAGGCCCATGGTCCACTCTGCTGGTTCGCTCCAGGCGGAAGCCCGACCATGCTCGTCCCACACCATCAGCTTCCAATAAACCCGATCCCGCGAACCCAGCGCCTTCCCGGCGTAGGGAATCTGGGCCATGGCGGCCGACGCCACCTTGCCGCTGTCCCACAGATCCCCGCGATTTTCCGCCAGCGCGGCCGGCGACGACGCCACCAGGATCCGCCAGGCGGTCTGCGCGGCCCCGCGCGCGGGCGAAACCAGCCGCCAGGAAAGGCGAGGCGCGGTGGACTCGATGGCCAGCGGGTTTTCCTGGTATTCGCAGCGCAGGTCGAGGATCTGCAGGCGTTCGGAGCCCGCGGGTTCCGCCGACATTACGACGCCGGCCAGGATGAGAAAGAGGAAGAGGGCGGGATTTTTCATGAGCAGGCTTCTCGGGGGTGCGGGCACGGGATCGTGCGGGGTGAGGCGGCCGGAGATCCAATCACGGATTGATGTTCCGGGCCGGGCAGGGGAGGCCGTTCACATAGTGGCAGACGGGATTCCGTGGCAAGTCTCACGAAATAAAAATTCAGGGAATTTCCCTGTCTCATTTGGGAAGCACGCTTGGCTCCTGCCGCCCGGCGGCGGGCAACGCGGTCGGCCGTGAGCGGGCGGTGGCTGTTCAGCCAGATGTGATCATTATCCTAAATTCCGCCGTTCAATTGACGTGTTTAGAGGGTGCGAAGGACATGCTTGTCTCACCTGATAGGCGAACGATTTGAATTCGGAGCAGGGGGCCGAAATTAGGGCGTGCAGCCTGCAAAGCCTGCTGCTTGCCCGCGACTCACGAGGAATGCTTCAATTGCGGCGCAGGTGAAAAAAATTCATGTCACCTGCTAAAAGTAGGATCATGCGCGCCCGCAGTTTGGGTCAGCGGAAGGCCTCGGCCAAGCGCAGCTTGAAGATGTAGGTGCCGGCGCCGATCCGGAGCAGGAGGCCGTCATCCTGCGGGCCGATCACGGTCACGCTAGGCGAGGCGGAGAGCGGGCGGCCACCCTCGCTGACTTCCGCCGCCGCCGCAGTCGGCAACCAGACCGAGCCGATCATGTTGGCCGGAAGAATCACCTTCAGCGTGTAAACATCGCCGGTCCGGTTCCACTCTGTCGCGATTGGCCCGCGGATGGAGTCGTAGTGCGCCTTGACCCAATGGATGCGAGGCTCGTCGCCGGGCTGGACGGCGGACTTGGGCGGCCGCGGTCGGATGAGCACATCGCCGTAGCCGGGGTTCATCGTGTCAATGCCCGCGAGCCACTGGTAGGCCCATTCCATGACCGCGCCGAGAGCGTAGTGGTTGAAGCTGTTCATCCTGCGATCCTTGATGCCACCTTCCACCGTGTAGCTGTCCCACCGCTCCCAAACCGAAGTCGCGCCGTTCACGACTTCGTAGCCCCAGCTCGGATACTGTCGGTTTTGAAAAAGTCGCACGGCTAGGTCATGATAGCCATATGTGCTCAGGATCGGCAGGAGCACGCGCGTGCCGAGGAACCCGGTGCTCAGACGGTTGCCTTTCGCTGCCACCTTGTCCGCGAGCCGCCGAGCTGCCGCCGCCTGATCCGCCTCCGGGATCAATCCGGCCCAGAGCGCCAAGGCATAGGCCGTCTGAGTATCCACGGACAATTCACCCTTCCCCTTGTCGTAAGTCCTGAGGAAAGCCTCACGGATGCGACTGAGCCGCCAGCGGTAGGTCTCTGCCGCCAGCTTTTCCCCAGTGGCGTCGGCCATCTCGGCCATCATGCGGCAATCCCAGGCATGGTAGCAGGTGCTCAGGTATTCGATTGGTGTAGGTTCATCCACGTTCAACCAGTCTCCAAACATGTTGCCGATGTTGACGCTCAGCCCGTCGGCTGAGGACGTCGCCATCCGCCAGTCCATGAAGCGGGTCATCGACGCCCAGTGGCGTCGGATCATTGCGGTGTCGCCATAGACTCGCCAGATCGTCCACGGGCAGATAATCCCGGCATCGCCCCACGCCGCCGCGAATGCCTGGGCGAGCTTGCTGTCTGGCATCGGATACGGCGCGTAATCGGGATAAGCGCCAAAATTAAACTGTGCCTCCTCCAAGTCATCCATCCACTTGGTGAAGAACGTGGCGATGTCCGCGAAGTAGGTGCCCGTGCGAACGTAGGTCTGGGCATCCCCCGTCCAGCCCAGGCGCTCGTCGCGCTGCGGGCAGTCCGTGGGCACCTCCAGGTAATTGGCCCGTTGAGACCAGGCCGCGTTGAGGGCAAACCGCGTCAGCACCGGATCGCTGCATTCAAAGCTGCCGGCTGGCGCAGTCTTGTTTTGGAGGACGAGGCCGGTGAGAGTATCCAGCGTCGGCTTCTCCTCCACCCCGGTGAGCTCGGCATATTGGAACCCGTGATAGGTGAAGCGAGGCGTCCATGTCTCCCCTGACGGATCGCCGCGCAAGGTGTAGGTGTCGGTGGCGCGGGCCGCGCGCAGGTTCTCGGTCATGAGGGTGCCGTCCTGATGCCGCATCTCGCCGAAGCGCAAGGTGACCGTGGTGCCGGCCTTGCCCTTGATTCGTAGCCGGACATTCCCGGCAAAATTCTGCCCGAAATCGAAAAGGTAAATCCCCGGCTTCGGCTCGCTAATGGATTTTGCCGGCAATTCCTCGGTGACGCCAATCGGCGGTGCCACATAGGCTTGAAGCACGGCGGGCGCACGAAACCCCAAGTTCACCGCGCGGTTCGCCCCGGGCGCGCGGAAGATGGCGGGCACATCGCCGTTGACCGTGGCCCAGCTGGCCGAAATCCATTGGCGGTCATCGTAGCCGGGCAGGTTCCAGCCCGGCAGTTCCCGGCGTGCGTCGTAATGCTCGCCCATGAGGAGGTCAGCCTCTCGCACCGGGCCTTCGCGGGTGAGCCGCCACTGTTCATCGCTAACCACGGTTTGGCTGGTGCCGTCCGCATACTGGATCTCCAGCTGCACCAGCAAAGCGGGCGTCTTGCCGTAGAAATAGCGGCCCAGTTCATTCGGGCCGAATTTCTTGAGACGGCCGAAGCCGATGTAGCCGGCATACCAGCCGTCCGTCACCACCGCGCCGAGAGCATTGGCGCCGGGGCGCAGCTTGGCCGTGACATCGTAGGCCCGGTAGTAGGCGCGCTTGGAGTAATCGGACCACCCGGGCTGAAAATAGGCCTCGTCGACCAGTCCGCCATTGAGGTGCAGGTCGCAAATGCCCAGGGCCGATGCATAGACAAGGGCCCGCCGCACCGGCTTGGACAGCACAAACTCGCGGCGATAATGCTGGGCCGGCGGCAGGTGCAATCGGGTGACGTCCGTGGCAACCGGACTGGAGTCCTCGAAGCTAATCCATCTGGCCCGCCAGTCGCTTGGGGCTAGCAGGCCCATGGTCCACTCTGCTGGTTCGCTCCAGGCGGAAGCCCGACCATGCTCGTCCCACACCATCAGCTTCCAATAAACCCGATCCCGCGAACCCAGCGCCTTCCCGGCGTAGGGAATCTGGGCCATGGCGGCCGACGCCACCTTGCCGCTGTCCCACAGATCCCCGCGATTTTCCGCCAGCGCGGCCGGCGACGACGCCACCAGGATCCGCCAGGCGGTCTGCGCGGCCCCGCGCGCGGGCGAAACCAGCCGCCAGGAAAGGCGAGGCGCGGTGGACTCGATGGCCAGCGGGTTTTCCTGGTATTCGCAGCGCAGGTCGAGGATCTGCAGGCGTTCGGAGCCCGCGGGTTCCGCCGACATTACGACGCCGGCCAGGATGAGAAAGAGGAAGAGGGCGGGATTTTTCATGAGCAGGCTTCTCGGGGGTGCGGGCACGGGATCGTGCGGGGTGAGGCGGCCGGAGATCCAATCACGGATTGATGTTCCGGGCCGGGCAGGGGAGGCCGTTCACATAGTGGCAGACGGGATTCCGTGGCAAGTCTCACGAAATAAAAATTCAGGGAATTTCCCTGTCTCATTTGGGAAGCACGCTTGGCTCCTGCCGCCCGGCGGCGGGCAACGCGGTCGGCCGCTTCAGCCGGACGCGCGCATGGCCCGGCGCAGGCGCTGGGCGCCGCCAAATCCGGCGGCGAAGCCGATTTCCTTGAGCGACATCTGGCTCTCGGCGATCAGCAGCCGGGCCCGCTGCAGGCGGCACCACCGGATTTCCTCCGCGATGGTGCGCGCGTGATGCAGCGCGAAGCGGCGTTCCAAGGTCCGCCGGGTCTGGCCCAGCGTGTCGGCGAGGCTGCCGGCCGTGAGCGGGCGGTGGCTGTTCAGCCAGATGTGATCGAGCGCAAGGTTGAGCAACGGATCATCGCTCGCGGCACCACTCGGGCCGCGGTGCCGCACCTCGTCGGCCTCCACCGCGAGGGCCACGCAATCCAGCGCCGCCGCCGCCAGCCGGAGCGTGTTGCCGCCGCCGGCCAGAGCTTGGACGGAGGCCAGGGCCCGGCCATAGGCGCGGTGGTCCCGCAGTTGCCGGAGCAGCGCACCGCGCGGAAAAATCCCCTTGGCGCGCAGGCGATGCAGATAGTCGCCGTTCACGCACAGCCAGGATTCCGTCCAGCCCACCGCGCGCTGCGGACGATAGCGGTGCCAGACGCCGGGCGGCAGCAGCAGCAGTTCCCCCGCCTTCCACGCGACGCGGCCCAGCGTGCGGTCCTCATACTCGCCCCGGCCGGCCTCCAGCAGCACCAGCGCAAAATCCCCGAGCGCACGGCCACGCTGCCAGTCAAAACCATATTCCACCGGATGGCCCGGGCAAGGATACGCCTGCCCCGCCGCATAGCGCAGCCGCCCGACGCTGGTGACGTAGATTTCGCGGCGCACATCGGCGCCCGACACGGGAGGATAGGCAAATCCGGAGGTGCGGCTCACCGCCCAGCAGTATTTCGGGGCGTGACGCATTCCAAGCCGGTTTTGTCGCAAAACGGCCCACCTGCCGGGTGGTCTTCCTGTGAGCCGGAGAGCAGGATGCGTCGCAGTTCAGCCCCATGGACGCAACGCTCCCACTCCACGGCAAACGCGCGCTCGTCACCGGCGGCTCGCGCGGCATCGGCTTGGCTTACGCCCGCACGCTGGCCGCGGCCGGATGCGACGTGGTGATCAACCATTTCGCCGACGAGGCCAAGGCCGGGGCCGAAGCCCACGCGCTGGCCCGGGAGAGCGGGACGAAAGTCCATCCGCTCGCGGCGGATGTCGGCGATCCCGCCGCAGCCCGGGCCATGGTGCGGGCGGCCGGCGACTTGCTCGGCGGCCTCGACATCCTGGTCAGCAACGCCGGCATCTGCGCCTTCGCGCCGTTTCTCGAATTGACGGACGCGAGCTGGCGGCGCCATGCCGCCGTCAACCTGGATGCCGGTTTTTATGTCGGGCAGGAGGCGGCGCGGCTCATGGTCGCGCAGGGCAGGGGCGGGCGCATCGTTTTCACCACCAGTGTTGGCGCGTTCCGCTCCAACGCCACGCAGACCCACTATTGCGCCACCAAGGGCGGGCTGGCGCTGCTCGCGCAGGGCATGGCCATCGAGCTGGCTCCGCATGCGATCACGGTCAACTGCATCGCGCCGGGATGGATCCACACCGACATCAATGACGCGGCTTCCCGGGACACTGCGGCCGTCGGCGCGTGGCTGAAGAACTGCCCGCGCGGCCGGCTGGGCCGCCCGGAGGACCTGGCATCGGCCCTGCGGTTTTTTTGCGCGGCCTCCTCCGAATACGTCACCGGCGCGACCGTGACCGTCGATGGCGGCTGGAACGCGCAGCTCTGAACCACTCCCTTTCGCCATGTCCACCCTCTACCGCATCACCGCCCTGTCCATGGGGGAAACCCGCGTGCCGGCCGCCGAGGTTTACTGGATGACGCAGCTCCACGGCTGGGTGCCGCTCACCTTCTGGGCCTTCGTCATCGAGGGCGGCGGCCGCCGCGCGCTGCTCAACACCGGCTTCCCCGCTGGCGCCGCCTTCCAGCGCCTGCATGATCACTGGACCGGGTGGGCCCGCAGCGCGACCGGCGAGGAGGGGCATGTGCCCGTGGTCCGGCCCGAGCAGAGAATCATCCCCGCGCTCCGGGCCCGGGGCATTGATCCCGCCAGCATCACCGACGTGTTCGTCACCCCGCTCACGGCCTACGCCACGGGCGGGCTCGACCAGTTTCCCGGCGCGCGGCTGCACCTGGCCCGCCGCGGGTGGATTGATTTCCACGCGCCCGACCCGGCCGTGCCGCAGCTCCCGCGGGACATCGTGTTCCCCCCGGACGTGCTCCGCCACCTGGTCATGGACGCGGCCGGCCGGATTTCGCTCCTGCCGGATGAGACCAGCGAGCCCCTGCCCGGCCTGCGCACCTGGTTCTGCGGCGCGCACCACCGCTCCAGCCTGTGTTTCGTGGTGCCCACGGCCGCCGGGCGGGTCGCGCTGACCGACGCCATCTTCTGTTATCGCAACTTCGAGGAGCGCATCCCGCTCGGCCTGTCCGAATCGCTGGAGGAGCATCACCACCTCTATGCCCGTCTCGCGCGCGAGTGCGACCTCGTGCTGCCGCTCTACGATCCGGCCCTCGCCCAACGCCATCCTTCCCTCGTGATCGGCTGACCCCCGCCCGACCTTCGCCATGACCTCCAGCTTTGCAGGAAAGAACATTGTCATCACCGGGGCCGGCAGCGGGTTTGGGCTCGCCGCCGCCCGCCAGTTCGCGGCCGGCGGCGCGCGCATCATCGCCGTGGATCGCAACGCGGACAAGCTGGCCGGTGCGCTCGCCGGGCTGCCGGCGGCCGCCGCCGGACCGCATCGCGCCATCGTGCGGGACTTGCGCCCGGCGGACGCGGCCGCCGCCGTGATCGCGGAGGCGGCGCAGACCGGCCCGCTCGACGTGTTGGTCAACTCGGCCGGCGTCTGCCACTTCAACCAGCTCGGCAATATCTCGGCCGAGGAATGGGACGAGGTGCAGGAGATCGACCTGCGCGCGCTGTTCCTGCTCAGCCAGGCCTTCGCGGAGCAGGTTGAGCCGGCCCGGGGCGGGCGCATCATCAACCTCGGCTCCAACGCCGGGCGCAAGGGCCGCGCCCTCTCGGCCCACTACGCCGCCGCCAAGGCGGCCGTGGCCAGCGTCACGGAGTCGCTCGCGCTCGCCTATGGCGCACGGAACGTGACGGCCAACAACGTCTGCCCGGCCGTGGTGCTCACGCCGCTATGGGAACAGAGTTTCCGCGAGCTGGCTGCGCTCACCGGCAAGACCCCGGCGGACCTGGTGGCGGGCTGGACCAAGGCCACGCCCTTGCAGCGCCTCGGCACGCCCGAGGATGTCGCCAACCTCATTGTCTTCCTCGCTGGCGACGGGGCGGCCTTCATCACCGGCCAGACCATCAACGTGTGCGGCGGGTTTCAGTTCACGTGCTGACGGCCCGCGCTTTTTCCCATGAAGATCACCGCCGTCCGCGCCATCACCGTCCGCTATCCCGAGCCGCACGACCACAACCGGCCGCGGTTGCTGACGTTCGTGCGGATCGCCACCGACAGCGGCCACGTCGGCTGGGGCGAGGCCATCACGATGTTCATCGGGGCCTGCCGCGCCACGGAGGCGGTCGTGCGGGAGGATTTCGCCCCGCTGCTGCTGGGCCAGGATCCGCTGGATGTCGCCGGCCTGCATGACCGCTTGCGGCGGCACGTCTGGTGGTATGGCCCGCAGGGTATCGCGGCGCTGGCGCTGAGCGCAGTGGATATCGCCCTGTGGGATTTGAAGGGGCGCATCCTCCAGCAGCCCGTGTGGTCGCTGCTCGGCGGCAAGGTCCGCGATGCGGTCGTCCCCTGCGCCTGCATCCATTTCGACATGGACCGCTTCGAGTGGAATCTGGCGGAGTTTCGCGATTTCGCCGCCGCCGGCTACCGCTACGTGAAGGGCGGCTGGGGCTCGCGGCCGGACAATGTTTTCGGCCAGGACCGCGCTCAGGACATCGCGCTGGTCGCGGCGGCGCGGGCCGCCATCGGCGACAAGGTGGACCTCGTGGTTGACGCGCTGGCCGCCCGCACGCGCTGGGATGTGAAGACGGCGGCGCAGCGGTGCCGGGACTTTGCGCCCTACCGGCTGCGGTGGATCGAGGAGCCGCTGCCGCCGTCGGACTTGGAGGGCCATGTCGCGCTGCGGGCGCTGACCGACACCGCCATCGGCACCGGCGAGCAGGAATGGAACCTGGAGGGCTACCGCCGCCTGCTCCGCTACGGCGCGGTCGATGTCGTGCAGATGGACCCGGCCCGCACCCAGGGCATCACCGGCACCATGGCGATCATTCGGCTGCTGGAGGCCGAGAACAAGGTGTTCAGCCTGCACACGTGGAGCAGCGCCCTTTGCACTGCCGCCGGCATCGCCGTGCAGGCGGCCTCCACCCACGCGCTCACCTTCGACCACAAGCCCCATCCCAATCCCATGCAGCACGAACTCGTCGAGGATCCGTGGCTGGTGGAGGGCGGCGTCATCGCCGTGCGCTCCACCCCCGGGCTCGGCGTCACCGTGCGCGAATCCGTCGTCGAGAAATACCAAATCTGATGAACCCCGCCACCCCCGGCCAGCCCGGCCATCTTGCTGATCCCCTGCACGCGTGGAGCACGCCCCTGGCGGCGCCGCTTTCCGCGCCCTTTCCCTTCACCTTCCGCGATGTCACCGTGCTCACGCTCAGCTACCGCACGACGGCGGAGGCCGTGCGCCGGCTCATGCCCGCCCCGCTGGTGCCGACGAGCGACTGGGTGCTGGTGCACCTCTACAACATGGGGGATGTCGAGTGGCTCGGCCGCTACGGCGAGTGCAATGTCATGCTCGGCGCGGAGCTGCCCGGCCGCGCGCAGGGCGGCTTCTCGCCCTTCCTGTTCCTCAACTCCGACGGTGGCCTGGCCCAGGGCCGCGAGGTGCACGGCCAGCCCAAGAAATGGGCCAACCCGCGCGTGGAGACCCGTGGCGACCTCATCGTCGGCGTGCTCGAGCGCAACGGCATTGACGTGCTGACCGGCACGATGCCCTACAAGCACCGGCGCGGGGACCTCGCCGACCTGAAGCGCGCCACCTTCGACTTCAGCCTCAACCTCAACTACAAGATCGTGCCCCAGATCGACGGGCGGGATGCCCTCCGGCAGATCACGAGCCGGCGGCTGAAGGCGCTGACCGTCCACGAGTGCTGGACCGATCTCTGCTCGGTGGAGATCCGGCCCAACATGCAGGCGCCGCTCCATCTCCTGCCGGTGCGGGAGACCGGCAACGCCTATTACTGGCGCGCGGAGTTTACCCTCGAACGCGGGGAGATCCTGCACGACTATCTGGCGCCCAATTCGAAAGATTCCCCGACCAACCCATGACGACCATCCTCATCACCGACCACGGCTTCCCCAACCTCGACCGCGAACGCGCGGTGATCGAGGCCGCCGGCTTCCGCCTCGTGGAGGCACAATGCAAGACCGCCGACGAGGTCGTGAGCGCCGCCCGCGCCTGCGGGGCCGCCGGCCTGCTGGTGCAATGGGCCCCCGTCACCGCGGCGGTGTTTGCCGCCCTGCCGGACCTGCGGGTGGCCGTCCGCTACGGCATCGGGGTGGACAATCTCGACTACCGCGCCCCGGCGGCCCGGAACGTGATCTGCTGCAACGTGCCCGACTACTGCATCGATGAGGTGGCCGATCACACCCTGGCCCTCGCGCTGGCCCTGGCCCGGCAGCTCCCGCAGACTCATGCCCGCACCCAGGCCGGCACCTGGAAGATTGTGCCGCCGGGGCCGGTGCCCGCATTCGGCGCCACGACCTTCGCCACCGCCGGCTTCGGCCGCATCGCCCGCGCCGTGCACACGCGCGCCAAGGGCTTCGGCTTTGCGCGCGCCGCCTACGATCCTTATGTGCCGGACGAGGTTTTCCGCGCGGCGGAGGTCCGCCGCCTGACCAAGGAGCAGCTGTTCACCGAGGCGGGCATCCTCTCCATGCACCTGCCCCTGACCGACGACACGCGGCATTTCGTCAACGCCACGACCCTCGCGCAGCTCCGACCGGAGGCGGTTCTCGTCAACACCTCGCGCGGCGGCCTGATCGACACGGCCGCGCTGGCCGACCACCTGCAGGCCGGACGGCTCGCCGGTGCGGGCCTGGATGTCTTTGAGCAGGAGCCACTGCCCGTCGATCACCCGCTGCGGTTCGCGCCGAACACGCTCCTCACCTCCCATACCGCCTGGTTCAGCCAGGCCAGCGTGCCCCGCCTCCAGCGCATGGTGGCCGAGGAAGCAGTGCGGGTCCTGCGCGGCGAGAAACCGGCCAACCGGCTCGTGCCCTGAGAAGAGTCGACCGGGGGAAGATTCCCGGTTTGCGTGGCGGCACCCGCGCCTCAAGCGTGAGGCCCGTCCATGAAAACCAAGCCGATCATCTCGCGGATCCAATTCGAAGGCCTCGACGCGGTCGAGCTGCGCACTCGCGACCTGCGCCTGGTGGCCCTCACGGCCAAGGGCCCGCGCATCGCCTTCTGGGGCCGTCCGGGAGGGGACAATCTCCTGCTCTGGGCCCCCGGCAAATACCGGCGCGGCGCGTGGGACCTGATGGGTGGGCACCGCCTCTGGGCGGCGCGACCGGGCGCCGACGAGGCCGAGGAAACCTACGCCACCGACAATGAGCCCTGCGCGGTGAAGGTGTCGGCCAACGGCTTCACGGTCACCGGCGCGCTCGATCCCGCGCAGAAGACCCGCCGCGGCTTCACCGTGACGGCCACGGCGGACGGCCGCATCACACTCGATCATTTTCTTCGCAACGAAAGCGACATGCTCTGGAGCGGCGGGCTCTGGGGCCTGACCTGCACGGCGCCGTCGGCCCGGACGACCTACACCGTGCCGCTCGGCGACGGTTCGTCGTGGGACTACGCGACCATCGTGAGCTTCCGCACCTGGGGCGGTGGCCACGGCGGCGTGGGCTTCGAGGACCCGCAGTTCAAGTTCACGAAGGACGCGATGGTGCTGAAACCCTCTGGCCGGGAGAACAAGCGCATGCTCAAGGCCGACGTCGGCATCATCGCCTGGCACGATCCGGCGCAGAAGCTCCTGTTCGCCAAGCACGCCGCCTACGCGCCCGAGGGCAATTATCCGCTCGGCACGAACCTCGCGCTCTACGTCGGCCCGAAGAACTTCATGGTCGAGATGGAAACGATGGGCGCCAGCGCAACGTTGAAGCCCGGTCAGACGTTGCACCACCGCGAGACCTGGCTGCTGACCACCGCGAAATCCGCGCCAACGGCGAAGGCGCTGCGCAGGTGGTTTCCCTCGGCTTAGGCGGCGGCCACCCCGGCCATGAGGCGCATGAGCGTGGCTTCGCTGAAATCGGCGCGGGTGACCTCGCCGGCGATGCCGCCGTTGCGCATCACGATGATGCGCCGGCAGAGGCCGATGAGCTCGGGTAATTCGGAGGAGACGACGAGCAAGGCCTTGCCCTCGCAGGCGAGTTCGTCGAGCAACTGGTAGATCTCGGCCTTGGCGCCGACATCCACGCCACGCGTCGGCTCGTCGATCAGGAGCACGTCGCAGGAGCGGGCGAGCCACTTGGCGAGGGCGATCTTCTGCTGGTTGCCTCCGCTCAGGCCGGCCGTGATGGCCTCGAGCGAAGGCGCCTTCACCCGCAGGCGCGAGGTGTAGCGCTGGGCGAGTTCGCGTTCGGTGGTGCGCTTCACCCAGCCGAGCGTGGTGAGCGAGGGCAGGGCGGCGAGGCAGGTGTTCTCGCGGCAATTCAACCCGAGCACGAGGCCCTGGCGCTTGCGGTCCTCGGGCACGAGGCCGACGCCGGCGGCGAGGGCGGCGTCGCGCGAGCCGCAGGGCAGGGCGGCGCCTTTCACCGTGATGTGGCCGGTGGCGGAGGCATCGAGGCCGAAGATCGCCTCGACGACTTCGCTGCGACCGGCGCCGACGATGCCGGCCACGCCGACGATCTCGCCAGCGCGGACCGACAGGTCGATGCCCGAGAATTTTCCGGGTGAGGCGAGGCCCGTGACCTTGAGGCGTTCGTCGCCGAGCGGCTTGGCCAGGTGGCTGGGCGTGGTGAAGAGCAGCTCGCGGCCGATCATCTGGGTGACGACACGGTGCGGCGTGGTGTCGGCGATGCGCTCGGTGGCGACGTGTTTGCCGTCGCGCAGCACGGTGATGTTGTCGCACAGCGCAAACAGCTCCTCGAGGCGGTGCGACACGTAGATGAGGGTGATGCCGCGGGATTTCAGCTCGCGGACGAGGCGGAAGAGCTCGGCGGTCTCGGCGGCGGACAGCGAGCTGGACGGTTCGTCCATCACGATCACCTTGGCACCGGTGCCGACGGCGGCGGCGATCTGCACGAGTTGCTCGCGGCCGGTGGAAAGGGTGCCGATGATGGCGTCGGGGTCGATATCAGCGCCGATGGTGGCGAGCATGGCCTGGGCGCGGCGGCGTAGCTCGCTGCGGTCCACGAAGCCCGCGTGACGCGGCAGATCGCCGAGGCAGAGATTCTCGGCGACGGAGAGGTTGGGGCAGAAGGCAAGCTCCTGATGCACCATGGCGATGCCCAGCTCGCGCGCCGCGAGCGGTGAGTTGGGGGCGACGACCTTGCCGTCGAGACGGATCTCGCCGCCGTCGGCGGTCTGCACGCCGGCGAGGATCTTGCCGAGCGTGCTCTTGCCCGCGCCGTTCTCGCCGATGAGGGCGTGACAGGTGCCGCGCTCCACGGTGAAGCCGACGCCATCGAGCGCGAGCACGCCCGGGAAGCGTTTCGTGATGCCTTTGAACTCGATGAAGCTCATCGCGGGGCGAGCTGCTGGCGGAGCCAGCCTGGGCGGTTGGTGGTGATGCCGTCGACGCCGGCGGCGGCCTGGGTGCGGGCCGCAACCGGGTCGTCCACGGTCCAGGTGTAGAGCTTCAGCCCGGCCGCGTGGACTTTCCGCACGAACTCCGCGTCGATGGGGAAGCGATGGTTGAGATCGAGGCCGTCGAGGCCCGCGTCCTTCGCCTTTTGAATCAGCTCCTCGATGGCGGGACCGGGCCCGGTCTTCGGATAATTCACGATCCAGCAGACCTCATGGGCGGGCAGTTGCTGCTTCGCGGTGCGGGCGGTCGCCAGGTCGAAGGTGATGAGCGGGAGCTGCGCCGGCGCGAGGCCCGAGGCGCGGATCACGCGCCCGAGTTCGGGCAGGATTTCAACGCCGACCTTGGTCTCGATGAAGAGGCGCTTGCCGGCGGGCACGAGGGCGAGGACCTCGGCGAGCTCGGGGATTTTTTCGGAAAAGGCCGATCCCTGCCACTGGCCCCCCTGCCCGACGTTGAGCGCGCGCAACTCGGCGAGCGTCTGGGCGGCGACAGGCTGCTTGTGTCCGCTGACGCGCGCCGTGTCGGCGTCGTGGATGACGACGATGCGGCCGTCCTGGCTCAGGCGGACGTCGAGTTCGCCCGCATCAGCCCCCTGCTCATAGCCCAGCCGGAACGCCGCGAGGGTGTTCTCGGGTGCGTCAAACGAGGCGCCGCGATGGGCGATGATCAGGGTGGCGCCACCGGAAACGATGCCGGTGCTGAGCAGACTGGCCATGACGAGGATGCGCAGATTCACGAGGGCAGGCACGTCAGGAGATTACTTGGGCAGCCACTTGACCCAGTTTTTCGCAAACTCGTCCACGTTGGCCTTGGTGACGGGGATCAGGGCGCTGATTTCCTTCACGGCGGGCGGGTTCTTCTTGTGGACGATCTTCTCGATGAGCAGTTCGACGGAGCGGTGGCCCCACTGGTAGCACTGCTGGGCGAGGAGGACGGGGACGTGGCCGCTGCGGATGTAGGCGAGCTGGGCAGGCAGGGCGTCCACCGCGACGCACTGGACGGTGCCCGGCTGCCACTTGAGGGCGTTCTCGGTGAACAGCGGCCAGCCGCCGATCATG
>JBDHQK010000040.1:0-19666 GCA_039807025.1 Lacunisphaera sp.
GGCCGGCCGTTTCGCGCAGCAGACGAATCCGCGGTTATTGCGTTGTGGCAGGCTTGCGGGCTGACCCGACCGCGGAACGCGCCGGGAAAGAAATTGCGCGGAAGCTGCGGGTGAACTCCGAGTGGTTTTCCATTGCGAGCACGATGGCCGCATTGCCGGCGCTGTGATGGCCGGCTATGAAGGGCATCGCGGGTGGATCAACTATCTCGCGGTCGATCCCTCGCAGCGCCGGACCGGATTGGGCCGGACGCTCATGACCGAAGCGGAACGCGTGCTTCGCGCGGCGGGTTGCCCGAAGATCAACCTGCAGGTCCGGCCGGAGAACAAGGAGGCCGGCGCTTTCTATGAGGCGATCGGCTTTTCGGTCGGGGGATCCATCAGCCTCGGCAAGCGGCTGGTGACCGATTGATCAGGCCGCGGCCGGGACGGAAGGAGCGGGCGCTTTGCGGTTGCTGACGTTGTTTCCGTCGCTGTCGTGCAGCCCCCAGAAGGTCGCGGAGGAAATCATGGTCAGGATGCCCATGGTGATGAAGGCATGATGCAGCGCGGGCACCACTGCGGCGGGGTTGGTCTGGTCCAATCCGCGCAGGAACCAGCCGGCGACGAGGGACGCGAATGCCACGCCGAAGCTGAGGGAGAGCTGCTGAGCGGTGCTGGCGATGCTGCTCGCCTTGCTGGCGTCGGTATCGGCCACGTCGGCATAAGCGAGGGAGTTCATGGCGGTGAACTGAAGCGACATGAAGAAGCCCTGGATGAAGCTCAGAGCAAGGATCGCCCAGACCGGAGTGCCCGGACCGACTTGGGAGAAAATCATGACCACCACGCCGATGAACAGAGTGTTGGCGATCAGGATGGTGCGGTGGCCGAAGCGCGCGAGAAGCGGCCGACTCGTGGCTTTCATGAGCATGGCGGCGGCGGCGGTGGGCATGGTCAGCAGGCCGGCCTGCCAGGGTTCGTAGCCCAGTCCCAGTTGATAGAGCAGGGGCAGGAGGAAAGGCATGCCGCCGATGCCCAGCCGGGTGACGAAGCCGCCGACCACCGACAGGCGGAAGGTGCGGACCCGGAAAAGCCAGAGTGCCAGCACAGGCGTTTTCACACGGCGGGCGTGCCAGCCATACGCGGCCAGCAAGCCCAGGGCACCGGCGGTCAGCAGGCTCAGCCGCCCGGTGGCCAGAGTGTGTTCGCCGAAAACTTCCAGCACATAGGATAGCAGGGCGATGCCCGCACCAAAGAGCAGGAAACCTGTGCGGTCGAGCGGCTGCGCGTTTTCCTCGCGGTAATCGGGCATGTAGCGCTGGATCAGCCAGAGGCCGGCGAGGGCTATCGGCAGGTTGACGAAGAAAATCACCCGCCAGTGCAGCCAGTGCACGATCAGGCCCCCGGCAAATGGCCCCAGCAGCGGGCCGATCAGGGCCGGGATGATGACGAAATTCATGGTCCGCAGCAGTTCGGAACGGGGAAAACTGCGCACAATGGCGATGCGCCCGACCGGGGTCATCATGGCGCCGCCGATGCCCTGCAGGATGCGCGAGGCCACAAGCATCGGGACGCTGACCGACAGCCCGCAGAACAGGGAACCAAGGGTAAACAGGCCGACCGCCCAAGTGAATACTTGCTTGGTGCCGAAGCGGTCCGCCATCCAGCCGCTAATCGGAATGAAGACCGCCAGGCAAAGGGTGTAGCTCGTCAGCACGGCCTTCAGGGCGAGGGGAGCCACCTGCAGGCTGTTGGCCATGACCGGCACGGCCGTGTTCACGATCGTGGCGTCCAGATTCTCCATGAACAGGGCCGTAGCGACCAACCAAGGCAGGTATTGCCGGATTTGGTCGGGGGTGGCGGCAGAGTTGGCTGGCATGGCGTTCAGGGTGGGCAGGCCGGCAGGCGACGCAAGCGAGAGACTCAACCAGGAGCCGCCGTATGGCCGGATCCCGGAAAATATCATTTTCCCTGCTGGCTGGAGCCGGATGGAAAATAAGCTTCCCGGCCGCTGCACCGCTGCCATGTCCGGCGCGGGGCGAACCCGGCCGCGCCGTGGCGTTCCGGCCGGTCATGGCCGCAGCGTGGTCCGGGCCGGTTGGCCAGCCCAAAAACGACCTTGCGAGCAACTTTTCAGAGGGGAAAGCGGCATTTTTTCCGTTGCACGGCGGAAATGCGCAGCCTCTATTTTGCCCTTTAAGCAGCATGCATCTTAAGGCGCTAAAACTTCACGGCTTCAAAAGCTTCGCCGACAACACGACCCTTAGTTTCGAACCCGGTGTGACCGCCATCGTCGGTCCCAACGGCTGCGGCAAGAGCAACATCGCCGACGCCATCCGCTGGGTGCTCGGCGAGCAGAGCGCCAAGGCCCTCCGCGGCGGCAAGATGCAGGACGTCATCTTCGAGGGTGCCGACACCCGCAAGCCGGCCCAGTTCTCCGAGGTCGCGCTGGTCATGACCGAGTGCGAGAAGCAGCTCGGCAGCGAGTTCCACGAGATCGAGATCATGCGCCGCGTGGCCCGCGATGGCGGCGGCGAATACTATTTCAACGGACAGCCCTGCCGCCTGAAGGACATCCACAAGCTTTTCATGGACACCGGCGTCGGCCGGACCAGCTACTCGATCATGGCGCAGGGCCAGATCGACCAGATCCTGTCGTCGAAGCCCGAGGAGCGCCGCGTGGTGTTCGAGGAGGCCGCCGGCATCACCAAATACAAGAGCCAGCGCCGGGAGGCGATGAACAAGCTCGCCCTCACCGAGCAGAATCTTTCCCGCGTGTCCGATGTCGTGGCCGAGGTCGCCCGGCAGATCGGCTCGTTGAAGCGCCAGGCCGCCAAGGCCATGCGCTACAAGCGCCTCAACTTCCGCCTGCGCCACCTCGCGCTGGCCCAGAGCGGCCACCAGTTCGGCCTGCTCAGCGCGGCGCTCGCCGACCTCGACGGCCGCGTCGCCGCGCTGCGCGAGGCCGCCGACACCCGCCGCGCCACGCTCGAGGAGCGCAGCGTGAAGCTCAACGAGGGCCGCACCCTCCGCAATTTCCTCGGCCAGCGCGTGCAGGATGCCCAGCAGGCCGTGTTCGACCTCCGCTCCCAGAAGGAGGCCGCCGAGAACGCCGCGAGCATGGCCCAGGTCAAGCGCACCGCGCTCGGCGAGCGCCTCGATGCGGGCAAGGACGACCTGACCGAGCTCGAGATGCAGCGCCGCGAGCTGGCCACGCAGGTGGACAGCGGCGCGCAGGACAAGCAGATGCAGCTGACGATGCTCGGCAGCTCCGACGCCGTATTCCAGGACCGCAACCGCGAGCTCGCCGTCACCGAGGGCGAGCTGACCAAGGCCGAGCAACAGCTCAGCCAGGACAAGTTCCATCTCCTGCAGCTGGAGAGCGCCGTGGCGCGCCACCGCACCGAGAGCTCCGGCCTCGAGGTGGACGCCCGCACCAGCCAGAACAAGTTCGACTCCCTTTCCCAGGAACTCGCCGATCTTCGCGCCGCCGTCGAGGGTGCGGCCGCCGCCCTGTCCGAGGTGCGCGCCCGCGTCGAGGCGGCCCGCGTCGAGCAGAGCCGCTCGAACAACGAGGCCCAGGCCGCCCAGGCCGCGCTGCAGGACGCCACCCACAAGTTCCGCGAGGCCCAGCGTCGCCTTCAGGAAATCGACCGCAATCTCGCCCAGAAGACCGCCCGCCTGAAGCTGCTCCAGCAGCTGCAGGAGAAGTGGGAAGGCTTCGGCGAGGGCGCCAAGGCCATCCTTCAGGGCCGTTTCACGGCGCTGTTCGGCGAACAAAAATTTGCCCCGGTCACGCAGGGTCTCGAGGTCCGCGCCGAATACGCCAAGGCCATCGAGGCGCTCCTCGGCGCCTCCGTCGAGGCCATCGCGGTCGCCGACCTCGGCACGGCGCAGAAAATCCTCGCCCAGCTCGAGAGTGACAAGATCGGCAGCGTGTGCCTGCAGATTCCGGCGATCAGCGGTCAGCAATCAGCCGTCAGCGACCTGCCGGCCGGACTTCGGCCCGCGACCGAAGCCGTCGCCAACCTCGAGCCCTCGCACCCCGCTGCCTCTATTCTCTCCGCGTGTTACCTGGCGGACGACCTGGGTGCGTTCCTCGAGTTCTGGCAGGCGAATCCTGCGTTCAGTTTCCTGATGGTCGCGACCGCCAAGGGCGACCTGGTTGACCGTCGCGGCCTGATTTACGGCGGCCACCACAAGAAGCCGGCCAACAGCATCGTGCAACGCGAGGTGGACATTCGCGAGACCGGCAAGTCCGTGGTGGCCGAGCAGCAAGCCCACGACGACCAGAAGGCGGTCATTGACCAGCTCAACGCCGCCCTCGCCGAGGCCGAGCAGACGCTGGAGCAGAAGCGCCGGGAGGTGCTCGCCACCTCCCAGGCGGCGGCCGCCATCCATACCGAGGAAAAGAACGCCCAGAAGGCGCACGACGACGCCGTCAACCGGCTCGCCCGGATGGAAAACGAGCTCAACAATCTCAAGCGCGACCACGACGAGGCGCTGTCGCGCCTGGCCAAGGCCCAGGCCCAACTCGGCGAGGCCGAGGCCGGTGTCACCGCGCAAAAGAACACGGTCGCCGCCACCGAGGCGGCCATCGCCGACAAGCGCGCCGACCGGGACCAGAAGAAGGAAATCCTCGCGCAGGCCCGCCTCGAGTTGGCCGAGCGCCGGCAGAAGGTCGAGGTGCTCGATCGCGGCCTGACGGAGATGGAGCGCCGGGGCGAGCAGCTGGCCGAGCTCATCACCCAGCGGCAGATCGAGCTTGAGACCTGGACCGAGCAGGTGGCCGTGCTGGAGGAGCAGGGCGCCGGCCAGGCGCGCCGGGCCGAGGAAATCACCACGACCCTCGCCGTCGCACAGGAGAACGTGGAGAAGGTCCGCGTCGAGCTTTCGACGGTCGAGGCGGAGATCACTGCGGTGGAGGAGGGGCTCTCCTCCATCCGCACCGAGGCCGATTCCGCCCAAGCCGAGCTGTCCAAGCACGAGGTCAAGGTCGCCGAGACCCGCGCCCGCGTGCAGTTCCTCACCGAGGAGGTCACCCGCGAGTTCCAGGCCGACATCGCCGCCCAGGATTGGCGCAGGCTGCTGTGGCACGCCGACGACGAGCCCGAGGGCATGAAGGACCTGGATTTGGATGAGGAGGAAGAGAATCCAGAATCCAGAATCCAGAATACGGAAGCGGGTGAGGCGGCGGCCGAGGTGAAGCCGAAGCGCCGCAAGAAGAAGGAAAACAAGGGCGAGCCCACCGAGGCCGACCTGGCCGCGCTTGATTCAACCAACTGGGACGAGGTGAAGGCCGAGGTGGACGCGCTCCGCCAGCGCCTCGGCGCCATGGGCGCCGTGAACCTCGTGGCCATCGAGGAATACTCCGAGCTGAAGCAGCGCTACGAGTTCCTCAAGACCCAGAGCGACGACCTCGCCAACGCCAAGGCCCAGCTCCTGAAGGCCATTGACGACATCAACCAGACCTCGCTCGAGCAGTTCAAGGTCACCTTCGAGCAGATTCGTAAGAATTTCGCCTACACCTTCAACATCCTGTTCGGCGGCGGCCGGGCCGAGATCGAGCTGGTGACGGCCGAGGACCCGCTCGAGAGCGGCATCGAGATCGTCGCCCAGCCCCCGGGCACGAAGCTCAAGGGCATCACGCTGCTCTCCGGCGGCCAGAAGACGCTCACCGCTGTCGCGCTGCTCTTCGCGCTCTACATGGTGAAGCCGTCGCCGTTCTGCTTGCTCGACGAGCTCGACGCGCCGCTCGACGAGTCGAACATCCACCGCTTCACCAACCTGCTGAAGCAGTTCGTGAAGGACTCGCAGTTCATCATCATCACGCACAACAAGAGCACGATCGCCGCGGCGGACGCCATCTACGGCGTGACGATGCAGGAGCGCGGCGTGTCGAAGACGCTCTCGATGAAGTTCGACCAGCACAAGGGCGAGCCCGAGGTGCTGCCGACGACCATCGCCGACTCGGTGCGCGCCGCGCGCCCCAGCGCCCCGGTGAGTGGCTGAGGTAGGGCGCGGACTCCGCTGACTGCACCACCCTCGACAAAGGAGCCCGGGCAAACGCGACCGGAGATCTCTCTAGCTAGAGGGGATCAAAAACCTCGGCGAATGCATTTCGTCTTACGAAAGACAAAAGGCGCGACCCTTGCGGATCGCGCCTCTTTTGCTTGCCGGCCGCGGGGTAGTGCGGACGGGAATGGTTGAGAGCCTCAGTGGCCGTGCTTCTTGGCCTTGGGTTCGGCGGCTTCCTCGCCGCCGTCCGCGGCGATCATGTCGGCCGGGACGTTGGAGAGGGCGTCCTCCATGGTGGTGAGGCCCATCTTGACCTTGAGCATGGAGTCCTGGTGCATGGTCTTCATGCCGGTCTTCATGCAGACGCGCTTGAGGTCGGCGACCTCGACCTCCTTGTTGATGGCCTCGACGATTTCCTCGCAGTTGACCATGAGCTCGTGGATGCCGACGCGGCCCTTGTAGCCGTTGCCGCCGCAGACGTGGCAGCCGCCGGCGGCGGCCTTGAAGATCTCGGGCGGCTCGGTGAGGTCGAGGGCCTTCATGATGATCTCGGCCTCGCGGCCCTCGGGCTTGTATTTCACCTTGCAGTTCTTGCAGACGCGGCGGAGGAGGCGCTGGGCGCACACGCAGACGAGGGCGGCGGAGATGTTGAAGGGCTCGATGCCCATTTCGCCCATGCGGGACACGGTGGAGGGGGCGTCGTTGGTGTGGAGGGTGGAGACGAGCAAGTGGCCGGTGAGGGCCGCCTCGCAGGCGATCTGGGCGGTTTCCTTGTCGCGGATTTCGCCGACGAGGATGATGTCGGGGTCCATGCGGAGGTAGCAGCGGAGGGCGCGCTGGAAATCCAGGCCGATCTGCTTGTTCATCTGCATCTGGTTGAGGCCGGGCAGGGTGTATTCGATCGGGTCCTCGGCGGTCTGGATGTTGACGTCGGGGGTGTTGATCTCGGCGAGGGCGGCGTAGAGGGTCATGGACTTGCCGGAGCCGGTGGGGCCGCAGTGGAGGATCATGCCGTAGGGCTGGCGGACACACTCGCGGTATTTCTCGAGGTTGGAGTCGGAGAAGCCGAGCTGAGGGAGGGGTAGGGTGGACTTGGCCTTGTCGAGGATACGCATGACCACCTTCTCGCCGTGGTTCATCGGGCCGGTGGCGACGCGGAGATCGATATCAATGTTCTTCTTGGTGAATTTCTTGAAGACGATGCGTCCGTCCTGCGGCAACCGGCGCTCGGAGATGTCGAGGTTGCACATGATCTTGAGGCGGGCGACCATGGCGAAGGCGACCTGCTTGGGGAGGCGCATCTTCTCGGCGCACATGCCGTCCACGCGGTAGCGGACGATGAGGTCCTTTTCCATCGGCTCGATGTGGATATCGGAGGCGCCGGAGACATAGGCGTCCTCGATGATGCGATTGGTGAGCTGGATGATGGGGGCGGAGTCCTCGCTCTCGAGGTCGGCGGCCTTGACCTCGCCGCCGGTGCCGCCCTCGGTGTAGGCGCCGGCGATGAGGTCCTTCACCTCGTCGATGTCCACCTCGGCGGCGGGCTCGCCGGCCTTGGGGGCGGCGGCGGTCTTGAAGAATTTCTTGAGGAGCTCCTCGAGCAGGCTGGCGGGGATGACCTTGACGTCGTCGATGGACATCTCGGTGGCCTGGGAGAAGGACTCGCGCTTGGCGTAGTCCAGGGGGTTGGTCATCAGCACCGAGCAGGAGTTGGTGCCGGTCTTCTTGTAGGGGAAGATGCACTCGCGGCGGATGACGGCGTCGCCCGTGATCTCGACGAGCTTCTCGTCGATGTCCACGTCGTCGATCTTGGAGACGAGGGGCAGCTCGGTGAACTTGGAGATGAACTTGGCGGTGTCCTCGGGGGTGAGCTGGAACTTCGGGTCCAGCATGCGCTGGATAAGGGTGGAGGAGTATTCGGCGACCTCGATAAGGACGCTGAGGTCCTTGGGGGTGAAGGCGCCGCCGGTGCCGGCGGAGGGCTCCTTGTTGAGGACCTGGATGGCGCCGATGACGATGTTCGTCTTGAGCGGCACGGTGAGCATGGAGTTCACCTCGAAGCCGACGTCCATCTTCTTGAGGGAGGCGGCGTCGGCGCCCTTGCCGCTGAAGAAGAGGGGCTCGCCGGTCTGGATGACCTTGCCGACGTTGCCGGTGCCGGCGGGGAGCTTGAGGGCGAGGAGCTTGCGGCTGGTCTCGCGGAAGGTCACTTCCTTGCCCTTGTCGGTGCCCCAGAGGGTGGGGGAGTAATAGACCTGCTTGAAGGCGATCTCGCCGCCCTCGACGAGGTAGAGCGTCATGGACTGGGCCTGGAGCGACTCGACGACCTTGCTGGCGGTGAGCTCGAGGACGGTATTGACGTCCTCCTTGCTCGGGGCCGGCTTGGAGATGACCTTGATGAGCAGGGAGCGGCGCAGCGTGCCGGTGAGATTGCTGGAGGTGGCCATAGGTGGGAGGTGGTGGGAATCAGGCGAGCCGGAACCGGACGCGCGGCCGACGGCGGATTGAAAAAGGCACTTGCTTGTATGGGCGATTTTTCACGTGGTCGAGGGCGAATTGCAAATGCCCGGCTGGCTACAAAAAATCTGGAACGTGGTGCGGCGCGCGCCGGCCGCCACGGCCACGGCCGCCGCCGGCGCCCGGGGCGAGCAGGCGGCCGCCGACTTCCTCGCAAGCCGGCACGGCTTTGCCATCGTGGCCCGGAACTGGCACCGGCCGAGCGACCGGCGGGATGAGATCGATCTGGTCTGCCGCGACGGCGAGGTGCTGGTGTTCGTCGAGGTCAAGGCCCGGGCTGAGGGCGCGCTGGTGTCGGGTTTCCACGCGGTGGACGAACGCAAGCGCCGCGCGCTGCGGCGCGCGGTGCACGCCTATCTGGCGGCGCTCGCCCATGCGCCGCGCACGTTCCGCTTCGATGTGGCGGAGGTCACGCTCAGTCCCCGGCTGCCGCCGCAGGTGATGCACTACGAGAACGTCCCGCTCTTTCCCAAGGGCTACCACGTGGCCCGCCAAAGCGGCTCGCTGGGCGACCTGGCCGGCGGCGACCTGTGAGCACGCGGGGTTAGGACACGGGCCGGCGAGTATAACCTTGCGAGGGCGCGGCATCGGATTGAGGTTCTTCGCGCATGGCTGATGATCCCCGACACCCGTTTTTGCATGGTCTGAGCAAGCATCGCGGCTCCCCGCCGACGGTCGTCGTCATTTTTGGCGCCTCCGGTGATCTCACCGCCCGCAAGCTGATTCCCGCCATCTACAACCTGGCGCACGACGGCCTGCTGCCCGCGGATTTCTACCTCGTGGGCTTCGGGCGGAAGCCGATTCCTGACGCGGAGTTCCAGCAAATCGCCGCCGGAGCCATCAAGGAATTCTCCCGGCGCGAACCGAGCCCGGAGGTCTGGGCCCGCCTGGCGGCCCGCACGCACTATGTCAGCGGCGGCTACGACGAGCCCGCGGCCTACGCCCGCCTCGGCGCGCGCATTGCCGGTCTGGAAAAAGAGATCGGCCAGCAGCTCCAGTCGCTCTTCTACATCTCGACACCGCCGACGGTCTTCGCGCCCATCATCCAGAACCTCGGCAGCAGCGGGCTGGCGGCCCGCTATCTGCGGCAGCCCCACCAGTCGAAGGTCATCATCGAAAAACCCTTCGGCCGCGACCTCGCCAGCGCGCAGGCGCTCAACCGCGAGCTCACGACGGTGTTCGACGAATCGCAGGTCTTCCGCATCGACCACTACCTCGGCAAGGAGACCGTGCAGGACCTGCTCGTGCAGCGTTTCGGCAACGCCATCTTCGAGCCGATCTGGAACCGCAACTTCATCGACCACGTGCAGATCACCGTGGCCGAGCAGGTGGGCGTCGAGGCCCGCGCCGGTTACTACGAGCAGAGCGGCTGCCTGCGCGACATGATCCAGAACCACACCATGCAGCTCCTCGCGCTCACCGCGATGGAACCGCCCGTCTCGATGGACGCCGAATCCGTCCGCGACGAGAAGGTGAAGGTGCTCAAGGCCATCCACCCGCTGCGCCTGCACGATGACACGCGGCCCAGCGACGTGGCCCGGGCCCAATATGCCGCCGGCGTCATCGGCGGCAAGCCGGTGCCGGGCTACCTGCAGGAAAAGGATGTGGCTCCCACCTCGGCCACCGAGACCTTCGCCGCGCTCCGCCTGAGCATCAACAACTGGCGCTGGCAGGGCGTGCCGTTCTACCTGCGCTCCGGCAAGCACCTCGCGCGCCGCGTGAGCGAGATCGCCATCCGCTTCAAGCGGCCGCCGGGCAATCTCTTCGCCGAATCGGACCGCTCCGTGCTCGCTGCCAACACGCTGGCCTTCCAGATCCAGCCGGATGAGGGGCTGAGCCTCATCCTCAACGCCAAGATCCCCGGCCTGGAGACGCGCACGCAGCCCGTGAAGATGAACTTCAAATACGCCACCACCTTCGGCTCCAACACGCCCGAGGCTTACGAGCGCCTCGTGCTCGACGCCATGATCGGGGACGGCACGCTCTTCATCCGCGGCGACGAGACCGAGCGCTCGTGGCAGCTCTGCTCGCCGATTCTCGATTACTGGGCGGAACAGGGCCGCCGGGGCCTCGACTCCTATGCTTCCGGCTCTTGGGGGCCCAAGTCCGCCGAGGAGCTGCTCGCCGCGAACGGGCACAGCTGGAGAGAGCCGTAAGCGCGCCGCGCCGGCGCGGCATTTGCCTTCATCATCAGCCATCAGTCATTGGCCATATCCGAAATTGCGAATGACGAATGACCAGCGAACAATGATCATCTTTGTCCTTCATGCCCGCGGTATTTGACAGCCTCCCCGGCCTCGAGGTGCCCGTCGGCGGCATCGCCGCCGGCTTCAAGAAACTCTGGGCGGACTCCCCGGCGCAGGAAAGCCGCGCCGTGCAGCTCAACCTCGTGCTGCATCTCGGCACCAACACCACGCCGGCGGACGCGCTGACGCAGTTCCAGCACACTTTGCGGTTTGCCCAGCGTTATCCGGCGCGGGTCGTCGTGCTCTGCCCGGATTTCGACGAGCGCGCGGCCGCCGGGATGCGCGCCAAGGTCCACGGGGAATGCTTCCTTGGAAAATCGAAGAACGACACGCGCTGTGTGGAGTTTGTGCTGCTGCAATACACGATGGCCGTGCGCGACTATCTCGAGAACCAGGTGTCGGTCTGCCTCTCGACGGATATGCCGCTCTACTACTGGGCTCACCGCTTTTCCGACACGAGGCGGCTGGCCGACTACGGCTACCTGCTGACCCGGTCGAAGCGGATACTCTTCGACAGCGCCGTGGCGCCCGCCGACACCTTCACCTATCCTTGGCCGAATCCCGCCGCCGTGCGCGACCTCGCCTACACCCGCACCTTGCCGCTGCGACAGAACCTCGGGCAGTTCCTCAGCCGCTACACGCCGGCCCTGATCAACACCGGCCTCCGGCGGGTAACCCTGCGGCATCGCCGGGAGTTTGCGGCCGAGGCCGGCTGCCTGCTCGGCTGGGTCAGGAAGGGGCTCGCCCGCAGCGGAGCCACCGGCGTGGGCTTCGAGGTGACCGAGGCGGATTGCCCGGGCTGTTTCGCGATGGATTTCACGTATGCTACCCCCGGAAAAACCTTCGCGTGGACCGCCGACCTGGGCAGGGACCACGCGGAATTCACCGGCGATCTCGGCACCGGCCCGACCAAGTTGGTGGCCGGGGCGCACTTCCTCGCGCCGGAGATGGCGCTGAGCGAGGCGATGTTCTTCTGAGTCATGCCCTGGCTCTGGCTCATCGTTGCGGGAATCCTCGAGGTGGCCTGGGCCGTCGGCCTGAAATATGCCGACGGCTTCACCCGGTTCTGGCCGAGTGTCGTCACGGTGCTGCTCATGCTGGCGAGCTTCTGGTGTCTGGCGCAGGCGGTGCGCGGGCTGCCGCTGGGCACGAGCTACGCCATCTGGACCGGCATCGGCGCGGTCGGCACGGCCATCCTCGGCATGATCCTGTTCAGGGAACCGGCGACCGCGACCCGGGTGGCCTGCATGGCGCTGATCGTAGGTGGCATCGTGGGCTTGAAACTGGCCACGCCCTGACGCGGCCGGGGTGAAAATTGAGTCGTCTTCGCTGCGGAATTGTGGCGAATTCCCGCAGTGAGCGCCCCCTTTGCCGACCGGCTGGAAATGCAGCACCGCCTGTTCGCGGAACTCTCGCGGATGTTTGGCCAGGAGGTGCCGCTCTACGACAAGTCCCTGCTCGTGAACCGCGTCTGCAACGAGGCGGTGTGCGCGGTGCTTGGCGGCCGGCACCGCGGGTTCGCGCTGACGGCGGCGCAGCTGGAGAAGTCCAGCGGCGAGCGGCACGGCGCCATCCGCATCGGCAAGCCGGAGGAATACCGCCGCATCGCGCGTTTTTTTGCGGCCTTTGCGATGGAGCCGCACAATTACTACGACATGACGGCCCTCGGCCCGAAGAGCCAGCCTATCGTCGCCACCGCCTACCGGTCGCGCCTGAATCCCGACCACCGCATCTTTTGCTCGCTGCTGATGACGGATTATTTCGACCCCGTCACGCGCGGCCGCATCGAGGCCCTGCTGGCGACCCGCGAGGTGTTTTCGCCGGCGGCCCTCGCGCTGCTGGACAAGGACGAGCGGCAGGGCGGCCTCGATTGGGACGATGCCAACCGGCTCATCCGCGAGGGCGTGACCCGCATCTTCAAGTGGACGGGGCGCGCCCGCGACCACCAGCTTTACCAGGACCTCTGCGCGGCCGGGTTCAAGATCGCGGCGGATATCGCCTGCTTCGAGACGCATCACCTCAACCACCTCACGCCCAACACGCTCTGGCTGGATCTCTACACGGCGGCGATGAAACACTGCCTCGGCGAGATGGACGCCGCGGCGTTCCGGCAACGCGCGGAGGTCATCCTCCGGCGCCTGGACGAACGCACCGACCGCGACTACCTGCGCCTGCATTTCAAGCACCTGACGGACGCGGCCATCGCGGCCTACCAGCCCGCCGTGCTGCCCACCGGCGAGATTGCGCGACTGGCCGCCGCGCTCACGCAGCGCCTCGGGCAGCCCGACCTGGCCCTCACCAAACTCAAGCACTCCGGGTTCAAGGATTTCACGGAAGGCCCGTCCGAGGATACGCCCGTGTTGCTGCGGCAGGACGCCTACAAGGCGCTGACGGAGCCGGTGCAGTTCGTGCAGCCCGACGGCTCGCTGGTGGATACCGTGCACACGGCCCGCTTCGGCGAGATTGAGCACCGCTTCTACGCCACGACCGCGGCCGGTCGCGAATTATATGATCGCTGCCTGACGGCGGCCGATGCCGCCCGCGATGCCCTCAGCCCGGCGGCGAAAAAGAACCTCGCCGCCAGCGAGCAGGCGTATGCCCAGCCCTTCGCGCCGTTTCCGAAGCAACTGGCCGCGCTGCTGGCCGGGGGACTGGTTTATGGCCGCTATCAGGCGACGGCGGCCGGGCGCGCCGCCGCGCAGACCGGGTCGCTCCCGAGCACCGACCTCATGGAGCTGGCACAGCTGGGCTATGTGACGGTCGAGGGATTGCGCTATGAGGATTTTCTGCCCGTGAGCGCGGCCGGCATCTTTGCCTCCAATCTCAGCCAATACGGCACGAAATCCACGGCCGCCCAGAAGCCGGTTTATACGCAAGGGCAGTTGGAGGCCATCCTCGGGCGCCGCATCGTGGATCCCAATGTCACCTATGCCGGCTTGGACGCGGAATCGCGGCTGGCGACGTATGCGGCGCTGGGCCTGACCGGGCGTTTGCCGCCGGGCGAGAAGGCGCGGCTGGAGCAGGCGGTCGCCGTCATGGCCAACGCCTGACGCCCCGCAACCATCGGGGCGGGATGGGTGGTGGCTTTTGTTCGACTCAGGCCGGATGCCCGCTACCAATCCGCGCCATGAATTTCATTCGCGTGACGGCATTGCTCTGCTTGGTGGTGACGGCGAAGGCCGCCGCGGGCAACGACTTGTTTGACCAGCTGAAGGCGCAATACCTGAAGGACTACGGCATCGAGCTGGTGGCCGATGCCGAGGCCTACCCGGTGGCGGATTCCGGCGGGACGATCGACGCCCGGAACTCCGGAGCGCGAAATGTGGAGATGGCGCTTTACTTCCTGCGCAAGGAGTTCGCCAAGTATCCGCCGGCGCTGATCCGGGCCTCGGGTGTGAAACGGATCGCCTTTTGCCGGGACCTCAAGTCCAGCGGCACGCGTGTCGCCGGCGTGGCGCTGGAGAAGAATGCGACCATCTACATGGATTCCTCGACGGAGATTGGGGACGAGGCGCACCGCCGCCGGACCCTGCACCACGAGTTCTTCCACTTCCTGGACTATGCGATGCACCCGGACCAGGGCATCGAGAACAATCCCGAGTGGGCGGCCGCCAACGCCCCCGATGCGGTCTATGGCACCACCGCCAGCCCCGCACCCGTGGCGAACTGGGCCTCGCACCCGGCGCCGGGCTTCGTTTCCAACTATGCGCGGCAGGCCGTGCCGGAGGACCGGGCGGAGCTCTTTGCCGCGATGATGACGAACAACCTCACCGTCCGCCTGCTGTTGCAGAAGGACAGCTTCCTGGCCGCCAAGCTGGCCGTGCTGAAGGGCGAGCTGAAGGCCTTTTGTCCGCAGATGGACGAGGCGTTCTGGGCGAAGACGGCGAAGAATTTCTAGGCCGGGCCCGTCGCGCTCAGCGCACCGCCAGCACCGCGTAGGATTTTTTTCCCTTCCGCAGGAGCAGGTATTTTCCGAATAGCAGGTCGGCGACCGTGACGGCGCGCGTGTGATCGGGGACGCGGACGTTGTTCAGATAGATGCCGCCGGCCTCGAGGGCCTTGCGGGCGGCGCCCTTGGAGTTTTCCAGGCCGGAATGGACTATGAGGTCGATGATCGGCGCGCCGGTGCCGGTGAGCTTTGCCGGTTCAAGGTCCTTGGTCGGCACCTCGCCGGCGACGTCGTTGAAGATATCCTCGGTGACGCCGTCGAGCGGACCGCCGAAGAGAATCTCGCTGGCCTTGAGCGCGGCGGCGAGGGCTTCGGGGCCGTGGACGAGGGTGGTGACCTCGCGGGCGAGGGCCTTGTGGGCCTCGCGGGCGCCGGGGTTGGCGGCGTGCGCGGCCTCGAGCGGCTCGATCGCGGCGCGGTCGAGGAAGGTGAACTTGCGGAGGTATTCGCAGACCTTGGCGTCCTCGGTGTTCACGAAGAACTGGTAGAGGCGGTAGGGGCTGGTCTTGGCGGCGTCGAGCCAGACGGCACCGCTGGCGGTCTTGCCGAATTTTGAGCCGTCGCTCTTGGTGATGAGCGGGAAGGTCCAGCCCCAGGCGGGGACGCCGAGCTTGCGGCGGATGAAGTCAGTGCCGGCGGTGATGTTGCCCCACTGGTCGGAGCCGCCGATCTGGAGCTCGCAGTGGAAGGCCTGGCGCAGGTGGTAGAAGTCGTGGGCTTGGAGCAGCTGGTAGCTGAACTCGGTGTAGCTGATGCCGCCGTCGCCCTCCATCCGGGACTTCACCGAATCCTTGGCGAGCATGAGATTCAGGGTGAAATGCTTGCCGACGTCGCGAAGGAAATCGAGGTAGCTGATCGGGGCGGTCCAGTCGGCGTTGTCCACGAGGCGGGCGGGGTTGCTCGGGGCGTCGAAATCGAGGAGGCGGGAGAGCTGGCCCTTGATGCAGGCGATGTTGTGGTTGAGCTGGTCGCGGGTGAGCAGGTTGCGCTCGGCCGAACGCCCGGAGGGGTCGCCGATCATGCCGGTGGCGCCGCCGGCCAAGGCGATGACATTGTGCCCGGCGAGCTGGAAGCGGCGCAACGTGAGCTGACCCATGAGGTGGCCGACGTGCAGCGAGTCGCCGGTCGGGTCGAAGCCGCAATAGAGCGTGAGCGGGCCCTCGGCCACGCGCTTGCGCAGGGCCGCCATGTCGGTGCAGTCGGCCAGGAGGCCGCGCCATTCGAGATCTGCCAGGAGGTCGGACATTGATGGTGTGATGAATCGGTTTCTTGCGCTTATAGCACCTGTTGGCCACAGGGGAGGCAAGGGGGATTTGGGGGCGATGCGTCGTCAGCAAAACTAATGGACCGCACAGCGAATTTAGTAAGCGCCGGCATACCCGCCTGAAATGGGTTGCCGCGCGAACGTCTCGGGTTCTACTTGTCAGGTTCACGCGGCGGGGAACCGTCCGCCCACACCAGCCCTCAACTCATCCCTTTATGCCTCTCGCTGTTGGCTCCCTAGCTCCGGATTTCACCCTCAAGACCAAGACTGCGGACGGTCTCAAGGACATCAAGCTGAGCGACAATTTTGGCAAGAAGCAGACCGTGCTGCTCTTTTTCCCGCTGGCCTATACCGGCGTCTGCACCCAGGAGCTGTGCGACATCTCGAGCGGCCTGAGCGCCTACGCGGGGCTCGGTGCCGAGGTCTATGGCATCAGCGTGGACAGCCCGTTCGCCCACGAGGCCTGGGCCATGGAGCACAAGATTGGCGTCACGCTGCTCTCCGACCTCAACAAGACCGTCACCAAGGCCTATGACGTGGTGTTCCCCAACCTCGCCGGGGTCGGCGACACCTCGGCCCGCGCGGCGTTCGTGATCGGCCAGGATGGCCGCATCAAATACGCCGAGCAGACGCCGACGCCGAAGGACCTGCCAAACTTCAGCGCCGTCAAGGCTGCGCTGGCCAAATAATTCCCAGGGCGCGCCCGGATGTGACCGAGCCACGCCACCACCAATTCCCAATCCTCCCATGAGCAATCTCCCGAACCCCTTCAACACCCTCCAGACCTTCGAGGGCGGCAAGAAATTCTACTCGCTGCCCGAGTTGGCCAAGCAGTTCCCCGGCGTCGCCCGCCTGCCGGTGAGCATCCGGCTCGTGCTCGAGGCCGTGCTGCGCAATTGCGACGGCAAGCGCGTGCTCGAGGCCAACATCCGGGAACTGGCCAACTGGAAGCCGACCGAGGCCCGCACGGCGGAGATTCCCTTCGTCGTCGCCCGCATCGTCCTGCAGGACTTCACCGGCGTGCCGCTGCTGGTTGACCTCGCGGCCATGCGCTCGGCTGTGGCCAAGCTCGGCAAGAACCCGAAGATCATCGAGCCGCTCGTGCCGGTGGACCTCGTCGTCGACCATTCCGTGCAGGTGGACTTCGCCGGTAGCGCCGAGGCGCTGCGGAAGAACCTCGAGCTCGAGTTCAGCCGCAACCGTGAGCGCTACCAGTTCCTCAAGTGGGGCATGCAGGCGTTCGACACCTTCAAGGTCGTTCCGCCGGGCATCGGCATCGTCCACCAGGTCAACCTCGAGTATCTCGCCAAGGGCGTGCTCAGCGCCGGCGACGTGTATTATCCCGACACCCTCGTCGGCACCGATTCACACACGACGATGATCAACGGCATCGGCATCGTGGGCTGGGGCGTCGGCGGTATCGAGGCCGAGGCCGGCATGCTCGGCCAGCCGGTCTATTTCCTCACCCCGGACGTCGTCGGCGTGCACCTCACCGGCGCGCTCCGCGAGGGCGTCACCGCCACCGATCTCGCGCTCACCGTCACGCAACTGATGCGCAAGGCGAAGGTCGTCGGCAAGTTCGTCGAGTTCTTCGGCCCCGGCGCCGCCGCGCTGCCGGTCGTGGACCGCGCGACCATCGCCAACATGGCGCCGGAATACGGCGCGACCCTGGGCTTTTTCCCGATCGACGCCGAGGCGACCAACTACCTCCGCGCCACCGGCCGCGACGAGAAGCACATCGCCACCTACGAGGCCTACTACAAGGCGCAGGGCCTGTGGGGCATCCCGCAGAAAGGTGCGATCGACTACTCGCAGGTCGTGGATCTCGACCTTGGCACCGTCGTCCCGAGCGTTGCCGGCCCCAAGCGCCCGCAGGACCGCATCGAGCTGCCGAATCTCAAGAAGGAGTTCACCGGAGCGTTTTCCCGCCCGGTCACGGAGGCGGGCTTCGGCAAGAAGACGGAGGAATACAGTCTCCGCGTGCCCGTGACGCTGCGCGGCGACCTGCAGGGCGGTGGCAGCCAGGAGCTGACCAGCCTCAGCAAGGCCCGGGCCTGCGACATCAACATCACGACCGCAAACGAGATGGCCAACAACCGCCCGACGCCCAACCACCTGCCGGCGGTGGGCTCCGACATTGGCCACGGCTCGGTGCTCATCGCCGCCATCACCAGTTGCACGAACACCTCCAACCCGAGCGTCATGCTCGCGGCCGGCCTGCTGGCCAAGAAGGCCGTCGAGAAGGGCCTCAAGCCGAACCCGGTGGTGAAATCCTCGCTGGCTCCCGGCTCGCGGGTCGTGACCGACTATCTCAACAAGACCGGCCTCACGCCCTATCTCGACAAGCTTGGCTTCCAGACCGTCGGTTACGGCTGCACGACCTGCATCGGCAACTCCGGCCCGCTCGCCGCGCCCATCGAGGAAGCCGTGGTGAAGAACGATCTCGTTGCCGCCTCCGTGCTCTCGGGCAACCGCAACTTCGAGGCCCGCGTCCACCAGAACATCAAGGCGAACTTCCTCATGTCGCCCCCGCTGGTCGTGGCCTTTGCGCTCGCCGGCCGCGTGGACATTGACATGGCCACCGACCCCATCGGCACCGGCAAGGACGGGAAGCCCGTCATGCTCAAGGATGTCTGGCCGACGCTGCAGGAAATCCGCGACCAGATGCAGGCCGCGCTCAAGCCGGAGGTCTTCCGCCAGCTCTATACCGACTTCGCCGCGCAGAATCCGAAGTGGAACGAGATCCCGTCCACCACCGGCAACGTTTACGCCTTCGACGCCAAGTCCACCTACATCCAGGAGCCGCCGTTCTTCACGAACTTCTCGCTCACGCCCGGCAGCATCCAGCCGATCAACGGGGCCCGCGCGCTCGGCATATTCGGCGACTCCGTGACGACCGACCACATCTCGCCGGCCGGCGCCATCAAGAAGTCCTCGCCCGCGGGTAAATACCTGCTCGATAACGCCGTGACCTTCGAGGACTTCAACTCCTACGGCTCCCGCCGCGGCAACGATCGCGTGATGACCCGCGGCACCTTCGCCAACGTCCGCATCAAGAACCTGATGCTCGGCGGCAAAGAAGGCGGCAACACGCTCGGGCCCGACGGCACCGAGACCTCGATCTACGACGCGTCGATGGCCTGGCAGTCCAAGGGCGTGCCGCTCATCATCCTCGCCGGCCAGGAATACGGCACGGGTTCGTCCCGCGACTGGGCCGCCAAGGGCACCAACCTGCTCGGCGTGAAGGTTGTCGTGGCGCAGAGCTTCGAGCGCATCCACCGTTCCAACCTCGTCGGCATGGGCGTGCTGCCCCTGCAGTTCAAGGAGGGCACCACGGCCCAGACGCTCAAGCTGGACGGTTCCGAGACCTACGACATCGTCGGCCTCGGCGCGGGCATCAAGCCCCAGCAGGACCTCACGCTCAAGATCACCCGCAAGGACGGGAAGGTCGAGAGCGTGCCCGTCAGCTGCCGCATCGATACGCCCATCGAGATCGATTACTACCAGCACGGTGGCATCCTGCCCTACGTGCTGCGGCAGATCGTGGCGAAGAGTTAAGCGGGTAGGGCGGGTCGTCGCTGGCGAGCTGCGGCTCATCCGGAGGATTCGCCCTGCCATCGCCTATGGCCGAACCTGCCAAGCCCACTTTCCTCGTCGACGCCTACGCCGATCCCGTCGTCGTGCGCATCGAGGGCC
>JBDHQK010000210.1:0-3074 GCA_039807025.1 Lacunisphaera sp.
TGGACGTGAAGCTCGAGCCCTACCGGCTGCAGTTGGTTGGCTACTTTGGCGAGCCGGGCGACTATCTCGCGGCGTTTGTCAGCGCGAACCAGGCGGAGACCTTGCTCGCGCGCAGCGGCCGCCGTTTCGAGCAACTCGGGCTGAGCCTGCGGAGCTTCGACGTGAAAAAGGTCGAGGTGCCGCATGACGACGCGCGGCCGGTTTACGATGTGGCCGCGCTGGCCGTGCTGTTCGACGAGCAATCCGGCACGGAGGTCGTCCTCGACAGCCGCACCCGCAAGCTCACCGACACGCCGCTCGCGGTGCTCCGCTGGGGGACGGGCGGCAGTTCGACCCGGACCCTGCGCGAAGGGGACACCTTCACCGACGGGAACGGCAGCTACCGGATCGAGCGCATCCAGCTCGACCCGCCCGAGGTGGTCGTGGCCCGGCAAACGCCGGGGCTGCCGCTGCCCGAGTCCCGGGTGCTGCGCCCGGTCGGCAAGGACGGCGGGCAGATCGCCGGCCAGCCGGCCAAGGCGGGCAAGTTTGCCTCCCCACCCAAAACCGGGCTCGCCCACAATCCGCCTTGAGCACCCCGTCCATGATTCGTCCACCGCACCACATCCTCTTTCTGCTGGGAATCGCCGGCTTCGGGCTGGCGCGGCTGCTCGCCGCACCAGCCGCCGAACCGGATGCGGCGGCGAACAAGATCCGCCTGCTCTCCGCCGCGCTGCACGCCCGCGACACGGGCGACACGGCGGCGGCGCGGCAGAAACTGGAGGAACTGCTCCAGCTCAGCCCGAATGACGAGACCGTCAAACGATTGCTCGCCAGCCTCGAGCGGCTGCCGGAAAAGAAGATCAGCGTCTCCGGTGGCACGGCCGCGCCGGCGGCCCCGACCCTCACCGAGCCCGATCAGTTGGTCCAGGCGGAGGAAGCCCGGCTGGGCCGGATGCTGGAAGCCGCCGCGACCGCGAGCAAGGAAGCCCGCGCCCTGGCCCGGCAGAATCAATTTGCACCCGCCTTGGACGCGTTGGAGCGGGCCCGCGCCCAGTTGCCGGACAATGCCCTGACGGCCGCCGCGCTGACCGAGCTCGACATCGCCCGGGCGGAGATCGGCACCGCGCGCGACAATTTTCTCCGCTCGGCCCCGGCCCCCGCCTCCGCGGAGCCGGTGCCGGCCCCTCCACCGTCGGAGGTGCCGAGTCTGGCCGGTCTGGTCGCCCGCGGGCGCAGCCAGTATCTGGCCGGGGAGGCGGCCGCCGCCGCCGAGACCTTCCGGCAGGTGGAGGCGCAGGATCCGGGCAACGCGGACGCCCGCTATTTCTTGCAACGCATCGCGCGGGAGTCGCCTGCGCCGGCCGCCGCGCGCCCGCGCACCAGCGGCCAGATGCTGAGCGAGGTGGACCAGGCCTGGCGGCGGCCGGGAGTGTTCGCGGAAAAACCGTCCGGCGGTGCGGCGGCGGCGAGGCCCTCGCCCTTGCTGGCCAAGCTGAACGCCATCACGCTGCCGAACGTGAACTTCAGCGGCATGGAGCTGAGCCGCGTGGTCAACACGCTCAGCGTCATCTCGGAGGAATTTGACCGCACCGGCGGCTCGCCGCGGGGCGTGAACATCGTCCTGCTCGATCCGACCGGCGCCGACCCGACGGTCAATCTCACGCTGCGCAACCTGTCGCTGAAGCGCGTGCTCGATTTCATCACCGATGCCGTGGGCTACCAATACGAGGTGCAGGCCGACGCCGTGGTCGTGCGCCCCGGCGGCGGGCAGTCGGCGCTCGAGACCCAGTTCTTCCCGGTCTCCCGCTCGACGGTGCTGCGCCTGACCGGCAGGGGCGCGGCCCCGCCGGCGGCGGAGGGGGCACCGCCCGCCGCCGCGAGCGTCGAGAGCGAGGGGCAGTCCATCCGGAACTTCCTCCAGCTTGCCGGGGTGGGCTTCGAGGGCGTCGCCGGCAGCGCCCTGGCCTTCGACGGTTCGCAGATCATCGCCACGCAGACCCCGCGCAACCTCGAGCGCATCCGGAACATCCTGACCCGCTACAACGACGTGCGGCAGGTCGAGATTGAGGCCAAGTTCATGGAGGTGCAGCAGGGCGCGTTGGAGGAACTCGGCGTGCAGTGGAACCTCGCCACCAAGCTCACGCAGCGCAATGCCGCGCAGGCCACCTACACCACGGGCGATGGCATCAACCGCACACTGGCCGGCGCCTTCCGCAACGCCACGACGTCCCAGCAGATTTCCATCACGGGGACCGGCCAGCCCGAGGGCGGGCTCAACCTCCCGGCCGCCGCCCCGACCATCCCCGGCGGCGTGCTGCTCGGGGCCGGCGCGGGACCGCTGGCCAACATCGCGGGCATCGTCGGCGAGTTTGACGTGCAGGCCGTGATCCGCGCGCTGTCGCAGAAGAGCGGCACCGAGCTGTTGAGCGCGCCGAAGCTCACGGTGCTCTCGGGCAACCCGGCCACCATCACGGTGGCGCAGGAGCTGCGCTACCCGCAGAGCTACGGCCAGATCCAATCGCAGGTCGGCACCGGGAGCGTGTCCGGCGGCGGCTCGGCGGGTGTGTCCATCACCTCGGGCACGCCGCAGGAGTTCACCACCCGCAACGTGGGCGTGGAACTGAGGGTGACACCGACCGTCGAGGAGGACGATTATAGCGTGAGCCTCGACCTGAATCCGAAGGTCACGGAGTTCGAGGGCTTCGTCGAATACGGCGGGCCGAGCGTGGCCATCTCCGGCGGCACGACGGTGACGGTGCCGCCGGGCTTTTATCAGCCCATCTTCGCCGTGCGCGAGGTGACGACCAAGGTCACGATCTGGGACGGCGCCACGCTCGTCATGGGCGGCCTGACCCGGGAGGACGTGAAGAAAGTGAGCGACAAGGTGCCAGTGCTCGGCAGCCTGCCGGTCGTCGGCCGGCTGTTCCGCAGCCAGGGGGAGAGCTCGCAGAAGCGCAATTTGCTCATCTTCGTCACGGCCAATCTCGTCAGTCCCGGCGGCTCGCTGAAGAAGCAAACGATCCCGGGGGCGACCCCCGGCGCGCTGTATCAGAACCCGACCATCGTGAGCCCGGCCGGTCCGGCCGAGCGGC
>JBDHQK010000041.1:0-19477 GCA_039807025.1 Lacunisphaera sp.
GCGGTGCTGTCGTGCTACCTCGTGCTCAAGGGCTGGTCGCTGATGGGCGACGCCATCTCGCACGCGGTGCTGCCGGGAATCGTGATCGCCTACGCGGTCGGCCTGCCGCTGGCCGTGGGCGCGTTTCTGTCGGGTTTGGTCTGCGCCGTGGCGACGGGCTACATCAAGGACAACAGCCGGGTGAAGGAGGACACCGTCATGGGCGTGGTCTTCACCGGCATGTTCGCGTTTGGTCTCGTGCTGTTCACCAAGGTCAGGAGCGATCTCCACCTCGACCACATCCTCTTCGGCAACATCCTCGGCCTGGAGCCTGGCGATCTGCGCAACACGCTCATCGTCGCCGGCCTCTCGCTGGCGGTTATACTGACACTGCGGCACGACCTGCTGCTGTTCTGTTTTGACCCGGCGCAGGCGCGCACCATCGGGTTGCCGGTCAAGCTGCTGTATTACCTGCTGCTCTCGCTGCTGGCGGCGACGATCGTCGTCTCGCTCAAGGCGGTGGGCATCATCCTCGTCATCGCCATGCTGGTGACGCCCGGCTGCGTGGCCTACCTGCTGAGCGACCGGTTCGGCACGATGCTGGGCATCGCGGTGGCGACGGCGGTCGGGTCGAGCCTGACGGGGGTGTATGTGAGCTTCTTCCTCAACGCCTCGACGGGTGCGTGCATCGTGCTGGTGCAGGCGCTGGTGTTTCTCGTGGTGCTTGGCTTCGCGCCCAAGCACGGGCTGTTCAAATGGCGGCGCTGGGAAGCGGTGCCTTGAACTCGCCCCTCTGGTTTGAGGTGGCGGCGAACTTCGGCGGGACGGCGGTCGGCACCAGTCTCATGGCCATTGGGAGGAAGGCACGCCGAAGTGGCGGCGCGTGCTGAAACCGTTTGTCTTGGCCAGCCACGCTTGGTGGCTGCCGCGGAAAGGCATCCATGGGTGGGGAGGGCCGAGACGAGGGAGGAATATTCGCGCGGCACGGCTCGAAGTGGCCGCCAAGGAGTAGCCGGGGCGGGTGGCCCGTTACTGTGCGAACGGGAAGCCCCAGTTGCGCTTGCCGTAGCCGTAGGTGACCGGCTTGACCGCAGCCAGTTGCTTGAGGGAGTCGGCCGGCGCGAATTTCGCCTCGAAGGCGGCGACGGCGGCCTCATAGCTGGCCAGCATCCGGGCCTTCACCTCGGGCTGGGCAAAGGAGTAGCTGAGTGAGTTGCGGCCGAGTTGGACGAGTTCATCCCAGGACAGGTTGAACTGGGTGACGGCGGTGTAGTATTCGTCCGTCATGTTGCTGTCCCACATGCCGCGGTCGTCGGTGTTGAGGCACACGGGCACGCCGGTGCGCAGGTATTCGGGGAAGGGGTGCTGCGCGAGGTCGGGGGTATATTCGAGCAGGCGGTTGGAGATGAGGTTGATCTCGACGAGCACGCGCCGGGATTGCTGGAGCAGGAGCAGCGTGTCGGGATCCTTGATGAGGTTCACGCCGTGGCCGATGCGCGATGCGCCGAGGAGCAGTGTGTCGCGGATGTGCGAATCATTGCCGTCCATCTCGCCGGCGTGGATGGAGAGGGCGAGGGTGGGGTGGCGGACGCGGAGCTTTCGGAAGGTCTCTAGGAAGCGGGCCGGATAGCCGAAGCCGTTCTCCTCGATGCCCACGAGGTTGATGCCGACCCATAGGTCGCGGTTGGCATCAACGAAGTCATAGGCCTGCGCAATCGCCTCCTCTGTTCCGGGCAGGAAGCGCACCACGGACTCCTGGAAGCGCACTGTCACGCCACTGGCGACGACATCGGGTTGGGCGAGGCGGCGTTTGACGTAGGCGATGGCCTCGGCGCGCGGGATGGGGTTGCCGGCGTTGTCGGTCGCCCGGCCAACGCCAAACTGGGTCTCGAGGTAACTGAGGTGCTCGGCGCCGAAGGCCTTGATGTTCTCGACGAGCGATTCGGTGATGGCTGGGAGGCTGCTGCCGATTTGCCCGCGGCGCGGCCAGAGGACGGCAAAGAACTCGTCGCGCCCCTCGCCGGCTTTGTCGAGGCGCAGGCTGTCGCACCAAGCGGTGCGCTCCGCCGGGGTGAGGGCGTCGAGCCGCACGTATTCGCGGCGGACCTCCGGGGATAGCAGGTCATAGCCGAATTGCCGGAGGTTGTGGAAGAGCTTGGCGGGGGCGATGGCGTCGGGTGCGGCCGGGATGCGGGCCCGGGTATAGAAGGTGTCGCCGCCGTTGCGCGCCGGATCGGTGAGGATGGCGTAGATCCACTCGGGACGCTCGGAGCCGCTATGGTTGTGGATGTCGCCGCCCTTGGGCAGGGCGTAGAGGAAGGTGTAGAGCTCCGCCGGGGTGGCGGATTTTTTGATCTCCTCGAAGCGGCTGGTGAATGAGGCGGCGGCGGCCGTGGCCAGGGCAAGCAGCAGGGTCAGGTATCGCATGGGGAAGATAACGCGGCGACACCCGCGGCCGGCAACTTCAAAACAGGGTGGCCAGCAGGCCGCGCAGCAGGTGCAGGGCAAAGATGGCGGCGAGCAGATAGGTGAGGGCCGAGGCCTGCCGGGCGCGACCCGCGGCGAGGTGCAGCACGGCGTAGGCGATAAGGCCGATGCCGATGCCCTCCGCGATGCTGAAGCTCAGCGGGATGCCGGCGATGATCAGAAAGATGGGCGCCGTCTCGATGAAGTCGTCGAGCTTCAGCTGCGCGACCGACTGGAACATGAAGATGCCGACGATGACGAGGGCGGGCGCCGTGGCCACGGCGGGGATGGCGAGGATCAGCGGGGTCAGGAACAGGGCCAGCAGGAAGAGCAGCGCGGTGGCCGCGCCCGTGAGGCCGGTGCGGCCGCCGGCCTCGACGCCCGAGGCGGACTCGATGTAGCTGACGACGGTCGAGGTGCCGAAGAGCGAGCTGAGGATCGCTGCGATGGAATCGGCCACGAGCGCGCGGCCGGCCTTGGGCAGCTTGCCATCCGGGCCGAGCAGGCCGGCGCGCTGGGTGACGCCGATCAGGGTCCCGATGTTGTCGAACATGTCCACGAGCAGCAGCGTCAGGATGATGGGCAGGGCCTTGGCGAAATCGTGCCGCAGCAGGTCGAAGTTGAGCTGGAACATCGTCGGCAGGGGCGAGGCCGGCAGGTCCAACAACGTCGCGGGCATCGTGGTGACCGTGCCGCCCTTGCCGTTCGGGATGATGAGGCCGGCGAGCGTGACCGCCAGGATGGAGAGGATGATGGCGCCCGGGACGCGGCGGGCCACGAGCACGGCGGTGAGCAGGATGCCGCCGAAGCAGAGCAGCACGCCCGGCGAGCCGAAATCGCCATGCGTGACGAAGGTGGCGGGGCTGGCGACGACGATGCCGCCGTTTTTCAGGCCGATGAAGGCGATGAAGAGGCCGATGCCGCAGGTGATGGCCAGCTTCAGTTGGTGCGGGATGGCCGCGATGATCTTCTCGCGCACGCCGGTGACGGAGAGGCCGAGGAAGATGACGCCGTTGACGAACACGAGGCCCAGTGCCGACTGCCACGAGACGCCCAGCCCGAGGCAGATGGTGAAGGCGAAATAGGCGTTGATGCCCATGCCCGGGGCGAGGGCCAGCGGGTAGTTGGTCAGGAAGCCCATGAGCAGGGTGCTCACGGCGGCGGTGAGGGCGGTGACGGTGATCAGCGCGGCCGGCGGCATGCCCGCGGCGGAAAGGATGGAGGGATTGACCGCGAGGATGTAGGCCATCGCGGCGAACGTCGTCGCTCCGGCGGCGAGTTCGCGGCCAACCGTCGTGCCGTTCTGGTCCAGCTTGTAGAGTCGGTTCAGCATGGGATTAGTTCGCCGCGGCGGACGGCGGGTTGTTTTCGTAGACCGGCCAGCCCGCGACGAGAGCGTGCACGACGCGGCGGCCGACCGCGTGGGCGGCTTCGAGCGAGGGCAGATAGGCGGAGTAGAGGCCGATGTCCTCGCCGCTCAGGCTTTGGGCGGCGGTGATTCCGGGAGGTTGCACGGTGAAGTTGGAGGCGGTGCGCAGGATGAGCACGCGTTGGACATCGGCGCGGCCGGCGCGGGTGAGGTTGGTCAGGGCGCGAAGCGTGCCGGTGTCCTCCATCGCGGAGGTCACGAAGTTGCCGCGTCCCTCGGTGTAGTAGGCGACCCAGTCGTTGGCCCACTGGTTGAGCAATTTGCCGTGCCAGTAGGTGCTCGCCGCGAGGGTGGAGCCGATGAGGATGGATGGCGGCTGCAGGGCTTGGGGCGAGTCGGTGTAGCGGGCACGGAAACCGCGGATGGATTCGGTGTCGGCCAGCGGGGTGTCCTTGGTGAGTTGGTGGGCCCAGTGGAGCAGGCCGGGGTTCAACTGGTAACAATGATCCGCGCGCTCGGCGGCGGGTTGCAGGGGGAGAGCATAGGGCTTCTTCTTGCGGAGCGGGACATAGCCGGTTGCCCAGTCGGCGGGTATTTCCCGGGCGTCGATCTCATGGCCGAGGTCTCCCTCGACGGCGTAATCCGTCCACACGGCCGAGCCGACCGACGCATCCGCCGGGTCGATGCCCGCGATGCCGGCGACCAGCCAGTAGCTCTTCGCGAGGTCGAAGCGCGGGTCCAGACCGAGAGCCATGATGGTGGCGGCGGCGTTGCTGTTGCCCACGCCCGTGACCACCCCGAGCACGGAACCGTCGGCGTTGGTGCGCACGGCGCGGTGGCCGGCAGGGAGGGGGAGGACGCGGTCCAGCTTCTCGCGCTCGGCCCAGAATTGAAACTCGCCCGGCTGGTCGCCGGTGTCGGCACCGCGCTCGAACATGGCGACGATGACGACCTTCGGGCGAATGACTTCGGCAGCGGCGGCCAACGCCCCGCAGAGGGCGATTCCCGCAAGGATGCATCGGGCCAGGGAAGGAGGGAACATGCGCGCATTGAGCAGTCTTCCCCGGGCGAAGGCAATTGTTTGCGGCTCGTTCCCGGCTTGCCCGCGAGTGGCGCCGGAGGGAACGTAGGCTGTGGCCATCATCGACGCCCATGTGCATCTTTATCCGCCGGAGGTGAACCGCGCCCCGGCGGATTGGGCGGCGGCCTGCGGCGAAGCGCACTGGGCGACGCTGTGCACGCGCCGGCGGAAGGACGGCCGGCCGGTGCAGGCGTTTCCCTCGCTTGACCAACTGCTCCGGGACATGGATGCCGCCGGGGTGACGAAGGCCGTGTTGCTCGGCTGGTATTGGGAGCGGCCGGAGACCTGCCGGATGCAGAACCGATTCTATGCGGAGTGCCTCCGGGCGCATCCGGACCGGCTGGCGGCCTTCGCGGCGATTCATCCGGCGATGACGCCCGGCGAGGTGGTGTGGGCGGAGGACAGCGGGTTCGCCGGGCTGGGCGAGCTCTCGCCCCATTCGCAGGGGGCCGGCCTGCAAGAGCGGACCATCCGGGCGATGGTTGAGGAAGCGGGGCGGCGGAAGCTCGCCGTGAACCTGCACGTGACTGATCCGCAATCGAGGCGCTATCCCGGCTGGGTGGAGACTCCGCTGGCGGATTTCGTGCAACTCGCGCACGACTTCCCGGAGACAAACTTCATCCTCGCGCACTGGGGCGGGGGGCTGGCGTGGTCGGCGGAGGCTGCGGCCCTGCCCAATGTGTGGTTCGATACGGCGGCCTCGCCGCTGCTTTACGGCCCGGAAGTGTGGACGAAGGCGAAGAGCGACCGCGTGCTGTTCGGCTCGGATTATCCGCTGCGGCTTTATCCTCAAAGCGAGTCGGCGCCGGGCTTCGGAAACTTGCTGGCCGAGGCGAAGCAGGCCGGGGCCACGCCCGCCGTGTTGGGCGGAAATGCGGCCGGATTACTCGGCCTTTAGCAGCCAGGGCACGGCAGGGCTGTTCGCGGCGGGCAGGATGACTTGGATGCCAGTCGTCAGCCCCGAGGGCAGGAGGACGGGCAACGTCAATACCGGGAGGCCGGCCAGACTGGCGGGCGTGGTGAGCGTGAGCAACGCGCGGCGCGCCTCGGGCGTGCAATCGGCCTTGCGCAAGGCGGGGAAAGGCGTGGCCGGCAGGACCAGGAAATCATAGTGGGTGAAATAGTGCCGGAACGCCGCGCGGACCCTCGCGAAGGACGCGGCTGCCCCGGCCAGTTGCGCTGGCGTGTAATTTGCCCCGTCGCTGAAACGTTGCCAGATGCTGGGCTCGTATTCCGCCCGGTAGGGTGCCAGCCAGTCGCGATGGATGCCATTGGCCTCGTGGAGTGCGGTCACGGTGTAGGCCTCGATGGCGTCCTGCCACGAGGACAGCAATGCGGCCGCCGTCTCCGGATCGGCCGGCTGGGCAAACGCCGACGCTGCGCGATCGCAGGCGGCGGCGGTCGCGGTTTCAAAGGCAATGCCGAGCGCCGCAGCCGGGAGGTGACAGCCGCGTGGCTCCGCAGACCCTTGCTTATTAAGCAAGGGTCCGACCAGCGCGGCGGTCGCGGTCAACATGTCCGCGGCACTGGTCGTGAACCAGCCGGCGGTGTCGAGCGAAGGAGACAAGGGCATGGCGTCGCGGATGAAGGCGTCGCCCGGGCTCAGGCGGAAGCCGTGGAGCCCGCAAAACGCAGCCGGCACGCGCACGGAGCCGCCGGTGTCGGTGCCAATGGCGAGGGGGACAACGCCAGCCGCGACCAGCGCGGCCGAGCCGCTGCTTGAGCCACCGGTGAGGCGCTCGGGAAAGCGGGGATGAGGGCAATCGCCATAGTGCGAGTTGTCGCCGAAGAGGCCGGCGGCGAACTCGACGAGATGTGTCTTGCCGGCGCAGGCGGCGCCGAGGCCGCGGAGGTGTCGGACGAGCACGCTGTCGCATGCTGGCGTGCCGCGGGCCGAGTTGAGAAAGGTGGAGCCGGCATTGGTCGGCACGCCGGCGAGGTCGAAGAGATCCTTCAACACATACGGCACGCCGCGCAGCGGCTGGCTGGTGCGGGCAGAGGCTGCCAATTCACCGGCCAATTCCGCCTCAGGCTTCAGCCAGGCGAGGGCGGCACGCCGCAGAGAGGGCGACAGCGCCGCCACGCGGGCGTGGACCTCGCGGGCCGCTTCCGCCGATGACAGGGATTGCCACGCCGCGAGCGGCAAAGTGGCTGGCGTTTTGGGCGCGTTCGTGTCCATTCGGGAGCTTTCATGGAGCCCGTTGCGCCCATCGTCAAATTCACCTCGCTGAAAAAGCGTTACGGAGCGGGCCCATGGATATTGGCGGACATCAACCTCGCGGTGGCTCCGAATGATTTCGTCAGCCTGATTGGCCCGAGTGGGTGCGGGAAATCCACGGTGCTGAAGCTGATTTCGGGCCTGAGTCCGGGCACGGAGGGAGGGCTGGAGGTGCTCGGCACCACGCCCAGGCAGGCCCGGGACCGCCAGGCCTTCATTTTTCAGGATGCGACGCTGCTGCCGTGGCTCACCGCGCAGCGCAACGCGGAGTTGCCGCTGCGGCTGCGAGGCGTCGCCGCCTCGGAGCGTGCGGCCAAGGCCCGCGCCATGCTGGACTTGGTGGGGCTCGCCGGAGCGCGCGACTACTATCCGCGGCAATTGTCGGGCGGCATGAAGATGCGCGTCTCCATCGCGCGCGCCCTGACGCTCTCGCCGCAACTGCTGCTGCTGGACGAACCCTTTGGCGCCCTCGATGAGATGACCCGCAACCGCTTGAACGAGGAGTTGCTGGCCCTGCGGGAGCGGTCGCGGTTCACCGCGCTGTTTGTCACGCATTCCGTGAGCGAGGCGGTGTTCTTGTCGAATCGTGTCGTGGTGATGGCGGCGAATCCCGGTCGCGAGCATGGCGAGGTGAGGGTGGATTTTCCCTATCCGCGCCCGGCGGCCCTGCGCGGGAGCCCGGAATTTCTGGCCAAGGTGAATGAGGTCACGCAACTGCTGCATCAGGTGGAGGCCACGATCAGCGCATGAAAAAATCGAGCCCCTTGCTGCTGTGGCTGCTGCCCCTCGTCTGTGGCCTGCTTTTTGTGGCGCTGTGGTATGGCGTGCGCCGGTGGAGCGGCCTGCAAAGCTGGATCCTGCCCACGCCCGGGGAAATCGTCGCGGCGGCTTGGCAGGAGAGGACCCGACTGCTCGCGGCGGCGGGCGACACGGCGGTCGGCGCGCTGGGCGGGTTTCTGCTGGCCGCGCTGCTCGGGTTTGGCACGGCGCTGGGGCTCGGTGCGTCGCGCTCGCTGCGGGCCAGCCTCTATCCTTGGCTGCTGGTGCTGCAAATGACGCCGGTCATCGTGCTGACGCCCATCATCGTGCTCTGGGCCGGGCCGGGGCTGCCGGGCATCGTCACGATCACGTGGCTCATCAGTTTTTTCCCCATCGTGGCCAACATGACACAGGGCCTGCTCTCGACGGACATGAATCACGTGGCGCTCTTCCGCATGGCCAACGCCAGCCGGCTGCAGGAGCTGTGGTTGCTCCGGGTGCCGGCAGCCATGCCGTTCTATCTCGCCGGTCTGCGCATCGCGGCGACGCTGGCGCCCATCGGTGCCATCTTTGGCGAATACATGGTCGGCAACTCCTCCGGCGGCACGGGCGGGCTGGGCTTCCTCGTCTACAGTTACAACACGCAGATCAAGATACCGGCACTGTTTGCCACGGCGTTGACCAGCTGCCTGCTGGGCTTCATCTTCGTGGCCGCGGTTGCCTGGCTGAACTGGGCCGTGCTGCACAAGTGGCATGATTCCTTTGAGCGCAACGATCACTGATAGTTAACCACGCATGAACACGAACAAGCACGAATCTCGGCAACTCGACCTTGGTGCCTTATTATGGGTAGTCGTGGCTGGCTTGGCCCTGTTATTGTCCGGCTGCGGCAAAAAGGCGGAAACGCCCCCTGCGCCGGGTCTCGTAAAGGTCCGGCTGCAGACCGACTGGTTCCCGCAGCCGGAACACGGCGGATACTATCAGGCCGTCGCCAAGGGTTACTACGCCGCCGAGGGGCTCGACGTGGCGATACTGCCCGGCGGCCCCAACGTGCAGGTGATGGCGGCGGTGGCGATGGGGCGCACCGAGTTTGGCATGACCAACGGCGACGACGCGATCGTGGCCGTCGCCCGCGGTGTGCCCATCCGGATGATCGGCGCGGAGATGCAGCGTGATCCGCAGGGGCTGATCTATCACACCGCGCACCCGCTGCATTCGTTGCAGGATCTGGAGGGCCGGACCGTCATGGCCGGGGCGGGCTCGACCTGGCTTCAGGTGGTGCAGAAAAAACTGGGCGTGAAATTCAACCAGCTGCCGCTGGTCGGCGACATGGCCCGGTTCATGAACGACGAGACTTTCGTGCAACAGTGCTTTGTGACCAACGAGCCCTACTTCGCCCGGCAGCGCGGCGCCAGCGTCGGCGCCCTGCTCATCGCGAGTGACAGCTACGAGCCCTACCGGGTCATGTTCACGAGCCCGCAGTTCCTCGCTGCGCACCCCGGCGTGGTGGCCGGGTTTGTCCGCGCCAGCATCAAGGGCTGGGTGGACTACCTGACGGGCGACCCGGCTCCCGCCAACCGGCTGATCGCGGCTTTGCGGCCCGACCTGACGCCGGAGTTCATGGCCTACAGTATCAAGGCGATGAACGACTACCGGCTGGTCAGCGGTGATCCGGCGAAAGGCGAGTTCACCGGCCAGCTCACGGCCGCCCGGCTCGAAAAGCAGATCAATCTGCTGCAGGAGATCGGGGTGCTCGACAAACCCGTTGCAGTCAGCGACGTCGCCACCTTTGCTTTCATTCCCCCGCAACCACCATCCCCATGAGCACCATCGAAGCCAAACTCGCCGAACTCGGCCTCAAACTCCCCAATCCGCCCGCCGTCGCCGGCGCCTATGTGCCGTTTGTCCGCACGGGCAACCTGCTCTACCTCGCCGGCACCATCAGCGCCTTCAACGGCGAGATGACGCACGTCGGGCAGGTCGGCAAGGAGCAGACCGTGCAGTCCGGCTATGAGTCGGCGAAGATCTGCGCCCTCAACACGCTGGCCAACATCAAGGCCGCCACCGGCAGCCTCGACAGCGTGAAGCAATTCGTGCTCGTCACGGGTTTTGTGAACGCGGTCAGCGGCTTCACGGACAGCCCCGCCGTCATCAACGGCGCGTCGGAACTCTTCGGCAAACTCTACGGCGACGCCGGCAAGCACGCCCGCGCGGCGGTGGCGGCGGCCGGCCTGCCGAAGGGCTCGACGGCGGAGATCCAGGTGATCGTCGAGCTGAAGGCCTGAACGAGGCTGCGGACGGCGGCGCCCGCGCTGCTTGACTGGAGCCGCAGCGATTTCACCGCCTCGGCGGCTACAATTTCTTCACCAGCACCTTCGAGTTCCGGCCGCTTTCGGCATAGGCCTTGAGGCGTGACTCGGGCAGGACGTCCTTGTCCGTCTCCTCGAAGCCGACGACGGAGGTGAAGAAGGTGAAGGCCTGGGTCGAGAGCGCGATGATGCTGGTCACACCGTGCTCCTTGGCTATCAGGCAGGCGTAATCGACCATCTTCTTGCCGATGCCGCGGTCGTGATAGAAGGGCATGACGTAGAGCGAGCCAACCTCGGCGAATTTGGGCTTGTCGGCGTAGAACGCGAGCGAGACGCAGGCGATGATGTTCTCGTCGATCTCGAACACGTAGAACTGCTCGACGTTCTTCTCGATGGCCGCCTGGGTGCGGTAGAGGAGCTCCTCGCGCTTCACGGCCTGGCGGGTCAGGTTGTAGATGGCGCGGACGTCGCGCTTGGTCGCCTGCCGGATCTGCTGGTATTCGTTGCCGTGGATGAGGGTGCCGACGCCCTCGTTGGAGAAGATCTCGTTGAGCAGCCCGTCCAGCATGCGGCCGTCGAGCAGGTGGATGCGCGGCGTGCCGGTCTCGACGGCCTTGACGGCGTGGGCGGCGGGGCTGCGCATCGGCTCGTTGATGGCCTCGGGCTTGTCGCTGAGCAGGGTCTTGAGGGCGGCGGCGGAGATCTGGTGCTGGAGCTTGCCATTGATCTCGAGGCCCTCGTGCGGGGTGAGGTAGATGATCTTGGTGGCGTTGAGCGCCTCGGCGAGCTCGGCGGCGAGCAGGTCGGAGTTGATGCGCAGGGGCCGGCCGTCGCGGTCAAAGCCGATGGGGTTCACCACGGGGACGACCTGGGACTCGATCAGCTGGGCGAGGAATTCCTTGTCCACCCGGTCCACCCGGCCGGTGAACTGGTGATCGACACCCTTGATGATGCCGAGCGGCACGGCCCGCACCGCGTTGGTCAGGGCCGCCTTCAATCCGTTCTGGGTGAGGCCCTCGATGACGAGATGGGTGACCCGGGAGGAGGCGCGGATGGCGAGGTCGAGGGTGGCTGCGTCGGCCACGCCCGTGCCATGGACATCGGTGATCGGGATGTTGCGCGACCGGGCGAGGTCCTCGATCTGGTGGCCGATGCCGTGGACGAGGATGATCTTGATGCCGAGGCTGCGGAGCACGGCGATGTCGGTCAGGATGTTCGCGAAGTTCTCGTCGGCGACGATGATCCCGTCGGCGGAAATGACAAAGGTCTGCCCCTGAAATCGGGGGACGTATTTCAGGATGCCGCGGAGGTCGGTCGGTTTGATGTCAGCGCCGTTGCTCATCGAAGGTGGCGAGTTAATCGGGCATCCGCCCGCCCTCGTCAATGGGGATTCCGGTCCTCACTTCACCGTGAACGACCAGGCGGCGGCCGGGCCCTTCGCGACGATGCGTATCAGGTAGCGGCCGGGGGCCAGGCCCGCGGTCGGGATGCTCACGCTATACGTCGCGTCCTCCCAGCGGCTGAGCAGGCCCTTGCCGGGCAGGGGCTCGGAACTGGGGAGCAACACAAATTCGTGTTCCCGGTGGTAAAGCGAGACATTGCCGAGCTGCGTCTTTTGCGAGGGCAGCGTGGCGGTGAAGTAGGCGGTGTAGATATCGCCGCGCGTCACGACCGCCGGCGCGACGACCCGGTCAACACTGGCCAGCAGGCTGGGCTGCTCGGCGAAGTTGGGCGCGAAGTCCGCGCCGAGGCCGTTGGCCGCACGCGTGATGGCGGCGGCGGTGGCGTCGAGGCCTGGCTTCTCCGCGGGGCGACGCTCGTCGATCGGTAGCTTGTGCCAGCCGGCGGCCAGCAGGCGGGCCGTGGTTGCCCGGTCCTGCGCGTCCTGATAGGGACGGTAGCCGCCGCCGGGCTTGCGGTAATACAGGTTCACCGCCGTGTAGCCGACGAGCCCGACGACAATGGCCAGCACGACCCATTTCATGGGCCAGGGCTTTGGGGGCGGACGGTGGTTGGCGGCGGACATGACAGGAAAGGCAACATCAGCCCCCGCCAGACCTCAAGCCGGTTCGGGCGCGCGGCCTGCACGGCCGCAATTACAATTGCGCCGCCCGGGCCGAGTTGTTCTCGTCCGGTCTCACATGAAATATTGGTCGCAGACGTTCATTCCGACACTGAAGGAAAGCCCCGCCGACGCCGAGATCGCGTCGCACAAGCTCCTGCTGCGCGCCGGCCTCGTGCGCAAGCTGGGCGGCGGCCTCTACACCTACATGCCGGCCGGCCTGCGCGTCGTGCAGAAAATCAGCCAGCTCTGCCGCGAGGAGATGGATCGGGAGGGCGCCATCGAACTCTCGATGCCCTTCATCCACCCGGTGGAAAACTGGGTGGACGGTCCGCGCTGGTCCGCCGCCCGCGAGATCATGTATCGCGTGGACCACGCCGGTGCCGGCAAGGGCCGCGCGAAGGAGCCGGAATACGTCCTCGGGCCGACCCACGAGGAGGTTATCACCCCGCTCGTGAAGGCCGAGATCACCAGCTACCGCGACCTGCCCAAGAATTTCTACCAGATCGGCACCAAGTTCCGGAACGAGATCCGCCCGCGCTACGGCCTGATGCGCGCCCGCGAGTTCATCATGAAGGACGCCTACAGCTTTGACACGACCGACGAGGGTGCCATCGCGAGCTACAACAAGATGAAGCGCGCCTACACGGCGTTCTTCACCCGCTGCGGACTCAAGACCATCGCGGTCGAGGCCGACACCGGCGTCATGGGTGGCAGCTTCTCGCACGAGTTCATGGTCCCGGCACCCGTCGGCGACGACGACATCGTCTATTGCGAGGAGAGCGGCTACTCGGCCAACCGAGAGAAGGCCACCAGCGGCATCGTGCCGAATGACCTGGCCGATGCGGCGCCCGGGGGTGCGCTCGAGGAGTTCGCCACGCCGGGAGTCGTGACCATCGCGGCGCTCGCGGCGGCGCCCTACAACGCCGCCCCGGACAAGCAGTTCAAGACCCTCGTTTACATGGGTGACGGCAAGCCATTCCTCGTGATCCTGCGCGGCTGCGACGAACTCGAGGAGGCGAAGCTTGGCGCGCTGGGCTTCCAGTTGTGGCGCCCGGCCACCCCGGAGGAGATCGAGCCGGTCATGGGCGCCAAGCCTGGCAGCCTCGGCGCCGTCAAACACACCCTCAAGAACCCCGGCGCGCTCGCCGGCATCTTCGCCGACCACGCCATCCGCCTCGTCGGCAACGGCACGACCGGCGCCAACAAGGATGGCTTCCACCTGCGCCACGTGAATGTGACCCGGGACCTTGAGATCACGCGTTTCGGGGATTTCCGCCGCGTGCGCGAGGGCGAGCCCGACCCGAAGTCCGGGCAGCCGCTCAAGATTGCGCGCGCGATCGAGGTCGGCCATGTCTTCAAGCTCGGCACCAAGTATTCGGAGAAATTCGGCGCCGTTTACACCGACGACCAGAAGCAGTCGCATCCGATGGTCATGGGCTGCTACGGCATCGGCATCAGCCGCACGCTGCAGGCCGTGGTCGAGCAGAGCAACGACGCCGACGGCATCATCTGGCCGTGGCACGTCGCCCCCTGGCAGGTGCTCGTGGTCAACCTTGATCCGGCGGACGCGGCCGTCACGGCGCTGTGTCTCAAGCTGGCGCAAGCCGCCGAGTCGGCCGGGGCCGACGTGCTGATTGACGACCGGGCCGAGCGCCCGGGCGTGAAGTTCAAGGATGCCGACCTGATCGGCCTCCCGCTGCGCCTGACCGTGGGCGGTCGCGGCCTGAAGGAGGGCATCTTTGAGTTCAAGTGGCGCACCGCAAAGGACGTGCGCAAAATCGCCCTCGCCGAGGCCGAAAACACGGTCGTCCAGGCGGTGCGCGAGGCAGCCGGCAAGCCCTGATCGTGGCCGAAACCAAAACCAGGAATACTCCCCGCGCCGCAAAGGCCCCTCTGCCCCAGCGGTCCGAGGTGTGGCGCGTCGTCGTGCTCAATGACCCGGTCAACCGCATGTCGTATGTGGTGATGGTCCTGCGCCGGGTCTTCGGCTTCGCGGAGGAGCGGGCCCGCAAGCACATGCTCGAGGTCCACGAGCAGGGCCGATCGGTGCTGTGGTCGGGCACCCGTGAGCAGGCCGAGGCCTATGTCTTCGCATTGCAACAGTGGCATCTGACCGCCGTGATCCAGCCCGAGCCGCCGGCATGAAGCGCGTCGAGATCAAGCTGAACATCAGCGCCGTGGCCCCGCTGCTTGACATCATCAAGCAGGCGGCCGACGACCTGCGCGGCCAACTGGCGATCCGGACAAGCTTTCCCGAGCAGGACGAGGAATTCAACGAGACCTGGACGGCCGAGCTGCTCGCTGGTCAAAATAGCGATGTGCGCGAGTTGCTCGGCCTGTTTGGTTCGGATTTTTTTGCCGAGGGCAGCATCGCGATCGACTCGCACAACAGCGACTCGCTGCTGCGCGGCTGCTCGGCGCTGCGCATCCAGATTCTGAGTCACTGGCTGCAGGGCATCCCCGCCGATCTGTTGGAGGAGGAAGACGTGCCGCCCGAGGCGATCGCCGACGCGGTGAGGGTGCCCTTCGCGGCCTACACGTTTCTCGACCAGGTGCAGAAGATCATCCTCGAACACCTCGACCCGCTGGCGGCGGAGGCGTGAGGCGGCATCGCTGCATGAGCGCGATGCGGCCCGGCCTCGTTTTCGCAGTCGCAAGTTTCAGGTTTACCGACCTTGACGGACAGCGGGAGTGGCGTAGCGTCCTCGCCGACGCCCTGTAGTGTTCGAGGTGCTCCTATAACGCTCTTTGCCTTTGCTATAATTTGGGAACCGCTGACAGGCGGGCTGATGCCAGGCCGTAAATCGGAAGGCAGAAGGTCCGCCGGGTGGTGCCCACCTTTAACTTAAAAAGGACATGAGCTCCGGGGCGCACGGCACCGGCGGGGCGTCATCTGTTTTTCCACCATGAATCCGCTCTACTATTCCCTCCTGCATGTCTTCGCGCTGTTTGTGCTGGCCGCCCACACCTTCATGGCCTTCGCCAACCCGGCGCCCGAGAATCGCAAGCGCACGATGATGATCACGGGCATCGCCAGCCTGCTGGTCATCGGTTCGGCCGGTGGCCTGATGGCAAGGCACGGTTATTCGTGGGGCAGCGGCTGGGTCATCGTGAAGCTCATTTGCTGGCTCGGCCTGTCCGGCCTCGCCGGCATCGTCTACCGGCGCCCGCAACTGCGCGGGGTGCTCGCTTCGGCAGCCATGGCGTTGATCCTGATCGCCTTGGTGATGGTTTATCTCGTGCGAACGATGTGAGTGCGGACAAGCTGGTCGGGCTGTGGATTGACGATGCCGGGCAGGTCCACGGTTGCTACGCCACGCCGGCCGGCGGACGCGAGGAACGCAGGGAGGATTTCAAGCCGTTCGCTTGGCTGGGAGACGAGATGCCGCACGACGGTGTCCGCTTCGAGCGGCTGAAGGGCGAGGGGAAGTTCGTCTGGCTGGCGCAGGCGGAGTCGCTGGCGACCTTCGACACATTCTGCGAGGCGGTGCCCGAGGGCGCGGCGCTTGATATGCTCAAGCCCTATGAGAGCCAGTGGCTCCTGCAGCAGCGGGCGAGGCTGTATGCGGAGATGAAGTTTGCGGATCTGCGGCGTTGCCAGCTCGACCTCGAGACCGGGGCGGCGGAGCCGGGAGCGTTCAGCGATGCGCGGAACCCCGATGACCGCGTGCTGGCCATCGGGTTGCAATGCGGCGCACGGCGCGAGCTCCTGACGCTGGAGGAGGAAAGCGAAGCGGGCGAGAGGCGGCTGCTGCTGGCCTTCAACGACCGGCTGCGCGAACTGGATCCCGACGTCGTCGAGGGGCACAACCTCTTCAAGTTCGACCTCGATTACCTGCGGATCCGCGCCAAGCGCCACAAGGTGCCGTGTGCGTGGGGCCGCTTCGGCCTCAACGCGGAGTTCCGCAACAGCCGCCTGAAGGTGGCCGAGCGCTGGATTGATTTTCCCCGCTGCGACCTGCCGGGCCGTGCGGTCATCGACACCTACCTGCTGGTCCAGCTCTACGACATCACCGCACGCGAGATGACGGCCTACGGCCTGAAGGACGCGGCGGTCTATTTCGGCATCACGCCGGAATCCGGCGAGGGGCGCACCTACATCGACGGGGCGCAGATCCAGCACGCCTTTCGCTCCGACCGGCAGAAATTCCTGGCCTACCTCGCGGACGACCTGCGCGAGACCCGGGGTCTGGCGGATGTGCTGCTGCCGACCTACTTCGAGCAGGCGCGTGCCTTTCCGATCCTGCTGCAGGATGCGGCGCTGCGTGGCACCGCCGGCAAGGTGGACCTGCTGTTCCTGGAGGAATACTATCACGCTCGCGCCAGTTGCCCGGCCCCGGTGGATATCGCGCCCTTTGAGGGCGGCTTCACCCGCAGCTTTCAGGAGGGTGTCTTCCGGCACGTGCTGCATTTTGACGTGGCCTCGCTCTATCCGAGCCTGCTGCTGCAGATGAACCGCAACCCGCGGAGCGATGCGCTCGGGGTGTTCATCCCGATGCTCCGCCGCTTGCGCGAATACCGGCTGAAATACAAGCAGCTGGCCAGGACGGCCCCGACGGCGGCGGAGCGCGACGAGGCGCAGGCACGGCAGGCCACCTTCAAGATCCTCATCAATTCCTTCTACGGCTACCTCGGCTTTTCGGGCGCGCGGTTCGGGGATGGCGACCTGGCGGCCGAGGTCACCCGGCGCGGCCGCGAGCTGTTGCAGGCGCTCATCGCAGAGTTCCGGAAACACGGCTGCACCATCCTCGAGGCGGACACGGACGGCATTTATATTTCCACTGAGAAATACTTCTTCCGGCCCGAGGAGTTGCTGGCCCTGGTGGGGGCGATCCTGCCCGACGGCATCGAGCTGGAGCACGACGGCACCTACGACGCGATGTTCTGCTACAAGGCGAAAAACTACGCGCTCGCGACTGGCGGTGAGATTACGTTGCGCGGCTCGGCGCTGCGGTCCCGGGGCATCGAGCCCTTTCTCAAGCGGCTGGGCGACCAGCTCATCGCGTTTCTGCTCGGGGTCTCCCCGGTGTCGCCGGCGGCGGAAATCGTCCGCCTGCGGCGGCAGATTGCCGCCGGCACTCATCCCGCGGCCGACCTGGCAAAAACTGAATCGCTCAGCCAGAATCCGGAAACTTACCAGCAATGGGTGGCCGGCGGGGGCAAGCCGCGGCGGGCGGCGGCGGAGGTCGCGCTCCAGATGAATCCCCGCCCGCGCATGGGCGAGCGTGTCACCTATTTCATTGGCACCCGGGTGAAAGGGCAGACCGCCGACTGGCAGCGGGCGCGGCCGCTCGCGGCACACGATCCTATCTCCGCGCCATATGATCCTGTATATTACCTGGGAAAAATCGACGACTGGCTGGAACGTTATGGACGTTATGCGGGGATTCAGCCACAAGCAGCGCAGCAAGAAATGCCCCTCTGATGATTCGCACGCGCATCTGCCTCTACGTTTTGCTGCTGACCCCGCTCGCGGTCTATTGGCAGACCATCTTTCACGACTACGGCCAGCGGAACGATTATGCCTATCTGCGCGTCGCGCGGGAGGAACCCGGCAGGCTCGTGAAGCTCACCGCCTCGCACGGCCGCCCGCTCAATGGCGCGCTGTTGGAGACCAGCTTTGGCGTGACCTCCGATGTCTCCCAACTGCCCTGGTTGCGGCTGGCCACCGTGCTGTTGCTGACGCTGCTGGCGCTGGCTGTGTGGCGGCAGCTCTACCAGTCCGGCTGGACGGAGATCGAGTCGGCCGCGATTGGGCTGGGCCTTGTCCTGTTGCCCGCGGCCCAGGTCACCGCCGGTTGGGCCAGCGCCTGGCCGCAGGCCTTGGCCCTGCTGCTTGGCGCGGCCGGATTCTCGGCGATCGAGACCGAACTCGAGCGCGGGGGCCTGAAACGCTATGTGGCGGTGCTGGGCGGCTGCATGATCTACGCCCTGGCCGCGCTGATCTACCAGTCCAACGCGCTCTTTCCCGTCGTGCTGATTGCCGCCGTGCTGCTGGCGCGCACCGGGCGCGAGCCGATGTCGGATATCAAGTGGCTGGGCTATCACCTCGGCACGCTGGTGACCGGCCTGGCGGCCGGATATTTCCTGGTGCAGGCGTTGTTCACCAACGGGGTGTTTCGCGAATCGGCCCGGATGCAGCTGGAGACCAATCCGATTACCAAGATTGGCTGGTTTTTCTGGCAACCGTTGCCCGATGCGCTTGCGCTCTTCGCCCTGCGGGACGACCACGGCACGGGGATGCCGATTTTCTGGGGCGCGGTGCTCGTCGTGCTCGGCCTCATCGCCCTGGGTTTCCGCCCGGCGGCCGCCGCGACGGAGCCTTGGTGGAAACGGAAGTGGGTCTGGTGCCTTGTCGTCCTGCCGTTCGCGGCCCACGCGATCAGCCTGGCGGCGTCGGAGCGCTCCACCGCCTACCGGGCGCTCCTGCCCTTGTCGGGCTTGGTGCTCGTGCTCACGGTTCATGCGTTGCGTGCCATCACGACGGCCCGGGGCATCAAACCCTTGCCGCATTACCTGGGTCTGGGTTTCATGGCGGCCGGTGCGGCATGGCTCGCGCAGCAGCAGACCTTCCAGCTGATCGCCGAGCCGCAGGGGCACGAATGGAACCTGGTGCAGGGCGCCGTGCTGCGCTCCAATTTCACCCATCCGACGACCGTTTACTGTATCCTCCCGACCCTCGAAGACCGCAGCACGGAGCGGATTTATGGCGATGAGTTCGGCTCGCTTTCCAGCGATAACGCCGGCGTGGCAGGGGAGATGGTCAAGGCCGCGCTCCGGGAGCGCTTCGGGCCCAAGCTGCCCAAGGGCGGCAGCTACACCTTTGCCTCCGGACCGGAGGCACCGCCGCCCAAGGCCTACGATGTGGTCATCGACATGCGGCGCCTGAAGCTGCGGAAGGCGCTGTAGCAGACGCACCGCGCTGGCTCGGGCTGGGGCGCGACGCGATCGTTTCCGAGGGGCTCCGCTGGAATTCCACGGGGTCGCGCCCGGCGGCGTAGGCCAGTTCGGCAAAGGAACCCTGCCTGACAAAAGTCAGCCGTTGCTGCCGTGCGTGCGCATCGTCCGGTTGGCACCATCGTGGACACGATGGCCTACCCGAGGCGGTAGTTGAGAATGAGGCGCGCGGGCAACTCATCCGGGCTCAGGGTGGCGCCGGTGGAGGGGCGATCGGTGTCGGAAACGGCGCTCGTCAGGCCGGGAGGCGGGAATGCGGACACGGCGGTTTACC
>JBDHQK010000211.1:0-3056 GCA_039807025.1 Lacunisphaera sp.
ACCGGCGCGGGCGCGAGGCGGTCGAGGCTCCGCCAGCCGGCGGCGATGCGCGCGAACTCCCCGCGGTGCCGCGGATCGGCGGACCAGGCGGCGAAGGCGGCCATTTCGGCCGGCGACAGGCCCCGGTCGCGGCGGATCACCCATTCGGCGGCCTCCTGGGCAATGTCGGGGAAAATTTCAGCGGGACGAGTCATGGGAGGAGGTGACGCCATGGGCGCGAAGAAAGTCGGCGCAACGCCGGGCGCCCTTGACGGCGAGGTTCTCGACGGTGTGCTCGGCGATGCCGAGGAGCCCGGCGATTTCCTTCTGGGAGTAGCCCTTGATCTTGCGGAGGAGGATCACTTCGCGCTGGCGTTCGGGGAGCGTATTGATGGCTTCGGTGAGCAAGGCCAGTTCCTGGGCGTGGCAGAGGGACTCGATGGTGCCCCGCTCTTCCGCTAAGACCGGGAGATGGTCGGTTTCCGTTATCGCCACATAGTCGGCGCGGGCGCGGAAGGAAAAGAAATCGCGCACGGCGTTGCGGGCGATGGCGAAGAGGAGCGGCTTGGTGGCGCGTATCCGGTCGCCCGCCTTGGCGCGCAGCAGGCGGACGTAAGTCTCCTGGGCCGCGTCGTCGGCATCGGCGGGACAAGGCAGGGATTTGCGGAGGTAGGCACGGAGGGAATGGTCATGGGGCTGCACCTCCCGGGCGAACCACTGGGCATGGCCGACGTCGGACGCGCCGGGCGAAGCGGCAGCAGACGGATCAGTGGGAGGCGGGCTCACGGCGAGAATGACCGAAACGCTGATAGGTCCGCTCGGGGCGCAAATCAAGCCCCAGCCGGGCACGATCGCCGCAGCGGAAACTTTTTCTGTAAAATGCGCTTTTCGCGTAACGGAAAGTCGCGAGCACCCAGTCTGAGAGCTGTCCGGGAGCACACGGCCATGAGTTGCCTGACCACGCCATGCCCACGCCATGCAAAAAGGCCGGCCCCGCGCGCGGGCCGGCCTTGAATGTCTATGACTGAAAGGTCAGACGGCCGCGTCGCCGTGCTCGTCGGTGCGGATGCGGATGACATCCTCCAGCGGGCAGACGAATATCTTGCCGTCGCCGATCTTGCCGGTCTTGGCGGCGCCGATGACGGCGCCGATGACCTTGGCCACGAGTTCGTCGGCCACGGCGATCTCCAGCTTCACCTTGGGCAGGAAGTCCACGGTGTATTCGCTGCCGCGGTAGATCTCGGTGTGGCCCTTCTGGCGGCCGTAGCCCTTGACCTCGGTGACGGTCATGCCCTCGATGCCCACGGCGCCGAGCGCTTCTTTGACGGCGTCCAGCTTGAACGGTTTGATGATGGCGATGATGAGTTTCATGGTGGGTGGGATGATGGTTAGAGGATGTAGCCTTCCTCACCGTGATCGGTGATGTCCAGGCCCTGCTGCTCCGCCTCGGCCGTCGGCCGGAGCCCGAGCAGCGCCTTCACGATGCCGGCGATGACGATGGTGCCGAGGATGGACAGCGCCAGCGTGACACCGATGGCCTTGAGCTGCACGAGCCAGAGACCGCCGTCCTGCACGAGGGCGGCGAGCCCGTTCTTCTTCGCGTAGCCCTCGCTGATGAGGTTGGCGTTCACCTCGGCCGTCGCGAGGAGGCCGGTCAGGAGGGCGCCGAGGGTGCCGCCGACGGCGTGGACGCCGAAGGTGTCGAGCGCGTCGTCATACTTGAAGAGTGCCTTGAGCTTGGTGCAGGCGAGGAAGGGAACGATGCCGGCGACCACGCCGATGATGGCGGAGCCGGTGGCGCCGACGAAGCCGGCGGCGGCGATGATGACGACCAGCCCCGCCACGATGCCGGAGCAGAAGCCGAGGACGGAAGCGTGGCCCCGGGTGACCTTCTCGATCATGCCCCAGGTGAAGCCGGCGACGGCGGCGGCGAGCGTGGTGGTCATGAAGGCGTTGGCGGCGATGCCGTCGGCGGCGACGGCCGAGCCGGCGTTGAAGCCATACCAGCCCACGTAGAGCATGCCGGTGCCGACCATGCAGAGCACGAGGCTGTGCGGGGCCATCTTCTCCTTCCCGAAACCGAGGCGCGGCCCGAGGATGAGGCAGAGGACGAGCGCCGACCAACCCGAGGACATGTGGACGACGGTGCCGCCGGCAAAGTCGATCGCGGGGATGACGGCGTCGGCGTTCCAGACGCCGTTCATCCAGCCGGTGGCGCCCCACACCATGTGGGCCAGCGGGAAGTAGATGACGGTCATCCAGAGGGTGACGAACAGCAGGATGGCGCTGAACTTCATGCGCTCGGCAATGGCACCGACGATCAGGGCGGGTGTGATGATGGCGAACATCATCTGGAACATCGCAAACACGTTCTGGGAAACCCAGTAGGCGTAGTTGGTGTTCGGCGCGGACGTGACGCCCTGGAGGAACAGGTATTCAGTGCCGCCGATGAACGGGCTGCCGTAGCTCGTGCCGAACACGAGGCTGTAGCCGACCGCCCACCAGAGGATCGTGACCAGGCCGGTGATGCCGAGACACTGGGCCAGCACCGACAGGACGTTCTTCTTCCGCACCAGGCCGCCGTAGAACAGCGCCAGGCCCGGCAGGGTCATGAAGAGCACCAGCGCGGTGCTCGTCATCATCCAGGCATTGTGGCCGGGCCCGGTCGTGGCGGCGAGGGCCTTGCCGGGATCGGTATTGTTGACGTAGGCTTCCAGCGCGGCGAGGCGCTCGTCCGCGGTGGGCGCGGCGGCGACATCCGCCGCGTGGGCGGCAAACCCCAACGCCAGGGCGGCCAGGGCCCCGACGAGGGTGAACAGACGGACAATTTTGGTAAGATAGGTGCGGTGCATGAGCTCCACTTGCCAAAGCAGCTCCAATGCCACGCGTGCGGTTCGTTCGCATAAAGTCCGGGGCCCGCCCGTGTCATACGCGGCGGCCAACAAAAAAGGCCGGTCCTGCTGGAACCGGCCTCGCGCACTCCGACGGTCAGCTCAGACGGCCGCGTCGCCGTGCTCGTCGGTGCGGATGCGGACGACGTCGTCCACCGGGGACACGAACACCTTGCCGTCGCCGAT
>JBDHQK010000212.1:0-3052 GCA_039807025.1 Lacunisphaera sp.
CTCCCGAGGCCGACCCGCCTGTCGCCGGCCAACCGGCCGAGCAGATCGGCGTCGCCGCCGGTGCGCTGCGCCTTGGCGGCGTCGAGCGCGTGCTCCTTGATGGCCTCGTGCGCGGTCTCGCGGCCCGCGCCGCCCTTCACCGCCTCCATCAGGATCGTCGTCGTCGCGAGGAACGGCAGGTTGCGCTCGTTCTCCGCCGCGATGGCCGCCGGGAAAATCTCCATCTGGCGCAGGATCGCGAGAAAGGTCTCGAACAGGCCGTCGATCGCGAAGCACGCGTCGGGCAGCGCCACGCGGCGCACGACCGAGCAGGACACGTCGCCCTCGTTCCACTGGTGGCCGGCGAGGTTCGCGGTCATCGTCACATAGCCGGACAAAATCGTCGAAAAGCCGCAGACGCGCTCGCAGTTCCGCGCGTTGACCTTGTGCGGCATGGCGGAGGAGCCCACCTGTCCCTCCTGAAAGCCCTCGGTCAGCAGCCCGGTGCCGGCCATGAGGCGCAGCGTGGTGGCGCAGCTCGCGGCGGCCCCGCCCGCCTGGTGCAGTGCGCTGACGACATCGAAGTCGAGCGAGCGTGGGTAAACCTGGCCGACCGCGCCGAGCGATTGCCGGAAGCCAAGGTGCTTGAGGATACGCGCCTCGAGCTGGTCCACCTTGTCGGCGTTCCCGCCGAGGAGCGTGAGCTGGTCGAGCTGCGTGCCGACCGCACCCTTGAGGCCGCGCACCGGGTAGCGCGCCACGAGGGCGTCGAGTCGCTGGGCGGCGATGAGGAGTTCCTGGCCGAACATCGCGAGCCGCTTGCCCAGGGTGGTGGGCTGGGCCGGCACATTGTGCGTGCGGCCGGTGATCATCACGTCGCGGTGCTGCGCGGCGCGCTTCCCCAGCGCGAGCAGCGCGGCGGCGACCTTGAACTGCACGAGCTGCAGCGCGCGGGCCACCTGGAGTTGCTCGACGTTCTCGGTCAGGTCGCGGCTGGTGAGGCCGAGGTGGATGAACTGACGCCGGGCCAGCTCGGAGAATTCCTCAATGCGCGACTTCACGTCGTGGAGCGTGACGCGCTCGCGCTCCTTGATGCGCTCGATGTTCACGTCGCCGCGCACGCGCTCGTAATCCTTGATGGCTTCGGCGGGGATAGCGACGCCGAGGTCCTTCTGCGCCTTCATGACGGCGATCCAGAAATCGCGCTCCAGCAGGATGCGCCCGTGGGCCGACCAGATCGCCTTCATCGCGGGCGAGGCATAGCGCTCGGCGAGCACGTTGGGGATGGTTTCGGCGGGCTGGACGGGTGGCTTCACGAGGTGGCCACGGTTAACCCACGGTGGGGGTGTTGCCAATGGTAAAGACGGTCGTTGTGCCCGCCCGGGTGCTTTCGGTCTTTCAACTTTCGCCCCGCAACCTTCACTTTCCCACATGGGCCATAGCGTCGAGGGTCATCTCAAGCTCAACGTCGCGGACTACGACAAGCTCATCCGGCAGCTCGTGCCGGGCTACCCCGCCATGCGCGAGGCGCACATGGCGCTGTTGAGGAAGCTGCTTCCCGCCGACCGGCCCTGCGTGGTGCTCGACCTGGGCGGCGGCACCGGCGCGCTGGCGGAAGCGGTCGCCGCAACGCTGCCGCTGGCCGAGGTGGAGATATGGGACATTGACCGCGCCATGCTCGACGTGGCCCGCCAGCGCTGCGCGCGTTTCGGCAACCGCATCCGTTATGTGGAGCGCTCCTTCGCCGAGCCGCTGACTCCCTGCGACGCAGTCGTGGCCTGCATCGCCTTGCACCATGTGAAGGACCTGGCGGCGAAGGGCGGCATCTACCGGAACATTTTCGCGGCCCTAAAGCCGCGCGGGGTTTTCCTGAACGCCGACACCGCCATTGCGGCGGGCGGCGCGCTGCGGGATTTTTCCTACGACGAGTGGGTGCGCGCCATGGCGCCGCACGGCATCTCCGAAAAGCAGGCCCGGGAACATTTCGCGAACTGGGCGCACGAGGATTATTATCCGCCCCTCGCCACCGAGCTGCGCCTGGTGGGCGAGGCGGGCTTCGCCGACCCCGAATGCTTCTGGCGCGAGATCCCGTTCGTGATCTTCGGCGGGATCAAGCAGGTGGATTGAGGGTGGAACCCAGCCTGTCGTCCGTAGCCTTGGTGAAGGATGAAGGGCACGCTCCACCCCAAGGCAATCAGACTGATACCGGGCCGAGGCAGCGCACGGCCATGTCGCGCAGCACCGCTTCCTGCTCGTTGGGGCGGCGGACGATTTCCTCGAAGGCGCGGATAAACTCCTGCTGGTTGTCGATCAGCCGGCGCAGGCCCGGCAGCTTGCCCGCGCTGGCGAGCTTTCCGACATACCACTGGTTCTGCGTGAAAAGGTTGTAGGCGCTCTTCTCGGCGTCGCCGCCGAAGTGTTTCGCGTAGGCACCCTGCGCGCGGGCCCACGCCGCCTTGTCGAAGCCGTAGGGGCCGGGCGCGCGCAGGTCGCCGGTGTCCAACAGCACGCGCACCTGGATGAGGATGCGGTTGCGGTTCTGCAGCGCGCTGAGCACGGGCCGGGCATCGTTGCCGTTGAAGAAGTGCTGCGCCAGCGCCGCCAGCGTGCCCGCCAGGTCGCCGGCGAAGAAGCGCTCGGCTGACGCGAAGAAATCCCCCTCGGCAAAGTTCGGCGTGAGCTCGTCGATGTGCGCCTGCTCGATCACCGCACCCTCACCGAGGTAAGTCGCTAGTTTGCGCACCTCCTCCGTAAGCAATCGCGTGTTGACGCCGACTTTCGAGAGCAGCAGTTCGACTGCTCCCTCGCCAAAGGTCACGCCACTGGTCTTCGCCTCGACCTGCACATAGCCATGCATCCCCAGTTCGCCAACTGCATCGTCGCCGCCGGCCAGCGTGAAGTCCGCGTTGGCTTCGCACCACTTCGGAAACGTGCGTCGGCGGTCCACCGGTGCGGCGGTGATGACAACCGCTACTTCCTCGGCGTTCACCTTCTCCAGCAATTCCTGCAGGGCCTCGACCTGCTTGAGCGTGCCCTCGGCGCGGCCGGTCACGGTGTCAGCGAGGAAATTGAT
>JBDHQK010000213.1:0-3023 GCA_039807025.1 Lacunisphaera sp.
GCCATGAAACGCCACATCACCGCCTTGCTTTCACTGGTCCTGCTGCCCGCCGCCTTCGCGGCGGACGCCGCAGCCGACCTCGCCGCCCTCCAGACCCTGGTCGCCACCAAGACCCCGGCGGAACTCGCCACCGGTTCCGCCCGGTTCCACTGGTCCTTGAAACGCGGCGACGATCTCGCCGCGGCCGCCGAGAAATTCATGGCCGACTATCCCGCGGACCCGCGCCGTTGGGAGGCGGCGCTGATACTGCTCGGTCGACAGCGCATTTTCGTCAAATCCACCGACGACGCCAAGCTTGACCAGCAGAAACCCGGCACGGTTGTGCGGGGTGCCGTCGAATACGATCGCGTGGCGCAGGAGAAGTGGCGTGAGCACCTCGCCGCGCTCGACGCCGCGTGCGCCGCCGCCACGGACATGACGCCGGAAGTCCGCAAGAAATACCTGCTCGGCGCCGCCCTGCGTCACCTCACCGCCGCCGGCAGCGCCGCGACGTCGCGCAAGCCCGTAGATTTTGCCGCGTTGCGCGCGGAGATTGACCGGCTCATCACCGCCTATCCCGACGAGGAGATCACCGGCCAGGCCTTCGACCGCCTCGTGGCCCTCCAGCGCCGGCTGGTCGATTCCCCGGCCGACATCTTCCCGCTGCTCCATGCCTATGTCGATTCGCCGAGTGAAAAGGTCCGCACCATCGCCGAGGTCGGCCTGACCCTGGTCAAGGCACAGGAGCACCCGCTTGACTGGAAGTTCACCGCCGCCGACGGCCGCGAGGTCGACCTCGCGCAGCTGCGCGGCAAGGTCGTGCTCATCGATTTCTGGGCCACCTGGTGCCACCCCTGCATCGAGGAGATCCCGACCGTCGTCGCGGCCTACAACAAATATCACGACAAGGGCTTCGAGATCGTCGGGATGACGCTCGAGAACGCCGGCGTGCCGCCCAACGCCACGCCCGAGCAAGCCAAGGCGAAGCTCGATGCGTCTCGGAACAAAATGCTCGATTTCGCTGCCAAGCACGGGATGCCTTGGCCCCAGTTCTTCGACGGCACCGGCTGGAAGAATCCCTACACTGCGCGCTACGGCATCCGCGGCATCCCGCGCATGTTTCTCCTCGATCAGTCCGGCAAGGTCGTGACGATGGACGCTCGCGGCCCGAAGCTCGAGGCCGAGCTTAAGCGCCTGCTGAGCTCTGAGCCATGAAGGCGATCCGATCCCTCGCGCTGGCGGCGGCGCTGGCTGCGCTGTCCGCCTCTGCATTCGCCCAGGCTGTTCCGGCCACCGTTCAGGAACAGTCGCTGGCGGACCGCGACTTCGCCGCGTTCCAAAAGGGCAAGACAGTCCTGTATCCGCCCGGCTTCGCCGAATACACCAAGGGTGAAAAGGCCCTTTGGCAGGACGGTAATTTCCGGCGGTTCATCGCCGATGGCGTGGCCCTGATTGAAAAATACCCGACCGACCCGCGCCGGTGGGACGTGCTCGTCTATCTCGGGCGGCTGCGACCGACGTTCATTCAGCACCCCGGCCTCGATTACGACACCGTTGGCCTGAAAGGCGCCGTGATCGACGAGGCGGCCAAAGCCGCCTGGCAGGCGAAACTCACCGAACTCTGGAAAGGCATGCGCGAGGCCACCGACCGGACGCCGGGCGCCAACGAGGAGCTGGAGTGGGGTGCCTTCGCCAACGATTTTCGCGTCAGTGCCGCGAAGGCGCGCGCGGGCGAGCCTGTGGACTGGGCCGCCTTCTGCGAACGCTTCGTGGCGCACACCGCCCGCTATACGGCGATGAACGCGGTGCTGGTCATGCGCGCCAACGATTTCCTCGGCGCGCTTGGCCGGGTCAACCCAGCCGCCGCAGCAGCCGGGTGGGCGCATGTCGCCGACACCACCGATAACGCGGAGCTGCGCCAGTTGGCCGCCTCCCAGGCGAAGAAGACCGGCCTCGTCGAGCAGCGACTCGAACTCAAGTTCACCGCGCTCGACGGCCGAGAGGTGGATCTCGTCAAGTTGCGCGGCAAGGTCGTGCTCATCGACTTCTGGGCCACGTGGTGTGGCCCGTGCAAGGCCGAACTGCCGAACATTATCGCGGCCTACAACCAGTATCATGCCCGCGGTTTCGAGGTGATCGGCATCGCCTTGGAGAACGCCAGACTCGCGCCCACGGACACCGCCGAGCAGGCGGCGGCCAAGCTGGCCAAGGCGCGCCAGGTGCTCGCGGATTTCACCGCCGCGAACGCGATGCCTTGGCCGCAATACTTCGACGGCAAGTTCTGGGCCAACGATTTCGCGAAGCGCCATGGCATCACCGCGATCCCCGCCATGCTCCTCGTTGATCAGGAGGGCAGGGTGGTCTCGACCGACGCGCGCGGCGCACGTCTGGAGCAGGAACTGAAGCGGCTGTTGAAAATCTGAACGGATCGTGAGGCCATGGGACGACTGACCACCGACTACGGATCACTGACTAAGAAACAAAAGAACCGCCGCTCGGCGCTGGGCCTTCGCCAGTCGGTAGTCCGTTGTCAGTAGTCCCGTTTTAATCCCCCATGGTTGCCGAACGCTATTGCCTGCTGCCGCGCCCGGTGAGCGCGCCACCCATCCCCGCGCCGCTCACTCCGGCCGAGCAGCACGTGCTCTCCTACCTCTGCGCGGGCTACAGCAACAAGGAGATCGCCCGTTTCCTGCACAAGGCCGAGCCGACCGTGAAGCACCAGGTCAGCGCCTGCCTGCGGAAGTTCGGCTTGTCCTCGCGGATGCGGCTCATGGCCGCGCTGCGGTAGGATGTTTTTTGAGGCTTGCCTAGTAGTCTGACGGGTAGGGCGCACCGGCCCGGTGCGCCGCGGCGGAGCGAGCCGCTCCGCCCTACCACCTGCATCGTGACACCAGCCTCTTGCGCGAGGCTCAATGGGAGACACGGCTCATCCGGGGGATTCGCCCTGCCGCGCATCGTCTCTTCTTCGGCAAGCCTCAATAGGTCTGGAACTCGGGGCTCAAGTGCGTATTGGTGTCCGCATGTTCGCCGCCGTCCACTTCAAG
>JBDHQK010000042.1:0-19189 GCA_039807025.1 Lacunisphaera sp.
GGCAACGACCTTTACCACGAAATGTCCGAGGCCGGCGTCATCGACCAGAAGGACCTCTCCAAGTCCAAGGTCGCGCTCGTCTACGGCCAGATGAACGAGCCCCCGGGCGCCCGCATGCGCGTCGCCCTCTCGGCCCTCGCCATGACCGAGTATTTCCGCGACGAGAAGAACCAGGACGTGCTCCTCTTCGTGGACAACATCTTCCGCTTCTCGCAGGCCGGTTCCGAGGTGTCCGCCCTCCTCGGCCGCTCGCCCTCCGCGGTGGGTTACCAGCCGACGCTCTCGAACGAGATGGGCATCCTCCAGGAGCGCATCACCTCGACCAAGAAGGGCTCCATCACCTCCGTGCAAGCCGTCTACGTGCCCGCCGACGATTTGACCGACCCCGCGCCGGCCAACACCTTCGCGCACCTCGACTCCACCATCGTGCTCGAGCGCTCCATCGCCGAGCTCGGCATCTATCCCGCCGTCGACCCGCTCGCTTCCGTCTCGAAGGCCCTCCAGCCCGACATCGTCGGCGAGGAGCACTACAAGGTCGCCCGCGAGGTGCAGCGCGTCCTCCAGCGCTACAAGGACCTCCAGGACATCATCGCCATTCTCGGTCTCGACGAGCTCTCCCCCGAGGACAAGCAGACGGTCTATCGCGCCCGCAAGATCCAGCGCCTCCTCTCGCAGCCGTTCGCCGTCGCCGAGGTCTTCACCGGCACGCCGGGCAAATACGTCCCCGTCAAGGAGACCGTCCGCGGCTTCAAGATGATCCTCGATGGCGAGCTCGATCACGTGGCCGAAGGCGACTTCTACATGAAGGGCGGCATCGACGAGGTCATCGCGGCCTCGCAGAAGAAGTAATTCCCATGCCCCTCACGCTCGAAATCGTCACGCCCGAGGCGAAGGTGTATTCCGACACCATCGACTCCGTCGTCGTCCCGACGGTCCAGGGCGAGATCGGCGTCCTCCCCGGCCACATCCCGCTGCTCACGCAGGTCGAGCACGGCGAACTCCGCGTCACCAAGGACAACGTCACCTCCTTCCTCGCGGTCGGCGGCGGCTTCGCCCAGATCGACGGTGACCGCATCCGCGTCCTCGCGGAACACGCCATCACCGAGGAGAAGATCGATGAGCACGCCGTCGAGGCCGCGCTCAAGAAGGCGGAGCAGGAACTTGCCGCCGCGAAGGACATGGACCCGCAGCAATACGAGCACCTCCAGAGCCTCGTGCGCTACTCCGGCGTCCAACTCGCCGTCAAGCGCCGCCGCCGATAATTTCCCGCCCCGGACCTCACCGCGACGGCGGTTTGACCCGGGGCCTTTTTCTGCTTCTGTTCTGATACTCGGTCTCATCCGCAATGCCCGCTTCCCCCATCCCGCTCTCCCCTCTCTGCCAGCTGCCTGCCGGCAGCACGGGCCGGGTGTGTGAACTGACCGGCGACGACAGCTTCTGCCAGCGCGTCCGCGAGATGGGTTTCGGCGAGGCCGCTCTGGTCACCAAGATCTCCGGCTCGTCCACCAGTCTCTGCCTGGTCAACGGCACCCGCATCGCCCTCAACCACCGGGCTGCCATGAGTATTCTCGTCGAGCAGCTGCCGGCCAGCGCGCATTGAAGCTCCCGGCCCATATCGCGCTGCCCGGCCGCAGGCGCCCGACGCCCGGCTCCGACCGCACCCCGGTCTACGCGATGGTCGGCAACCCCAACTGCGGCAAGACCACGCTCTTCAACGCCCTCACCGGCCTCCGCCAGAAAGTCGGCAACTATCCCGGCGTCACCGTCGAAAAGAAGATCGGCGTCACCTACTCCCAGCACGGCCGCCCCATCCAGATCATCGACCTGCCCGGCGCCTACTCGCTCGCCGCTCGCTCGCCCGACGAGGCCGTGCTCCGCGATGTTCTCCTCGGCCGCCGCGCGGACACGCCGCAGCCCGACCGCATCATCTGTGTCGTCGATGCCGCCAACCTCGAACGCAACCTCTACCTCGTCCACCAAATCCTCGACCTCGGCCGCCCCGTCATCATCGCGCTCAACATGATGGACATGGCCGCCGCCGCCGGGATGAAGGTGGACGCCGCCGAACTCGAAGGCGAACTCGGCGTGCCCGTCATCGCCTGCGAGGCCGTCCATGGCCGCGGCCTCGTCGAGCTGAAGCTTGCTCTTAGCCGGCTCGAGCTTCCGCTCGCGCGCCACCGCTGGGATGTGCCCGTGCCCATCGCCCCGGCCGTCGCCGAGATTCAGGCCTCCCTCGCCGACAACGACGCCCGCACCCCGCTCATCGCCCGCGCCGAGGCGCTGCTGTTGCTCACGGACTTCGACACCGTGCGCGTCGCCGGCTCCAAGCCGCTCAGCGCCCGCACCCACGAGCTGCTCAGCCAGTGGCGCCAGCGCTGGGTGCAGGAGGGCACCGATTGGTCCGCCGTGCTCATCCGCAGCCGCTACGACGCCATCAACCTGCTCTGCAAGGACGTCATCCGCCGCCCGCGGGAGACGGGCCCGTCGCGCTCCGACCGCATTGACGCCGTGCTCTGCCACTCCGTCTGGGGCTGGGCTTTCTTCGCCGTCATCATGGGCGCGCTGTTTTACTCCATCTTCTCGCTCGCCGAGTCGCCGATGAACTTCATCGACGAACACGTCGCCGCCTTCGGTGCGTGGGTGAAAGGCGCGATGGCCCCCGGCGACCTGCGCGACCTGCTGACCGACGGCGTCATCAGCGGGGTGGGGGGCATTGTCATCTTTCTGCCGCAGATTCTCATCCTGTTCTTCTTCGTCGGGCTGCTCGAAAGCACCGGCTACATGGCGCGGGCCGCCTTCATCATGGATCGGCCGATGAGCCGGGTCGGCCTCAACGGCCGCTCCTTCATCCCGCTGCTCGGGGCCTACGCCTGCGCCATCCCGGCGATCATGGCCACCCGCACCATCGAGAACGCCCGCGACCGCCTCGTGACCATCCTCGTCGCCCCGCTGATGAGCTGCTCGGCACGCCTCCCCGTCTATTTGCTGATGATCGCCACCCTGCTGCCGGGCGACGTCGTGCCCGCCACCACCAAGGCCGGCATCATGCTCACCATGTATGCCCTGGGCACCGGCGGGGTGTTTTTCTTCGCCTGGCTGTTCCAGCGCACGCTCTTCCCGGCCGCGCCTCAGCACATGATCATGGAGCTGCCGCCCTACCAGCCGCCTCGCTTCAAGGAAATCCTCCGCCACATGGTCGAGCGCGGGTGGATGTTCCTGAAGAACGCCGGCACCATCATCCTCGGCATCTCCATCGTGCTCTGGTTCCTCACCACCTACCCGAAGCACCCTGATCCGCACGCCACGCCCACCGCGCAGATCGCCCAGAGCTTTGCCGGCCAGGCCGGGCATCTCATCGAGCCCGTCATCAAGCCCCTGGGCTTCGACTGGCGCATCGGCATCGGGCTCATCACCTCCTTCGCCGCCCGCGAGGTTTTTGTCAGCTCGATGGGCGTCATCTTCGGCGTCGAGGGCGCGAATGACGACACCACGCCGCTCCGCGACGCTCTCCGCGGCGCCCATTGGCCGGACGGGGCCGCGCTGTTCACCCCGCTCGTTTGCATTGTGCTCATGGTGTTCTATGTTTTCGCCATGCAGTGCATGAGCACCGTCGCCGTCGTGAAGCGCGAGACCAACTCGTGGCGCTGGCCGCTGTTCCAACTCGCCTACATGACCGGCACCGCGTGGCTCGTGTGCCTCGTCCTCTACCAAGCCGGCCGCGCGCTCGGCTACTGACCATGTCCGCCACCCTCCAGACCATCACCGCCCTCGGCATCGTCGCCCTCGCGTCACTGCTGCTGCTGCGCTCCTGGTTCGGGAAGAAAAAATCCTCCGGCTGCGGCAGCGCCGGCTGCTCCGCCATCAGCCCCGAGATCAGAAAACTCCAGGCGAAGCTGAAGCGCTGATCGACGATCGCTTCCTGATCCAACCCAGCCATATGCGAGACACCGTCCTCACCGGGATCAAGAAACCGGTCGTCCTCCAGTCGTCGCCCGATCCGGTGGCCGCGCCCGGCCAAGCCGTCGTGCGTCTCCACGCCGCCGCCCTCAACCACCGCGACCTCTGGATCCAGCTCGGCCAATACGCCGGCATCAAGCTGCCCATCACCCTCGGCTCGGATGGCGCGGGGATCGTCACCGCCGTCGGTTCGCCCGCCGACCAGTCCTGGGTCGGCCGCGAGGTCATCATCAACCCGTCGCTCGACTGGGGCCCCGATGCGCGCGCCCAGGGGCCGCAGTTCCGCATCCTCGGGCTGCCGGACAGCGGCACCTTCGCCGAACAAATCGCCATCCCGTCCACCAACCTCGCGCCCAAGCCTACGCATCTCTCCTGGGAACAGGCCGCCGCGCTGCCGCTGGCGGGACTCACGGCCTGGCGCGCGCTTTTCACCCGGGCGCAGCTCAAGTCCGGCGAACGCGTGCTTGTCACCGGCGTCGGTGGCGGCGCCGCGCTCTTCGCTCTCCAGTTCGCCTTGGCCGCCGGTGCGGAGGTTTGGGTCACTTCAAGCTCGCCGGAAAAAATCGCCCGCGCCGTCCAAATGGGCGCAAATGGCGGCGCCAGCTACCGCGACACCGACTGGCCCGCGCAACTGCAGAAGCAGGCGGGCGGCCTGTTCGACGTCATCATCGACAGCGCCGGTGGCGAGGGTTTCGGCAAACTCATCGAGCTCACGCGGCCGGGCGGGCGCATCGCCTTCTTCGGCGCCACGACCGGCAACCCGCCGGGTCTCGACCTGCGGAAATGTTTCTTCCGCCAGATCAGCCTCCTCGGCACCACCATGGGGTCGCCCGCGGATTTCGCGGGGATGACGGCGTTTGTGGCAGCCCACCGGATTACGCCCGTCGTGGATCGCGTCTTCCCCCTCGCCGCGACCGAGGACGCCCTGCGCCACATGGAGGCGTCGGCACAATTCGGCAAAATAGTGCTGGCCTGCTGAGCACGCCACAACGGCGGTCGGGCCGGTCACTCAAAAGAGTGCGGTCAGGCCGTCGCGCACAAAGGCCCAGGCTCCGGCTCCCATCACCCCGATCAGCACGAAATAGGCGGCGCCGAGCGCGGTGAAGACATAGCCCGCCAGGATCGCCAGGCCGTCGCGTTCCATGACCCCGGCTGCACCCAGCAACACCCCGAACGCGGGCAGCGTGTTGCTGAACGGAATCGGCGCCGGTATCAGCAGGATGCATCCGGCGATGCACACCATCATGGCATGCAAGCGCACCAGCCGTGTGGTCGCCGTCAGCACCGGCAGGCGCCCGCGCAGGACCCGTTCGATCAACCTGATGATCCGGCTCGCGCCCTCCAGCAGCCGCCGAAAAAATCCCGGCGTCAGCACCGTGCGGCGGAGTTTTTCCGGCAGCCACGGCGGCAGGCCCAGCGCGAAGCGTCCCGCCATGATGGCGATCATCAGCCCGAGCGGCACGGACATGCCCGGCAGCGTCACCGGCGAGCTGAATGGCAGCGCAAAAAGGATCATGAGCAGCGTGTAGGCCCGTTCGCCCAGCACGCCAATCACCTCCTCCACGGTGATGGCTTGATGCCGGAACCGCTCCGCCAGCTCGTGCAGCTCGGTGGACAGGCTCTGCGGATGGGTCTCGCTGTTGCGGATGTGCATGGGCGCTCACTTCCCCGACCCTCAGGTCCCGCGCTTGTTACCGTAGAGCTCGATGTGCAGCCGCGGCGCGTAGCGGTAGCCGCGCACCTTGCACAGCTCGCCCAGCCAGCCGGCCTTCGCCCGCAGGGCCTCGACCGTCGTGCCCTCGGGCATCAGCAGCACCTTGGCGCGCGGGACGTTCACGCCCAATTGCCCGAGCATGCCCTCGATCTCGTCCACGTCCGCCACTTGCGACACCACGAACTTCAACTGATAGCCATATGTTGACAGCCAAGCCTTCACCACCGCCGGCTGCCAGCGCAGCGCGTCGTGTTTCTCGCGCCAGGAGGCGGACAAACGCTCGTCGGGCGCGGAGTTCTTCAGCTTGGGGCTGAGCGAGGCGAGGTCGCACGCGATGCCGTCCGGCGCGACGGTCGCGGCCGTCTCGATGGTGATGTGGTAGCCGCGCTGCTTCAACGCCGTGGCAAGTTCGCGGATTTCCTTCGCGACCATCGGCTCGCCGCCGGTGAGCACGACGTGCTTCGCTGGATGCTTCTCCACTTCGGCCACGATTTCGGCCACGCTCATCTGCCTCCCCTCAGGATTCCACGAGGCGTAGGGCGTGTCGCACCAGTTGCAACGCAGGTTGCAGCCGCTGGTGCGGACGAAGACCGACGGCACGCCGGTCAACTCGCCCTCGCCCTGCAGGGAATGGAATATCTCGGCGATCAGCATGCGGATTTGGCCGACAGCGGCGGCGTGGATTCGTAGGCGGTCGGGTCGGGGAGGCCGGCGAGTTGGAACGCCTCGCGCCGCTCCACGCAGGTGCCGCATTTGCCGCAGTGGATGGTGCCGCCCTTGTAGCACGACCAGGTCCGGCCGAAATCCACGCCCAGCCGCGCGCCTTCCGCGGCAATCTGGGCCTTGTTCATCGCGATGAACGGCCGCAGCAGCTGGATGCCGGCGTAGGTGCCGAGCTGCATCGCCCGGCCCATCGCCTGCATGAAATCCTCGCGGCAGTCCGGGTAGATCGCATGGTCGCCGCCGTGCGCGGCGATGACGAGCCCGTCCGCGCCCTGGCTTTCGGCAAAGCCCGCGGCCGCCGCCAGCATGATGCCGTTGCGGAAGGGGACGACCGTGCGCTGCATGTTCTCGTCGGCGTAATGGCCTTCGGGGATGTCGCCACCGCTTTTCAGCAGGTCGGAGGCAAACAGCTTCCCGATGAAATCCAGCGGGATGACCTGGTGTGGCACGCCGGCGAGTCTGGCCTGCTCGGCGGCAAGCGGGATTTCCCGGTGGTTGTGCTTGGCGCCGTAGTCGAAACTGAGCGCCGCACGCACATCGTGCCGCCACCGCGCCCAATGGAGCGCGGTCACGGAATCCATCCCGCCGGAGCAGAGCACGACGACTTTCATGCGGCATCCATGGCGGCGCAAAGGGGCGGGGGACACAAGAATTCTCGGGCCGCAACCGGGGCGATAATCCCGCTTTACTGGGCCGGTGAATTGGGCTTTTTTCGGGACTCCTTGCTGTCCGTGGGCGGACAAACTTGATGATCATCCTGCACGACCCCCTTTGCGCCGAATACGGCTCGCACCTGCGACCCGAACAGCCGGCCCGCGTGCTCCGCAGCACCGCCCACCTACGGGCCGCCCACCCGGACTGGATCTGGCAAAAGCCGGCCCCCGCCAGCGACACGGTGATCCTCGCCGCCCACACCCCGGCCCTGCTGAAACGCATCTCGCACGCGCCGGACATCGACGACGACACGCCGCATTTTCCGGGCATCCACGAACACGCCGGCCGGGCCGTCGGCGCTGCGCTGGCGGCGGCGGATCGCGCCCTCGCTGGCGAGAAGGCCTTCGCGCTGATGCGCCCGCCGGGGCACCATTGCACGCGCACGCGGGCCATGGGTTTCTGCTACCTCAACCAGATCGCGATTGCCGCCCTGCAGGCCGCCGCGTCCGGCCGCCGCGTGGCCGTGTGGGACTTCGACGCTCACCACGGCAACGGCACCGAGGACATCCTGCACGGCCGCACCAACACCTTGTTCGTTTCCGTCCACCAATATCCCGGCTATCCCGGCACCGGCACCGAGTCCTTCGCCAACTGCCACAACTTTCCCGTCGCCCCGCGCACCCCGCGCGCGGAACACCTGGCGGCCCTCGCCCGCTCCTGGGAGGCCGTGCTCGCCTTTCAACCCGACCTCGTCCTCGTGTCCGCCGGTTTCGACGCCTACGCGCACGACCCGATCACCGCGATGACGCTCGAGGACGACGATTTTGCCGCGCTCGGCCGCTGGCTGTGCGACAGCAGGCTCCCCGCCGCGGCCATCCTCGAGGGTGGTTACAGCCCGGATTTACCCCAGCTCATCGATGTCTTCCTCACTGCCTGGAACAATTGAACCGTCCCGCTTGAACACCGCTCCGCACTACCAACTCATCACCCGGCCCGAGCAACTGGCGCCGCTCTTCGCCGCGCTCGATCGCTGCACCGAAATCGCGCTCGATACCGAGGCCGACAATCTTTTCCGCTACAAGACGCGCGTCTGCCTCCTGCAGATCCAGGTCGTCGGCGAGATTTACCTCGTCGACCTGCTGGCCGACCTGAACCTCAGCGCGCTCTGGCCGCGCCTCGCGGCCAAACCGCTCATCATGCACGGCAGCGATTACGACCTGCGCCTGCTCTGGGAGCTCTGCCGCTTCGTGCCGCACAGCCTGTTCGACACGATGTTCGCCGCCCAGCTCCTGAGCATCCCGCGCTTCGGCCTCGCCGCGCTCCTCGAGACCAACTTTGGCGTCCAGCTCGACAAGGACCACCAGAAGGCCAACTGGTCCCAGCGTCCGCTCGACCACGACATGCTCGACTATGCAGCGATGGATGTGTTCCACCTCTTCGCCTTGCGCGACAAGCTCCGCGCCGACCTTGTGAAGCTCGAGCGTCTCCCCTGGCTGGAGCAGCGGTGCCGCTGGCAGATGTCGGTGGCGAAGGATGGTTTCACCCCGCCCGACGAGCACTCCTGGCGCATCAACGGCTCGGAGAAACTCCGCGGTCGCGGCCTCGCCGTCCTCCACGCCCTCTGGCACTGGCGCGAGGGCTGGGCCGAGAAGCTCAACACGCCGCCCTTCAAGGTCGTCGGCAGCGAAATGCTGATGCGCATCGCCCGCGCGGCCGAGGAAGGCGCCCCGCCCGAGGAGGTCATGCGCGTCAACCTCGGCCGGCGCCACGACCGGCTGTTCCCCTCGCTCGCCGAGGCCATCCGCCGCGGCTTCGCCACCGACCCGCACACCCTGCCGCGCCGCGAACGCCGCCGCGATTTCAACCCCATGACGCCCGACGAGCTCGCGCGCCAGGACCGCATCAAGGCCGACCGCGACCGCCTCGCCGCGGGCCTCCAGCTTGATCCTACCCTCATCGCCACCCGCACGCAGTTGGTGCAGCTCGCCCGCGACCCCTCGTCCATTGAGGAGGTCCTGCTGCCCTGGCAGGCCAAGCTGATCAAGGCCGAGCCGGCCTGGCGGAGCTGAATCTGTCGCGGCGGCCGTTGGCCGCCGTGCCTTGTCATGCCTGACTCCGCCAACATCGCCCGTCACCTGCCGCTGATGGCCGCGCGCCAGCCGGACCACCCGGCGGTGAAGATCCCCCGCGGCCGGACCGGGGACGGTGGCATCGATTATCTGACCCTGTCGTTCCGCGAGCTGGACGCCGAGGTCGATGCGTGGGCGGCGAAACTCACCGCGCGCGGCGTGCAACGCGGCGACCGCGTGCTCGTCATGGTGCGGCAGGGCCTGCCGCTCATCGCCGCGGCCTTCGCGCTCTTCAAGCTCGGCGCCGTGCCGGTCATCATCGACCCTGGCATGGGCCGCAAGAGCTTCCTCGCCTGTGTTGCCCGCTCCCGACCCCGCGTGCTGCTCGGCATCCCCCTCGCGCAAGGCATGAGCCACGTCTTCCGCTCCGCCTTCGCCACCGTCGAGACGCGCATCTGGATCAGCGGCTCCCCAACCGCCCGCGCCCCCCAATCGAAAATCGAAAGTCAAAAATCGAAAATGGTGAACAGCACTGCCGCGGAACTCGCTGCGGTGCTGTTCACCAGCGGCTCCACCGGCGCGCCGAAGGGCGTGTGTTACGAGCACGGCATGTTCGAGGCCCAGGTGCGGTTGATTCGCGAAGCCTACTCCATCCAGCCGGGCGAGGTGGACCTGCCGATGCTGCCGATCTTCGCGCTGTTCAACCCGGCGCTCGGCATGACGACCATCGTGCCCGAGATCGACCCGAGCCGCCCGGCCACGGTTGACCCGGAGAAAATCGTCCGCGCCATCCGACAGGAAAACGTGACCAACACCTTTGGCTCGCCCACGCTCTGGCGCATCATCAGCCGCCACTGCCTGCGGAATAATCTCACGCTGCCTTCCGTGAAGCGCGTGCTCATGGCCGGCGCCCCCGTGCCGCCGGGCCTGTTCGCCGACCTGCAGAAAATCCTGCCCAACGGCACCGCCCACAGCCCCTATGGCGCCACCGAATCCCTGCCCGTCGCCAGCATCAGCGCCACCGAGGTGCTGGGCGAAACCGCCGCGGCCACGGCCGCCGGCAAGGGCACCTGCGTTGGCCGGCCCGTTCCCGGCATCTCGGTCAAAATCATCAGCATCACCAACGAAGCGCTCGCGGAGATCCAGGAGCTGCCGGCCGGCGAGATTGGCGAGATCATCGTCTCCGGCCCGGTCGTCACGAAAGCCTACGACGAACTCCCCGAAGCCACCACCCTGGCCAAAATCGAAATTCGAGAATCAAAAATCGAAAATGATGCGTCCGCTCTCTGGCACCGTATGGGCGATCTCGGCTACATCGACACCGCCGGTCGCCTCTGGTTCTGCGGCCGCAAAGCCGAGCGGGTCGAAACCAACCACGGCCCGCTCTACACCGAGCAGGTCGAGCCGGTCTTCAACGCGCATCCCGCGGTGGCCCGCACCGCCCTCATCGCCACCGGCCATGACGGTCGCCGCCCGGCCATTGTGGTCGAGCCCGTCTCGCGCGACGTGGTGGCCACTCCCTCCCTGCGCCGCAAGCTCGTGCGGGAGCTCCGCGACCTCGGCGCGGCGCATCCGCACACCGACCTCATCCGGCTCGCCTATCTGCATCCGCATCTGCCGGTGGATGTCCGCCACAACGCCAAGATCCACCGCCTGGCCCTCGCCCGTTGGGCCGAGGGCAAGCACGGCTACGAGCTGGACAAGCGAAATGTCCCGTCCAGCGCGCTGAAGATATGAGCGGGCCGGCCTTCATCACCGGTGCCAGTGGCTTTATCGGCGGCAAGATTGCCGAGCGCCTGCTCGCCGCGGGCCGGCGCGTGCGCGTCCTCGCCCGGCGGCCGCTGCCGCACCTCGAGGCGCTCGGGGCCGAGGTTATCCCCGGTGACCTCGACAACCCTGATGCTCTGCGCCGCGGCTGTCAGGACGCCGAGACCGTCTTCCATGTCGCCGGCCGCGTCGGCGTGTGGGGGCCGGCGGATGATTTTTTTCGGGTCAACGTCGGAGGCACACGCAACGTCCTCGCCGCCTGTCGCGAGGCCGGTGTGCCGCGCCTCGTTTACACCAGTTCGCCGAGCGTCGTCTACAATGGCGGCGATCTGGCCGGCGTGAACGAATCCGCTCCGCTCTGCACGACGGCTCCGTGCGCCTACCCGACGAGCAAGGTCGCCGCCGAGCGCGAAGTGCTGGCGGCAAACGGGCCGGCGCTCGCGACCGTCGCCCTGCGTCCTCACCTCGTGTGGGGCCCGGGCGACAAGAACGTCGTGCCCCGCGTGCTGGCCCTCGCGCGCGCCGGCCAGCTCAAGATCATCGGCTCCGGCCGCAATCGGGTGGACGTGACCCACATCAGCAACGTCGTGGATGCCCACCTCCTCGCCGAGGGGGCTCTAATCGTCTCTCAACCCTCAGCCCTCAATTCTCAACCTGCTTTGCCGCCAGCAGGCGGCAAAGCCTACTTCATCACCAACGGCGAACCGGTCGTTCTCTGGGATTGGATCAACCAGCTCCTGCGCGGCGTGGGTATTCCCGAAATCACCCGGCGTGTCCCGCTGCCGGTAGCCTATGCCATCGGTGGTCTGATGGAAGGCATCTGGCGCGTGCTGCCACTCAAGGGCGAGCCGCCGATGACGCGCTTCGTCGCCAAGGAAATGGCCACCGACCACTGGTTCGACATCTCCGCCGCGCGCCGCGACCTCGGCTATTCACCGCGCGTCACGATGGCCGCCGGCACCGCCGAGCTGATCGAGCATCTGAAGCGCAACCCGGCCTAATCCCGCTGCCGCACGGCCTCGAAGAGCGTGATGATCGTCGCCATGGCGACGTTGAGGGAGTCGGCCTGGCCGGCCATCGGGATGCGGACGAGCACGTCGGCGCCCTTCATCCAAAACTCACTGAGGCCGTATTGCTCGCTGCCCATGATGATGGCCAAGGGGCCGCGCAGGTCGGTGGCCGTGTAAATGTTCGTCGTGTGCGGCGTGGTCGCCGCCGTGCGGATGCTTTTCTCCTTCAGCCACGCATGCACCGCCGTGCTCTCGGCCACGACCACGGGCACGGAAAACAACACGCCGGTCGAGGCGCGCACGACGTTGGGGTTGAAGATGTCGGTCACGGCGTCGCACACGATCACGGCATCGCAGCCGGCAGCATCGGCGCTGCGCAGGATGGTGCCGAGGTTGCCGGGCTTCTCGATGGATTCGCACACGAGCAAAAACGGCTGCGCCGGCAGCTTCAGGTCATCGAGGCCGTGTTTCCATTGCGGGGCCACGGCCAGCAGCCCATCGGGTCGCTCACGGTAGGCGACCTTGGCAAAGGCGTCCTTCGACAACTCGAAAAGTTGGGCGCCCGCCTGGCGGGCCTGCTCGATGAGCGCTGGTTCGTTTTCGCCCAGGAACCAGTCCGGTGAGAAATAGAGTTCCTTCGGCTGCACGCCTTTCTCGAGCGCGCGGCGGATCTCGCGGTAGCCCTCGACGAGAAACAGCCCGGCCTCGTCGCGCTCGCGGCGTTCCCGCAGCTTCACGAGCTGCTTCACGCGGGGATTCTGGAGACTGGTAATCTTTTCGGGGGACACAGGCCGTTTTTAGACAGAATGAACAGAATTAACAGAAGGAAACCTTGGATTTTGCTGCTTACATTTTGTTCATTCTGTAAATTCTGTCTCTTCCGTGCCCAAGAAAAAGTTCAACGACCAGCCCTTTCCCTATCACCATGAGCTGGAGGTGGAGATCGCCACGCTGACCAACCTCGGCGTCGGGCTCGGCCGCGTCCAGGTGGGCGAGGGCAAATGGGTCGTGATGGTGCCCTTCACCCTGCCGGGCGAGAAGGTCCGCGCCCGCGTCTACCGCAACCACAAGAACTACTCCGAGGCCGACCTTGTCACGGTGCTCACGCCCTCGCCGCACCGCATCGACCCGAAGTGTCCGCTCTTCGGCCGCTGCGGCGGCTGCCAATACCAGCACCTTACCTACTCCGAGCAACTCAAGTGGAAGCGCCAGCAGGTCGAGGAGCTCCTGAAGTTCATGGCTGGCGTCGAGTTTGCCGTGAACCCCGTCATCGGTTCGCCGCGGGAGTTCGGGTATCGCTCCAAGATTACCCCGCACTTCCGGGCCTTCAGCCGCGAACAACCTCCCCCCATCGGATTCCTCAAACAAGGCACGCGCTTTGACCTGATCGATGTCCCGCGCTGCGAGATCGCGACCCCCGAGATCAACGAAAAGTTGCCCGAGATCCGCGAACGCACGCGCCAGCGCCTCGCCGCCGGTGAATACAAGCGGGATGCTACCTTGCTCCTGCGTCATGCCCAGGAAGGCGTGATCACCGACTACGATGCGGTCATCCATGAAGTGGTGGAGCCTGGCCTCCGGACAGGCTTGGATACTGCCGCCGCAAACCCGGCCGGAGGCCGGGTTCCACCCTTGAGGCCGCTCCGCCTCCACTTCCTCGCGCGCGATTTTTTCCAGAACAACCCTTTCATTTTGCCGGCCTTCACGGGCTACGTCCGCGAGCAGGCCGCCGGCAGCGGGGCGAAGTTCCTGGTAGATGCCTACTGCGGCAGCGGCCTGTTCGCCCTGAGCTGCGCCCCGGCCTTCGAAAAGGTCGCCGGCATCGAGCTGAGCGAGACCTCCGTCAAGTTCGCCACGGAGAACGCCGCCGCCAACGGCATCGCCAACGCCGCTTTCCGCGCCGGCGATGCCGCGCAGATTTTCGCCGGGCTGGATTTTCCGCCCGTCGACACCGCGGTGGTCATCGATCCGCCGCGCAAGGGCTGTGACGAATCCTTTCTCAACCAGCTCTTCGCCTTCGGCCCTCGCGCCGTCGTCTATGTGTCCTGCGACCCGGCGACGCAGATGCGCGACCTGAAAAGCTTCCTCGCCGCCGGCTACCGGCTCACCGCCGTGCAACCCTTCGATCTTTTTCCCCAGACCCGGCACCTTGAGTGTGTGATCACGCTGGTGAAGGGATGAGCCGCCGCCGATGTCCCGCCTGAATTTCCAACTCGAAAAAACCGCCGCCGGCTCCCGCGCCCGCGCGGCCCGCTTCCAGACGCTTCACGGCGAGGTGCAGACCCCCGTCTTCATGCCGGTGGGCACGCAGGCGACCGTCAAGGCGCAGACGGTGGACACGCTGAAGGCGACCGGCTCAACCGTGCTGCTGGCCAACACCTATCACCTGCTGCTGCGCCCGGGCCTGGAGGTATTCCGGAAATTCGGCGGCATCCACCGCTTCATGCGCTGGGACGGCCCGGTGCTGACCGACTCGGGCGGGTTCCAGATCTTCTCGCTGCCCGCGGAACGCGCGCTCAACGAGGAAGGTGCCCGCTTCCAGAGCTACGTGAACGGCGATTTTCACCTGCTGTCCCCCGAGACCAGCATCGCCGCGCAACAGGCCATCGGCAGCGACATCATGATGGTGCTGGACCAGTGCATCCCTTCCACCGCGCCGCATGACCAGGCCGCGGCGGCGATGGCGCTGACGCACCGCTGGGCGCTGCGCTCGCTGGAGGCGCGGGGCGATTCGCCGGCCGCGCTGTTCGGCATCGTGCAGGGCGCCTGCCACGCCGATCTCCGCCGGCAAAGCGCGGCGTTCCTGCGCGAGCTTCCCTTTGACGGCCTTGCCATCGGCGGGCTCGCCGTCGGCGAGACGCAGGCGGAGCGCTACGCCTTCACCGGGTTGGTCACCGCCGAGCTGCCGGAGCACCTGCCGCGCTACCTCATGGGCGTGGGCACGCCGCTCGATATCCTGGAAGCCGTCCATCGCGGCGTGGATATGTTTGACTGCATCATCCCGGGACAGCTCGCGCAGCGCGGCGTGGCCTTCACGGCGCGCGGGAAGGTCCAGCTGCGCCGCCTGCCGCACAAGTTTGCCGAGGCCCCGCTGGAAGCGGGCTGCGCGTGCGCCACCTGCCGGCACTACTCGCGCGCCTATCTGCACCATCTCGTGAAGGCCGACGAGACCCTCGGCTGGCACCTGCTGGGCATCCACAATTTCGCGTTCTACCACCGCCTGATGCGGGACATGCGCGCGGCCATCCTGCGGGGCGATTTCGCCGCCTTCTACGAGCGCAACCGCAGCGAGCTCGGCCGCAGCGACGAGGAAAACGTGGTGCATCCGGTCAAGAAACGCCACCCCGCGCGCGTGAAGCACCTGGGCGATTACGACATCGTCACCGGTCCGGCCGGTCATTCCAGCATCCGGCAAATCAGCTCGGGCGAGGTGATGCACTCGGTGAACCGGCCGAGCGACGAGGCCGAGCGGCTTTACGTGCAGCAATCCGGGCTGGCCGCGCGCCTGCAACCGTCGGCTCCAGACGAAAGCGAGCTGGTCATCTGGGATGTGGGCCTGGGCGCGGCCTCCAACGCCATGGCCGCCCTGCAATGCTTTGAGCGCGCCTGCGCCGAGCACGGCGCGGCCGCCGTGCGGCCGCTGCGCCTCGTCAGCTTTGAGATCGACCTGGATCCGCTGCGGCTCGCGGCGAGGTTCGCCAGCCATTTCCCGCATCTCCGCCACGGCGCGCCGAACGCCATCCTCGAGCACGGCCGCTGGTCACACGCCTCCGGGCGGCTCCAATGGGAGCTGCACCGGGGCGATTTCCTGGATTATCTGGAGGCGGCGGTCGCGCCCGACGTGATTTTCTACGACCCCTTCTCAGCCAAGACCGACACCGGTCTCTGGACGAGCGCGGTGTTCGAGCGCATCCACCGGCACTGCGGGGCCAAGGCCGCCGAGCTCTACACCTATTCCTCCGCGACCGCCGTGCGGGTCGCGCTGCTGACGGCGGGGTTCTTCGTCGCCGAGGGCGTCGGCACCGGCCCAAGAGCGGACACGACGCAGGCCTTCACGCGACTTGACGAGGCGAACGGTCATCGCCCGCCGCCCCGGCTGCTGGGTGCAGAGTGGCTCGGCCGCTGGCAGCGCAGCCAGGCGAAGTTTCCCGCCGGCCTGCCGGACAGCGAAAAGCCCACGTTCGAGCAGCGCCTGCTGACTCACCCGCAATTTTCCCATCTGGCGTGATCGTCCAGCCATGTGGCGCCACTCCATCAATCCCGGCCTGGAGCTGCGGCCGCTGCAACCGACCGATGCGGCGGCGTTGTTCGCGGTGGTTGACGCCCACCGCGCCTCGCTCCGCGAATGGCTCCCGTGGGTGGACGCCACCCGGACAGTCGCCGACAGCGCCGCCTACATCGCGGGCGCGGTGCGCGACGACCGAGAAACCCGTGCCTTCACCTGCGGCATCTGGTCCATGGGGCGGCTGGTGGGTGTCATCGGCCACAACCGGATTGATTGGGCCCACCGCATCGGATTTCCGGCCTACTGGATTGCGCCCGACAGCGCCGGGCAGGGCATCATGACCCTCTGCTGCCGCGCCGTGATCGAGCACGCGTTCACCGAACTCCAGCTCCGGCAACTGGTGGTGGCCGTGGCCACGGACAACCATCGCGCCCAGAAAATCCCCCGGCGGCTCGGCTTCAAGCAGGTGAGTGTCCTGAAAAAAGCCGAATGGCTCCACGACCGGCACGTGGATCATATTATCTACAGCCTGGCGGCGCCGAACGCATAATACCAACATCCCTTAGCTTTAGGACTGTCATTGCGAGGAGCGGAGCGACGAAGCAATCCATCTGGATCGCCACGGCCCGCTTTGCGGGCCTCGCGATGACAGAAGGCTAAAGGCTACGGTCATTTGGCATATGGTGGAGCGTGCCCTCCGGGCGCGCTTTCAGGATGCGCGAATGCAATCAACCCGTCCGGAGGCCGGGTTCCACCCAAAAACCGCGGTGAATAACTCGCGCTGGTTTTTTCCGGGAAAAGTGCGATAATGGCGGCAAGAAACCACCTTGCGCTGTGCCGCATCTGTGGCGCCGCGCCGACAAACAGCACCATTGAGTGCTGCGACCCCCGACCGCTTCGGCGGCCGCTGGCCATAAAAGAAAAGGCGCCGGTGTTCATCACCGGCGCCTGCTTGTTGAAAGGGCGGTTACTTCGCCTCCGCGTCGAAGACCGGTTTCTCGATCACAGGCTTGCCGCCGATGTAGCGGCTGAGCCAGCTCTGCATCTCCCAGTGCCAGTAGATGGCGTTCTGCGGCTTGAGCACCCAGTGGTTCTCATCCGGGAACACCACTAGGCGCGAGGGCACGTTCATCGCCTGCAGCACGCCGTAGAGTTCCAAGCCGTTGCCATAGGGCACGCGGTAGTCGAGCTCGCCGTGCGTGATGAGCGTCGGCGTCTTGAAGTTCTTGGCGTAGAACATCGGGTTCTCCTTCTGCAGGCCCTCGACATTGGTCCACGGCTTGCCGCCCATGACCTCGGGGAAGCCGTGCGGCACGTCGCTGGCATACTGGGCGTAGGAGCTGTTTACGCCGGCGTGGTCGATGATGGCCTTGAACCGGTCGGTGTGGCCGAGCACCCAGGCGGCCATGTAGCCGCCGTAGCTGGCGCCGGCGGCGGCCATCCGGTCCGGGTCGAGGTTGGGCAGCTTCTTTAGCAGGAAGTCGGCGCTCTTCATGATGTCCTCGAACGGCATGTCGCCCCACTGGTTGAGGATGCTCCGGCAGAACGCCTCGCTGAAGCCGGTGGAGCCGTGGCGGTTGACCCAGGTGACGACGTAGCCGGGCGCGGCAAAGAGCTGCGTGTTCCAGCGGTAGCTCCAGCTGTCGCGGTTCATCGTGTGCGGGCCGCCGTGCATCAGCTCAATCAGGGGGTATTTCTTGTTCTGGTCGTAGCCCGGGGGATAGACGAGCCAGCCCTGGATCTGCTCGTTGTTCGCCCCGGTGAACCAGTAGCTCTCGACCTTGCCGAGGTCGATCTGCGCCATGTAGGCATCGTTGATATGCGTGAGCTGGCGAACCGCGCCGGTGGCTTGGTCGAGAGCGAAGAGCTCGTTGGGCCGGCTGGTGTTGTCGTTGAGGAACACCAGCGTGCCGGCCGCGAGATCGAGCGCGCTGGACGTGCCCTCGGCGTAAACCGGCGTGAGGCCGCTGCCGTCGGCATTGAGCTTGAAGACCGGGACGACGCCCCTGGACTCGACCGCCGCCCACAGCGTCTTGCCGTCGGCGGAGAATTTCACGCCGTCGATGGAGTAGTCGAGCGCGTCGGTGAGCGGCGTGTTCCGACCGGTCGCGAGGTCGTGCCTCCACAGCTTGGTGAACTCGCCGCTGTAGTAGGGCGTCTCCTGCCGCCCGAAGACGAGCGACTTGCCGTCCGGCGCGAAGACCGGGCTGCCGTCGTCTCCCCGGTTCTCCGGCGTGAGGTTCTTCAGCGTGCCCGAGCCGTCGGTCGGCAGCAGGTAGACATCGTGGTTGGGAAAGTCGCGGTAGGGTGGGGGCGTGGTGTTGATGCTCAGCGCCACCCACTTGCCGTCGGGCGAGAGGTCGTAATTGACCTCCCCGCTGACCGTGAAGAGCCGGGCCCATTTCGGCGTGAGGTCCTTGAACTCCTTGGTGGCGAGCGTGACGACCAGCAGGCGGTTCGCGGCGCTGTCGGTGATGTAATGGTCGAAGTAGCGGAACTGGCGGTTCTCGGTGACCTTGGCCGTCATCTTGGAGTCCTTGCGCCGCTTGATCTCCTTCTTCATCGCTGTGAGGTCGGCCTTGGTGAGCGTGCCGGCCAGCTCCGGGATGACGGTGGTGACGACCACCAGGCCGCTGCCGTCGGGCAGCCACTTGGGCGCAGCAATGCCGAATGGCAGCTCGAGGATCTTCTCCGCCTCGCCGCCGTCGGTGCGCATCACGTAGAGGGAGGTGGCCTCGTCGTCGCCGCGCTTCGAGGTGAAGGCGAGGCGCGTGCCGTCGGGGCTCCAGGCCGGGCTGCCGTCGGAAGCTGCGGCATTGGTCAGCCGGCGCGGGGCGCCGCCGGCGACATCCACGAGCCAGAGGCTCGACGTGCTTTTGTTTTTCTCGATGGACCATTCCTGGACGGTGAACACGACGGTCTTGCCGTCGGGCGCGAGAGCGGGGCTGCCGAGGCGCTTGACGGCCCAGAGGTCCTGCGGGGTGAGCGGGCGCTTGTCCGCGGCGGTAACGGTCGCGGCCAGGGCCAGCGTGAGGAGCAACACGATGACGCGAGGGGATTGCATAGGCCG
>JBDHQK010000214.1:0-3011 GCA_039807025.1 Lacunisphaera sp.
TCGCCTGCTACCGGCGCCACGGCGGCTACGAGGTGTTGCAGAAGGCGGTCGCGCGCAAGCCCGAGGAGCTGATCGAGGAGGTCAAGAAGTCCGGTCTGCGCGGCCGCGGCGGCGCCGGCTTCCCCTGCGGCGTGAAGTGGGGCCTGGTCGACCGCAAGAGCGGCAAGCCGATCTACCTCATCGTCAACGCCGACGAGTCCGAGCCCGGCACCTTCAAGGACCGCTACATCATCCACCAGGATCCGCACCAGCTGATCGAGGGCACGATGATCTCCTGCTTCGCGAACAACGTGAAGCAGGCCTACATCTACATCCGCGGCGAGATGCCCCACGGCGCGCGCATCCTCGAGCAGGCGATCCAGGAGGCCCGCGACGCCGGCTTCGTCGGTTCGAACATCCTCGGCACCGGCTATTCCTGCGACATCTTCGTCCACCGCGGCGCCGGCGCCTACATCTGCGGCGAGGAGACCGGCCTGATCGAGTCGCTCGAGGGCAAGCGCGCCAACCCGCGCATCAAGCCGCCGTATTTTCCCGCCGTCCTCGGCCTCTACCAGTGCCCGACGATCGTCAACAACGTCGAGACACTCTGCCACGTGAAGCACATCGTGGACATGGGCGGCGAGGCCTACACGAAGATCGGCACGCCGAACAACACCGGCACGCGCATCTTCTGCGTCTCCGGCCACGTGCAACGACCGGGCTATTACGAGTTCGAGGCCGGCAAGATCACGCTGGGCCAGCTGCTTAACGAGGTCTGCGGCGGCCCGTTGCCCGGCCGCGCCTTCAAGGCCGTCATCCCCGGCGGCTCGTCCGCGAAAATCCTCCGCTTTGGCGAACGCTTCAAGGGCAAGCGCAAGATCGGTGCCGACATGGTGGACTACGACTGGGGCGTCGAGGATGTCCCCATGGACTTCGACTCGCTCGGCATGATCGGCACGATGGGCGGCTCCGGCGGCGTCATCGTGATGGACGACTCGGTCAACATGGTCGAGGCGCTGGCCAACATCAACGCGTTCTACTCGCACGAGAGCTGCGGCCAGTGCACGCCCTGCCGCGAGGGCTCGCTGTGGATGAAGAAGATCACCACCCGCATGGTGCACGGCGAGGCCCGCGAGGCCGACGCCGCCCTGCTCAAGGGCGTGGCGGACCAGATCCCCGGCCGCACCATCTGCGCGTTCGGCGAGGCCTGCTCGTGGCCGACCCAGAGCTTCATCGCGAAGTTCGGCGACGAGTTCAAAAACTACCACCAGGACAAGAAGGCCGCCAAACCGGCCGACGCCTTGCCCTTGATCTGATGAAAACCACAGAACACACGGAACACACAGAAATGGAAATCCGGGGGATCGGACCTTGCGTGTATTCTGTGTATTCCGTGGTTAATTAATTTCTGATTCCCGAGATGATCGCTCCACCCAAACCCGACCTCGTGACCGTCAACATCGACGGCAAGGACATCGCCGTGCCGAAGGGCACGAACGTGATCGAGGCCGCCCGGCAGCTCGGGATCGAGATCCCGCACTATTGCTACCACCCGAAGCTGACCATCGCCGGCAACTGCCGCATGTGTCTCATCGAAATGGGCATGCCGGCCGTCGATCCCGCCACGAAGGCGCCGATCATGGACGCGGCCACCGGCAAGCAGAAGATCAACTGGATCCCGCGCCCGCAGATCGGCTGCGCCACCAACGCCTCGCCCGGCCTGCACGTGAAGACGAGTTCGCCGATGGCCCGCGAAGCCCGCGAGGGCGTCACCGAGTTCCTCCTCATCAACCACCCGCTGGACTGCCCGATCTGCGACCAGGCCGGCGAGTGCAAGCTCCAGGAATTCTCCACTGCCTACGGCCGCGGCTACTCGCGCTTCGTCGAGCAGAAGAACGTGAAGCCCAAGCGCACCGAGCTCGGGCCGCGTGTCACGCTCGATGACGAACGCTGCATCCTCTGCTCCCGTTGCATCCGCTTCTGCAAGGAGGTCGCGAAGGACGATGTGCTCGGCTTCGTGGACCGCGGCAGCTACAGCACGCTGACCTGCTACCCCGGCAAGCAGCTCGCGAACAACTACTCGCTCAACACGGTGGACATCTGCCCGGTCGGCGCGCTCACGAGCACCGACTTCCGCTTCAAGATGCGCGTCTGGTTTCTGAAGGAGACGCCGAGCATCGACACCGAGTCTTCCGTCGGCGCCAACACCACGGTCTCGAGCCGCGAAGGCGTAATCTACCGCATCACCCCCCGCCAGAACGACGCCGTGAACGACACTTGGATGGCCGACTCCGGCCGCCTGCTCTACAAGCAGGTGAAGTCCCCCGACCGCCTGCTTGCCCCGTCCATCAACGGCGCCGTCACCGCCACCGAGATGGCACTGAAGGCTGCCGTCGACGCGCTCAATCACGGCTCCGTGGCCGTCGTCGGCTCGGGCCGCAGCTCGGTCGAGGAACAGTTCCTGACGAAGAAGCTCGCCGACGCGCTCCAGACTTCCGTTTCGCTGGTCAGCCGGGTGGGGCAGGGCGACAAGCTCCTCATCTCCGCCGACCGCAATCCGAACGTGCGCGGCGCGCTCGTCACCGGCCTCATCTCCGCGCTGCCCGCGCAGCAGCTCACCACGCTCGCGGCCGACATCGATGCGGGAAGGGTCAAGACCGTGCTTTCCATCGGCGAGGACCTCACCGCCGCCGGCCTGACCGCCGCACAACTCGCCAAGGTCGCGGTCGTTTACCTCGGCACGCACCAGAACGCCACGAGCGACGCGGCCAAGGTCGTCATTCCGACGCTCACCGTCTTTGAGAAATCCGGCACCTTCGTGAACCAGCAGTTCCGCCTGCAGAAGTTCGCCAAGGCCGTCCCGGCCCCCGGGGGTGTGGCCGATGACCTCGCGACGCTCGCCTGCCTCGCCGGCGCTGTCACCCGCTCCACCATGGCTTCCGACCTTGGCTCCCTCTGGGCCGCCATCGCCGCCGAGGTGAAGCCGCTCGCGGCCGTCACCTACGCCAAAGTCTCCGCCAGCGGCTTGCTGC
>JBDHQK010000215.1:0-3009 GCA_039807025.1 Lacunisphaera sp.
TATATCGGCGGCGGCGCCGGCATGGCCCCGCTCCGCGCGCACCTCTCGCACCTGCTTGAGACGGAGGGCTCCGCCCGCCGCATCAGCTTCTGGTATGGCGCCCGTTCCCGGCAGGAGATTTTCTACGAAGACTATTTCAACGACCTGGCCGCCGCGCACCTGAACTTCCGTTTCGAACTCGCGCTTTCCTCGCCCCTGCCGGACGACGCCTGGACCGGCCACACCGGCCTCATCCACGAAGTCGTGCTCGCCGCCTACCTCAAGGGCCACCCCAACCCCAAGGCCGTCGAGTTCTATCTCTGCGGCCCGCCGCAGATGATCAAGGCCTGCACCAAGATGCTGGCCGCGCTCGGCGTCGCCCCCGCGCAGGTCGCCTACGACGAGTTCTGAAGCCTTTCGCGCCCCCATGATTCCCACGCCCATCCGTGGCGGGATCGCCCTATCTTATCCTGCCTTTGCCGGCATCGGGCAGGTGGCGCCGCCGTGCCAGGTGCCCTCGACGTAGGTCGTCGTCGGGATCTCGGGCACGCCGTATTTGTTGTGCTGGAGCTGGCCGGCCAGGATCTCGACCGCGAGCGCGCCGACCGTCGTGTGGTTCTGCCGCACGCCAGCGGTTACACCGTCGGGCTTGTCGAGGAACACGTCCACAAAGGCCACGTCCTTCGGCACGCGCAGGCCCATGGCCTGCAGCGCCGGCAACACGAACGACCCCTTGCTGATGATGACCTCCGGCCGGTATTTCTCGAACCACGCCTTGAACGGCCCCGGCTCGACCGCGACGTCGGACTTGTTCTCATTCAGCCAGCGCTCGACCGGCTCGGGCGCGGGGAAGAGGTGTGGCGGCAGCTTCTCCTTCGCCGACAGCACCTGTTGCTCGCACAGGTAGCCGGCCGTCCAGAGATGGTCGACGGCGTGGTCCCAGCCGCGGTGCATGACGAAGCCGATGCGCCGGTAGCCGGCGGCGAGCACCTTCTGCATCGCCAGCCGCGCGATGTCGCACTGGTTGTTGGTGACGTTGTGCAACTGCGGCTGGTGGGGAAAGTAGTCGATTTTCACCGCGCTGAAATTCGCCCAGTCGAACGCCAGCGCGTCGCCCATCTCGCGGCCGTGCGAGGCGATGATGAGGCCGTTGATGCCACGCGAATACAGAATCTGTCCGAGGCGCTCCTGGCTCATGCCCTCCTCGCGCATCCAGAAATGATCCAGCTTGTAGCCGAGCTCGTTGGCCTTTGCCAGGGCGCCGGCGTAGAAATCCGGATGGGCCGTGGTTTTTTTCCAACCCCAGCGTGTGGTCCAGTTGGTCACGTAGGCCAGCGTCGGCGTGTTGCGCCGCTCGATCACGCCGCCGCGGTAGGCGACGAGCGCACGCAGGAACGGATCGGGCGCGTAGCCCATTTTTTTTGCGAGCGCCTGGATGCGTCGGCGCGTCGTTTCGGGCAGGCGCGGGTGGTTGCGCAGCGCCAGGGAAACCGTGGTGACGTGCACCTCCGCCTTCTCGGCGATGTCCGACAGGGTAACGCGCTTGTCGCTCATTTCGGGGTGCGGGGATTCCGGCGGCAGGTCCGGCCGCCTTCAAGTCTATTGTTAGCATGGACCGCCCGTTGTCTCCCCTGCCCTATGACCGCGAAATACCGGCTCTGGTCTTGAGCGGCTACCCCGTCCCTGCTCCGCTCATCCCCGATGAAATCCCCCCGCCTCCATTTTCCCCGCATCAAGCGCATCGCCTACGAGGGCACCCGCTCGACCAACCCGCTGGCCTTCCGGCACTACAACCCGGACGAGGTCATCGACGGCAAGACGATGGCGCAGCACCTGCGCTTCTCCATCGCCTACTGGCACGCCTTCCGCGGCACCGGCTCCGACCCCTTCGGTCCGGGCACCATCAGCCGCCCCTGGGAAAAGGGGACCAACGCCGTCGCCATCGCCAAGGTGCGCCTGGACGCCGCCTTTGAGTTTTTCCAAAAAATCCGCGCTCCTTTCTGGTGCTTCCATGACCGCGACATCGCGCCCGAGGGCCGCACGCTCGCCGAGTCGAACCGCAACCTCGACCAGGTCGTCGCCCACGCCAAGCAGCTCCAGCAGGCCACCGGCGTGAGGCTCCTTTGGGGCACCGCCAACCTCTTCTCCAATCCGCGCTACATGTGCGGCGCCGCGACGAACCCCGACGCCCACGTCTTCGCCTACGCCGCAGCGCAGGTGAAGAAGGCCCTCGACGTCACCAAGGCGCTCGGCGGCGAGAACTACGTGTTCTGGGGCGGCCGCGAGGGCTACGAGACGCTCCTCAACACCAGCCTCAAGCGCGAGCAGGACCACCTGGCAGCCTTCCTGCACATGGCGGTCGATTACGCCAAGAGCATCGGCTTCAAGGGCCAGTTCCTCATCGAACCGAAGCCGAAGGAGCCGACGAAGCACCAATACGACTTCGACGTCGCCAGCGGCATCGCCTTCCTCCGCACCTACGGCCTCGAGCAGCACTTCAAGTTCAACATCGAGACCAACCACGCCACGCTCGCCGGCCACACCTTCGAGCACGAGATCGAGGTCGCCGCCGCGCAGGGCATGCTCGGTTCGATCGACGCCAACACCGGCGACCTGCTCCTCGGCTGGGACACCGACCAGTTCAACACCAACGTCAAGGAACTCACCCTCGCGATGGTCTCCATCCTGCGCGCCGGCGGCCTCGGCACCGGCGGCTTCAACTTCGACGCCAAGCTCCGCCGCGCCTCCATCGACCCCGAGGATCTCTTCCACGCCCACATCGGCGGCATGGACGCCTACGCCCTCGCCTTCAAGCTCGCCCGCCGCATCCTCGCCGACGGCAAGTTCGAGGCCTTCGTCGCCGAGCGCTACGCCTCCTTCGACACCGGCTACGGCCGCGCGATTGAGAAGCGCCGCACCAATTTCCGTGAATTGAACAAGCTCGTGCTCACCAAGCTCGGCGAACCCAAGCCGCGCTCGGGCAAGCAGGAATACCTCGAAAACCTCCTGAACACCTACCTCCACGGCTGA
>JBDHQK010000043.1:0-19025 GCA_039807025.1 Lacunisphaera sp.
CGACGCCTGGCTCATGAAGCTCAAGGTGACCAACCCGGCCGATGCCGCGGGCCTGCTCAGCGCGGAAGATTACGGGAAACTTACTGCCTGAGCCGGCGTCTTGGCGGACATCCCTGCCTGTCCCCACCCAGTCCCCACCCATCGGATGCAATTATTCCACCGCCGTGCCCTCCTGTTCAGCAGCCTGCTCGTCTTCGGTCTGACGACCGGCTGTGGCAAAAAAAGCTCCGCGCCACCGCCTTCGGCAACCGCATCCAAGCAGCCGGTCGAGGTGATCAACATCGCCCGGCGCGACTTGGTTGAGTCGCTCTCTTTGGTCGGCTCCCTGGCGGCCAACGAAACTGCCCAGATCCGGGCGGAAATCTCCGGCCAGGTGCGCGCGGTGCAGTTTCAAGAAGGCGAGGCCGTCAGCAAGGATCAGATGCTGGTCAAGATCGACGACGCCGAACTGCGGGCGCAACTGGCCCAGGCCGAGGCCTCGTTCCACCTGGCCGAGCTGAATCTTCGGCGCAGCGAAAACCTCACCGAGGCCCGCTCGATGTCGCAGGCCGAGGCCGATCGGGTCCGATCCGAGCATGCGTCCGCCGCCGCCGCGCTCTCCCTGCTCCGGGTCCGCGTGGCCAAGACCGACATCAAGGCTCCTTTCGCCGGAATCGTCGGCGCGCGCACCATCTCGCCCGGCGACTACGTCACCGCCGCCACGGTCATCACGACCCTCGATGATCTGAGCCGCCTCAAGATCGATTTTCAGGTGCCCGAGCGTTTCACCTCCAAGGTGAAAACTGGCACGAAGTTCACCGTTCGCGCCCAGACACCGGTGGGTGAAGCCCGGGCCCAGGGCGAGGTATACTTCATCTCCTCGGTCATCGACCGCAGCACGCGCTCGAGCCAGGTCAAGGGCTACGTGACCGACAACCCGGCCGGCTTCCAGCCCGGCATGTTCGCCGGGATCGAGCTCGTGCTGGAGGTGCATCGCGGGGTGCTGGCGGTGCCGGAGGGCGCCATCCTCACCACCATGAGCGGCCCTCAAGTGGTTGCCGTGCGCGATCAGGGAGGCGACAAGGTGGCCGAATTCGTGCCCGTGCAACTGGGCTTGCGCGAGCGCGGCCTGGTCGAGGTGGCCCCGCTCCGCCCTGAGTCTTTGGCCGAGGGCCAGACGGTCGTCGCCTCCGGGGTGGGGGCGATTGTCCTCTATAACGGACTCAAGCTTGAGCCGCGTCCTTTGCGCGCCGAGTTTCGCATCGGGGACTGAGTCATGATCCTCTCCGACGTCTCCATCCGTCGGCCGGTGGTCGCACTCGTGGCGTCCATCCTGGTCGTTCTGATCGGCCTCCTCAGCTTCAGCCGGCTGCCGGTGCGCGAATACCCCCTCATCGACTCGCCGGTCGTCACGGTGGAGACTAACTATCGCGGCGCCTCCGCCGAGGTGGTTGAGGCCAAGATCACCGAGCCGCTGGAGCGCGAGGTGGCCTCGATCGATGGCATCCGCATCATTCGCTCCGAGTCCCAGGAGGAATCCTCCCGCATCACCGTCGAGTTCAACCTCGACCGCAACGTGGACGAGGCCGCCAACGACGTGCGCGACCGTGTCAGCCGCGCTCGCGGCCACCTGCCCGATGAGATCGAGGAGCCGCGGGTCACCAAGGCCGACGCCGACCAGTCACCAGTGATCACGCTGGCGCTCACCTCCGACACCTACAGCCGCCAGGAACTGCGCGAGCTGGTCGAGCGCGTGGCGATCCAGCGATTGCAGACCATCAATGGGGTCGGCTCCGTCAGCGTCCGGGGCCCGCGCTATGCCATGCGCCTCTGGGTGGACAGCGACAAGCTGGCCGCGCATCAGCTGACCGTCAGCGACGTGGAGGCGGCCCTTCGGCAGCAGAACGTGGAGATTCCCGGCGGCCGCATCGAGTCGGCCGCGCGTGAATTCCCAGTGCGGATTGAGGGCCGCATGACGCGGGTGGCCGAGTTTGAGAACCTGGTTCTCGCCACGCGGGGCTCCCACCAGGTGAAATTTTCCGACATCGGCCGGGTGGAACTCGGCTCGGAGGAATATCGCTCGGAGTCCTATTTCAAGGGAAAGCCGACGGTTGGCGTGCAGGTGCTCCGCCAGGCCCAGGCCAACGTGCTGGATGTGGCCAATGCGGTGAAGGCGATGATCCCGCACATCCGCGCCGACCTGCCGGCGGGCATCGAGGTGAACATTGGCTTTGACAGCTCCGTGTTCGTGGACCGCTCGGTGCGCGAGGTTTACAAGACGCTGTGGGAGGCCTCGGTCCTCGTGGTGCTCATGATTTTCCTCTTTCTGCGCGACTGGCGCGCGACACTGGTTCCTCTGGTGGCCATTCCGGTCTCCATCATCGGCTCCTTTGCCATCATGAGCTGGATGGGCTTCACGATCAACACGCTGACCCTGCTCGCGCTGGTGCTGGCGGTCGGTCTCGTGGTCGATGACGCCATTGTGATGCTCGAGAACATCTACCGGCGAATCGAGGAGGGCGAAGGCCCCATCCATGCCGCCATCTATGGAGCGCGCCAGGTGGCCTTTGCCGTCATCGCCACCACGCTCACGCTGGCGGCGGTGTTCCTGCCGGTCGCCTTCCAGTCCGGCCAGACCGGGCGGCTGTTCTTCGAGTTTGGGATCACGCTGGCCGTCTCGGTGCTCGTCTCGGCCTTCGTGGCCCTGACCCTGACGCCCATGATGTGCTCGCGGGTGCTGCAAACCAAGGTGGTGGACGGACGGGCTCGGCACGGCTGGTTCTACCACAAGACCGAGCCGTTCTTCGTCGGGCTTAACAGTTTTTTCGCCCGCACCCTGCGCGCCGCCTTCACGGCCAAGCCGCTGGTGCTGCTGGGGGCCCTGCTTTTCACCCTCGGGGGGCTGGCGCTCTACACCCAGCTCCAGCGCGAGCTCACCCCGCTCGAGGACCGGGGCATTTTCACGGCCAACCTGATCGCCCCCATCGGGGCCACGCCGGAATACCTCAAACTCTACTCCGTGGACATGGAGCAGATGATCCTGAAGATTCCCGAGACTGACCGCACTTTCCACCGCACCGGTGACGGCGGCCGGGCTTTCGTGTTCGCCACGCTGGCTCCATGGGAGGAGCGCCACCGCAAGACGCAGGAGATCGTGGCGGAGTTGCGGCGCAATTTTCAAAAGGAGATGACGGGCGGCCAGGCTATCGCCAATCCGGTGCGGCCGTTTGGCAGCGGCCGGCGCAGTAGCGGCGTCAGCTTTGTGCTGCTGGGCAGTGATTTCGGCGAGCTCCAGCGCCTCGGCGGCGAACTGCTCACCGCGATGCGCTCCAGCGGCCAGTTTGTGCAGCCCCGCGTGGATCCGTCGCCGACCAAGCCGCAGCTCGACGTGAACATCGATCGCGCCAAGGCGGCCGACTTGCGTGTGCCGGTGAGCGCAATCGCCGCCACGCTGGAATCCCTGCTCGGCGGGCGCCGCGTGACCGAGTTCCAGCGGGGCAACCAGCAGTATTACGTGATGGTGCAGGTGACCGACGAGAACCGCGTCACGCCGAGCGACCTGTCGCGACTTTATGTGCGCTCGACTGACGGAGCCCTCGTGCAGTTGAGCAATGTGGTGAGCTGGTCGGAAAACACCGTGCCGGAGAGCTACCCGCATTTCAACCGCCTGCGTTCCGTCACGGTTTCCGCGCAGATGGCCGAGGGCCGGACGATTGGCGACGGGGTTGTATTCATGGAAAAGCTGGCGAAGGAGAAGCTGCCGGCCGGCTACACCTACGCTTGGGACGGTGAGACGCGCGAATTCGTCGAGAGCAGCGGCGACACCTTCATGCTGTTCGCCCTGGCCCTGGTGTTCACGTTCCTGATCCTTGCGGCCCAGTTCGAGTCATGGATCCATCCTGTGACGATCTTCACCGGTGTCTTCATCGCGGTGGCCGGCGGCCTGCTGGTCCTGTATGGCACGCGCTTCTGGGGCGTGCCCATGACGGACAATCTCTTTTCCCGCTTCGGCCTCATCATGCTCATCGGCCTGGTGGCCAAGAACGGCATCCTTATCGTCGAGTTCGCCAACCAGCTCCAGGTGGACAAGGGCGTGAGCGCCACCGAGGCGGCCTTTGAGGCGGCGACCATCCGCTTCCGGCCCATCCTGATGACATCCATCTCCACGGTGCTGGGGGCCGTGCCGATTGCCTTTGCCACCGGCGCGGGCGCGGAGACGCGCAATCCGATGGGCATGGTCGTCGTCGGCGGGCTCGTGCTTTCCACCCTCATTACCCTCTACGTGATTCCGATCGTCTACATCATCATGGACAAGCTATGCGTGAAATTAACCGGCAAATCGAGCGCCCACGGCCTGATCAAGGCTGCGGAGATCGAGCGAGAGACAACGGGAGGCGCCGCCATGCCGGCGCACGGCCAATGAGCGCCCCGGTCATTCGGGTCCTGCTGGCCGCCTTGGCCTTGGCGACCGCGTCAGCCGTTGCGACGGCGGCGCCGTTGCCCACGCGAGCCGATGAATTGCGGCGGGCCGAGGCTGAGCTGGGAGCCTTGCGGCAGCGTTACGATGAACGGCACCCCCGGCTCATCGAGGCGCAGCTGCGGCTCAAAGCCTGGCAGCGTCTCGACCTGGAGGACCGCCCGGAGCCGCTGATCCTGCAACGAGCCTTGGTCGAAAGCGACGTGCTGCGGCTGCGTTACCTGGAGGGCCATCCCAAGCTCCGTGCGCAGCAGGCGCGGGTTGCCGCCATGGAACAGGAATGGCGCAGCTCCCCGGACAGTCCGGAGGAGCTATTGGCGGCCGTCGGGGACTTGGCGGCGATGGGCACACGCCTGGCGGAGGAGAATCCCAAGTATCAGGATCAGGTGCGCAAGGTGGCAGCCTGGCGCCATCATCTTCTCGGGCCGAGCAGTGAATCCGTCGAGCTGCGCCGGGCCCGCGCCATGCAGGAATATTACAGCGGCCGGTATGATGTTAACCACCCGAAGATGCGGGAAATTGCCGGGCAGATTACGGAGTTGGAGAAAAAGTAGCTCTTGGCCCGCCACCGGGGTGGAACGCGGCCTCCGACGCGTTTGCCTTGGCGGAGATGATCAAACCCGTCCGGAGGCCGGGTTCCACCTCGCCAGAAAAATCGCCGCCCGGTGAAGAGCGGCGATGGTAAGAGAAAATGAACTGGGGCGAGAGCTTACTTGCCGGCCTTGGCGGCCTTCTGGCGGGCACCGTTGTTGAGGATGCGTTTGCGCAGGCGCAGGTTCTTCGGCGTGACCTCGACGAGCTCATCGGCAGCGATGTATTCGATCGAGCGCTCGAGCGAGAGCTTGGTCGCGGGCGTGAGGCCGGCGGCGACGCCTTCGCCTTGGGAGCGGAAGTTGGTGAGTTTCTTTTCTCGCACGGCGTTGATGGCGATGTCCTCGTTGCGGGGGTTCTCGCCGACGATCATGCCCTCATAGACCTGCTCGCCGGGGTTGACGAAGAGCTTGCCGCGTTCCTGGCACATGACCAGGGCGTAGGCGGTGGTCTCTCCGGCCTCGGTTGCGATGAGCGTGCCGGTGATGCGGGTGAGGAGTTCGCCGGCGAACGGGCCGTATTCCTTGAAGAGGTGGGAGGTGACGCCGCGGCCGGAGGTGGCGTTGACGACGTCGATTTCCAAACCGATGAGCCCACGGGTGGTGATGGCGGCCTCGAGCATCGTGGAGTGCGCGAGCTTCTCCATGTTGGTCAGGCGACCTTTGCGGTTGGCCAGATTCTGCATGATGGCGCCGACGCACTCGTCGGGCACCTCGATCCAGACGGTCTCGTAAGGCTCCAGGCGCTCGCCATTCGGGCCCTGCTTCTCGATCACGGTCGGACGGGAGACGAGCAGCTCGAAGCCCTCGCGGCGCATCGTCTCGACGAGCACGGCCACCTGCATGGCGCCGCGGGCCTTGACGTTGAAGATGCCGGCCTTGTCGGAGTCCTCGATGTGGATGGAGACATTGATCTTCAGCTCGCGCATCAGGCGGTCGCGCAGCTGGCGCGAGGTGACGAGCTTGCCTTCCTGGCCGACCAGCGGGCCGTCGTTGACGCAGAACTGCATCTCGAGGGTCGGGGGATCGATCTGGGTGAAGGGCAGGGCGTGCTGCTGCTCGCTGGCGGCGAGGGTGTCGCCGATGTCCACGTCCTCGAAGCCCGAGAGGCCCACGATGTTGCCGGCGACGGCGGTCTCGACTTCGCGCTGGCCGAGGCCGGTGAACTCGAAGACCTTGGTGATCTTGGCGCGGACCTTCTTGCCGCCCTCGGCGTGGCGGACGACGAAGACCGGGTCGCCGACCTTGGCCACGCCGCCGAGGATCTTGCCCACCGCAATGCGGCCGACGTAGTCGCTCCAGTCGATGTTGGAGACGAGCATGTGGAACGGCTCTTCCGGCTTGGCGAACGGGGGCGGGACGTGGTTGATGATCGTCTCAAAGAGAGGGGTCATGTCCTTCTTTTCCTCGCCGATGTGATACATCATGTAGCCGTCGCGGCCGGATCCGTAGACGACCGGCGCGTCGAACTGTTCCTCTGTGGCGTTGAGCTCCATGAGCAACTCGAGGACCTTGTCATACATTTTCGCCGGCTCGGCGTTGTCGCGGTCGATCTTGTTGATGACAATCACGACCTTCAGGCCGTGGGCGAGGGCCTTGCGGAGCACGAAGCGGGTCTGGGCCTGCGGGCCGTCGTAGGCGTCGATGACGAGCAGCACGCCGTCAACCATGCGCAGGGCGCGCTCGACCTCGCCGCCGAAGTCGGCGTGGCCAGGGGTGTCGAGGATGTTGACGATCTTGTCCTTCCAGTGGACGGAGGTGTTCTTGGCCTTGATCGTGATGCCCTTCTCCCTCTCGAGGTCCATGGAATCCATGGCGCGTTCCTGGACCTGCTGGTTGGCGCGGTAAACGCCGCCTTCCTTGAGGAGTTGGTCGACAAGAGTGGTTTTGCCATGATCGACGTGGGCGATGATGGCGATATTGCGGATGTTCTGGTTCATGTTCAGACGGACCTTATAAAAGGAGAAACCGGTCACGCTGCGAGTCGCCAAGAACCTTGGCAAGCAGAACCTTGGGCGCGCGGAACCGTTCTATTTTCTTTGGCTAAATATTTGATGTCTAGCCAGTAACCGAAGAAGCTTCCGCCAGCGCACGACGTGCGCTGGGCTCCGATCTGCACGGCGACGACACCGGTCATCTCGCTGACGATGGCGAGCGGCAGGTGGGCGCCGTGCCCGCAGCACGTCGCCGAGGCAGCAGTGCGGCCCAGATTGTCAGGAAATCGAAATGGCTCGAGTGGTTGGCGAAGTAGATCGTCGGAGCGGAGGGCAGTCCCTCCGCAGGAGGGTCCGGACGCCGCAGACCACACGGATAAGCCAGGCGACGAGATCCTGCATGGGGGCGCCCTTGTTGGTGGTAGTCCCAGAGGTCTGCCAAACCGAAGCCTGTCGCGAAGACTCCGTTGCGGCTGCGGGCCGCCCGGGGTTTGTCCCCGCTCCCGCGCGCAAGGTAAACGGTCAGCGCGTCAGGCCCGGCAAAACTCGAGGTTCCGGGTCACGCCTGGGCCCAACGCGCTGACAAAGTGACCGCCTCCATAAAACGATAAAGGCCCGGGTTCCTTGCGGAACCCGGGCCAAAATCGGGGGTGGGTGCTCGCCACGCACTCTTTCCCATTCGCACAGCATTGGGCGCCTCGCTTTCGCGGGCCGTGTGCTTCCCGACGCTACTCCACGCGGCATGCGCGGCTGTCGGTCTCATAGCGGGACCGTCCCGGCCTTTTCAGCACCGGAATTTTTCGAGTGAGGCCTCTGCGCCCGGTTCGGTTCCATCTGCCGATGGTGAACTCGCCGGACGGGTGTTGGCACGCCTGCAACAGTGCATTTCGCACCAGCACCTTGCCACGGGGACGGCCCCGGCTTTTGGCCGGGCGTTGGCCCCGTGTAACGGGTCTGACCTCTTACCTCTCAGGTTGCTTTCGATTTGCAGTTGGGTGACGCGGTTTTACGCGCCGCCCCAATGAGGAGGTTTTGCGAGCTTTGCCAGACTCGCCCGCTCCCCGCTGCGCCGCGTCCCTTTCGCGCCCCGCCTTTCGGGCCGGGCCTTTTGGTGGGGTGGACCCACCGGAACACTGCGCTGCGTCCTGGTCATACAGTAGCAACCACAACCCTCTGGGTAACTGCATCGGTGCAAGGCCCGAAACTGGCCTTGGACCTGACTCGGCTCGGACGCGGTTTCTGGTGTCGCGCCTCGCCGCACAGCTCCTTTGTCGCATAACTGGACCGGCTGCGACGCCGTCCAGAGGAACTGGTGATATTTGCCTGCCTGCGGCTCGCGCCGCTGAGGGGAGCGCGTCACCAATTAACGCCCTCCTTTCCCCGGTTGCCCGGGATTATCCCAGTCGCGCTCTCGGCGGGTTTTTCATGCCGCCGCGCTGCGACTGTTCTATCAAGGAACGGATGAAAAATGCGTCTGTTCAGGGAGAAAGTCACGAGTTTCTTCCTCCCATCTTATTCACCCGGCACGCGCCGGATTTTGGTATCAGTTGCGGTGAATAACATGTGCCGAGACGGTTGCCCGCAGGTTGTTCACAACAGCCCTTGCCAGCACGCGTTGGCGTCCCTTTAGGTAATCCTCCATGCCTGCGCCGCGCGAACTGCCCATCTACGAACTCGAGGACCGCATCATTGCGGCCGTGAAGGGGCAGGGTCGGCTCATCGTCCAGGCTCCGACCGGCTCGGGCAAGTCCACCCAGGTGCCGCAGATGCTGCTGAATCACGGGCTGCTGGGCGGGGGCGAGGTGGTCGTCCTCCAACCGCGCCGGCTGGCGGCACGCATGCTGGCCAAGCGTGTGGCGGAGGAGGTGGGCACGCGCCTGGGCGAGATCGTGGGATACCAAATCCGCCTCGATTCGCGCGTCTCCAAGGCCACCCGCATCCGCTTTGTGACCGAGGGCATTCTCCTCCGGCAGATGTCGTTCGACCCGGGCCTGCGCGGCATCAGCGCCATCGTCTTCGACGAGTTCCACGAGCGTCACCTCTACGGCGACATCTCGCTGGCACGCGCCCTCCAGATTCAACAGTCACGGCGCCCCGACCTGAAGCTGGTGGTCATGTCGGCTACGCTCGATGCGGCACTGCTGAGGGACTACCTTGCGCCCTGCGAAGTGCTGACGTCGCAGGGCCGCACATTCCCGGTGCAGGTCGAATACTTGCCGAAGGCCGTCGATTTCGAACACGACCCCGTCTGGGCCGTGGCGGCGCGCGAGTGCGAGCGCGTCGCGCCGCAGACCAAGGGCGACATCCTGGTGTTCATGCCCGGCGCCTATGAGATCAGCCGCACGGTGCAGGAGGTGCAGGGCTCGCACGGGCTGCGGGGCTTCATCTGTTTCCCGTTGCACGGCGAACTGCCGCCTGACCAGCAGGACCGGGCGGTGGCCCGCTACGACACGCGCAAGATCATCGTCTCGACTAATGTCGCCGAGACCTCGCTGACGATTGACGGCGTCACCGCGGTCGTGGACTGCGGGCTGGCGCGCGTGGCGCGTTACGATGCCCATCGCGGCATCAACACGCTGCTCATCGAGAAGATCAGCGTCGCTTCGTCCGACCAGCGCGCCGGCCGCGCCGGCCGCACGGCGCCGGGCGTCTGTGTGCGTCTCTGGACCGAGCGCGAGCACGCGCAGCGGCCGTTGCAGGAGCTGCCCGAGGTCAAGCGTCTCGATCTCGCCGAGGTGGTGCTGACGCTTAAGGCTGCGGGCATCGACGACATTTACGGGTTCCCGTGGATCGAGAAACCCGAGCTAAAGGCCCTGGAACGGGCGGAGACGTTACTCGGGGATTTGGGGGCCTTGCACGGACAGGCCAAGGTCATCACCGAACTTGGCCGGCGCATGTTGAAGTTCCCGATGCACCCGCGCTACGCCCGCATGTTCCTCGCGGCGGAGGAATACGGCTGCGTCCGCTCCGTGGCGCTGATGGCGGCCCTGACGCAGGGCCGGAATTTCCTGCTGCGCAACGTGGACAAGCGCACCCAGGAGGCGCGTGACGACCTCTTCGGCGAAGAGCACGAGTCGGATTTCTTCCTGCTGATGCGAGCCTGGCGTTACGCCGACAAGGCGAACTACAATCCCGACGCCTGCCGGCGGATTGGCATCCACATCCAGGGCGTGCGTGCCGTCGGGCCGCTGTTCGAACAGTTCCTCGGGATCGCCGCGGCCGAGAAGCTCGACATCGCGGAAAAGCGCATCGACGGCGTTGCGGTGCGCAAGTGCGTGCTGGTCGGCTTCAGCGACCACCTCGCGCGCCGGCTCGACCAGGGCACGCTGCGCTGCGAACTGGTGCACCAGCGCAAGGGTGTCCTGGCCCGCGAGAGCTGCATCGATCAGGCGAAGCTGTTCGTCGCCGCCGAGATCACCGAGATCGAGAGCCGCGGCGAGGTGAACGTGTTGCTCAACCTCTGCACGGCGGTCGAGGAGGGCTGGCTGAAGGAGATATTTCCGGAGGATTTTCACGCCGCCGCCGGCGTGACCTACGACGAGGCCATGCGGCGCGTGCTGGCGCGAAAGGAGCGACGCTTTCGCGACCTCGTGCTGGAATCCAAGCAGACCGCCGACGAGCCGCCGGAGGGCGAGGCCGCGGCCATCCTCGCGCGTGAGGTGATCAGGGGAAACATTGTCCTCACCGAGTGGAACGAGGCGGTGGAGCAGTGGATCGTGCGGGTGAACTGCCTCGCCAAATGGTGGCCCGAACTGGAGGTCAATCCGATCACTGAGGCCGACCGCGCCACGCTCATCGAGCAGATTTGCTACGGCAGCTACGGCGCGCGCGAGCTGAAGGACAAGCCCGTCATGCCCGTCCTGCGCGACTGGCTTCTGGCCGAGCAGCTCGCGGTGCTCGACGACTACCTGCCCGAGCGGCTCGTCATGGCCAACGGCCGCAAGGCACGCCTTACCTACAGCAAGGATGGGCCTCCCGTGCTCAGCGCCCGCATCCAGGAGCTCTATGGAGTCAGCTCGAAGTTCACCCTCGGCCACGGCCGCGTGCCGGTGAAGATCGAGGTGCTTGCACCCAACCAGCGTCCCATCCAGGTGACCGATGACCTGTCGAATTTCTGGAAGGAGCAGTATCCGAAAATCAAGGCCGAGCTGTCACGCCGCTACCCGCGTCACGAGTGGCGGTAGGCGGCTTATGACGCCGCCGGCGGATAATTGCGCTTTAGCGTCGGCCAAATACCTGCGTATTTCACGGCCGAATGGCGACACCGACCAAGGCAATCGACCAGCTGAGCAACCTGCGGATGGAAGTCCGCAGCCTCGGCGCCACGCTGGGCCGAACCATCGCGACACTGGAGGGAGAGAAGACGCTCGAGATGGTTGAGACGCTGCGCACGCTGGCCAAGAGCAGCCGCGCGGGCGAGGCCGCCGCCGCCCGCAGTCTGGCGCAGGCGGTGGCCCGGCTCACGCCCGCCGAGGCGTTGAACCAGGCGATGGCCTTCACGCTCTATTTCGAGCTGGTCAACCTTGCCGAGGAGAACTTCCGCATCCGGCTCCTCCGCGAGCGCAACCAAAGGCACCGGCAGGCGGTGGCAGCGGGGCAGGCCAGCGAGCCGATGCGCGAATCGATCGAGGCCGCGGTGCGCGAGTTGAAGGCGGCCGGTGTGCCGCGGGTCCGCGTGCAGAAGATCGTCAGGCAGCTCAGCATTGAGCTCGTTTTCACGGCGCATCCGACCGAGTCCAAACGCCGGACCATGCTCGAGAAGCTGGCGACGCTGGGTGACATCCTCCGGCGTCACACCCTCGAGGAAATCCAGCACGCGCCGGATGACATCAAGCGCGAGATCGTCTCGCTGTGGCTCACGGACCGCAGCCGCACCGAGCGGCCCGAGGTAGCCGACGAGGCGCGGACGGGGCTGTGGTATTTCGATCGGACGCTCTTCCAGTTGCTGCCGCGCCTGCACGAGGAGCTGCAGGGTGCGCTCGACCGTTATTATCCCGGGGTGAAGGCGCCGCGCCGCTGGCTGTCCTTCGGTTCGTGGATCGGCGGCGATCGCGACGGCAACCCCGGCGTGACCGCGGGCGTCACGGCCGAGGTGCTGCGCATGAACCGGCGCATGGCGATCAAGAAGCTCGCCGAGACGCTTTCCAACCTGGCCGGCTCCATTACCGTGTCCGACCGGCGCGCGAAGTTCGCGCCGGTCATCCAGCGCATGGCCGAGGAATGCCGCGCATCCTCCGACCTCATGAGCCGGGTGGGGGCACGCTATCCCCGCGAGCCGTATCGCATCATCCTGAGCAGCCTGCGCGAACAATTGATGGCGCAGGCGGATGCCGACCTGTTGAAGCCCGAACCAAAAGCCGGGCGCGTGACCGCCGCAAACGTGCGGAAGATACTCACCGCCATTGAAGCCGACCTGCGCCGCGGACGGGCGGCACCGCTGGCGGACGGCGCGCTCAAGGAGGCGCTCACCGCCGTGGACATCTTTGGCCTTGGCATGGCCCGTCTCGACCTGCGCCAGCATTCCGCGTGGCACGCCAAGGCCGTGGCGGAACTGCTTGGCCGGCCCGATTACGAGCAGTTGGAGGAGGGCGACAAGCAAGCGTTGCTAGCGGCGGCGATCGCGGAGGCGGGCGAACTCGACGACCGGAAGCTGGCCGGCTTTGCCAACGATGTGCGCGTGGTGCTCGACCCGCTGCGCCTGGCCGTGCGCGCGCAGGCGGAGTTCGGCCCCGAGTCGCTCGGCATCTACATCATCAGCATGACGAACGGGGTGTCCGACGTGCTCGAGGTGCAGTTCCTGCAGACGTTGGCCGGTGTGCGGCTGCCCATCGCGCCGCTCTTCGAGACGCTCGACGATCTGCAGCGGGCGCCAGCCATCCTCGCGGCGCTGTTTGGCAACGAGGCCTACGCGACCGAACTCGCGCGGCAAGGTGGCCACCAACATGTGATGCTCGGCTATTCGGACAGCAACAAGGACTGCGGCTACCTGACGGCGAACTGGGCACTCTACCAGGCGCAGGACGCCATCATGGCGGTGTGCAAGAAACACGCCGTGCGCATCACGCTCTTCCACGGACGCGGCGGCAGCATCGCGCGCGGCGGCGGCCCGGCGGCCAAGGCCATCCTGGCCCAGCCCGTCGGTCTGAAGGATGGCGGCATCCGCGTGACGGAGCAGGGTGAGGTGCTCTCGACCCGTTATCACGATGTTGACCTCGCGCACCGCGTGCTGGAGCAGATGGCCTACGGCGTGTTGCTCGGCGCCAATGAGGCGCAAAAAGGCGCCCGCAGGCTGCCGAAGCGCTGGGTGCAGGCGATGGAGGAGATGAGCGCCGCTTCGCTGGCGGCCTACCGGGCCTGCGTGCATGACGACCCGGAGTTCCTCACGTTCTGGCGGCAAGCCACACCGATCGACGACATCAGTGAACTGAACTTCGGATCGCGCCCAACCTACCGGCGGAAGGGCAGCGTGACGGTGTCCGACCTGCGTGCGATTCCCTGGGTGTTCTCGTGGATGCAGAGCCGGTTCAATTTTCCCGGCTGGTATGGCCTCGGGCAGGGGCTGGACGTCATCCTCCGCCGCGGCCCGGCGGGCGTGAAGCTGCTGCGCGAGATGTATCAGCGCTGGCCTTTCTTCCAGACCGCGATCGCCAACGCCCAGCTCACGATGTGCAAGGCCGACATGTCCATCGCTGGGGTCTATGCCTCGCTGGTCGAGGACGAAGGCGTTCGCGACCGCGTGTTTGGCCGCATCACCGGGGAGTTCCGCCTCGCCGAGAAGGCGGTGCTGGCGATCACGGGGCAGGCCGAGCTGCTGGAGAACGAGCCGGTGCTCGCCCGCTCCATCAAGCTGCGCAATCCATACGTGGACCCGCTCAATTACCTGCAGGTCGAGATGATTAAGCGCCGGCGCGGCAGCCGACTGAAGAAGGCTGATCGCGAGGGCATCCGCGCCGTGCTGGAGCTGACGGTCAATGGCATTGCCGGCGGATTGAAGAACACGGGGTGAGTATCACCCTTCCGTGGCCGGCGCAGCTATTTGGCCGCAGGCGTTGCCATCGGCGGAGAAATGAGTATATTGCGATTACTTCCACCTCTTGAAACCCGAACCCACCCCCAACATGGACGAAAAACTAATCCTACGCGGCGTTCACCTCGAGCTGACCGAGGCCATGAAATCGGTGATCACCACGAAGGCGGAGCGGCTCCTGCGGCATGAACCCCGCATCGTGCGCATCCGCATCAACGTGGAGCCGCGTCACACCACGACCGTGACGCGCTATGCGGCGAAGGGGCATATCGAAATCGGCGGGCCGGATATGCACGTGACTGCGGAGAGTGAGGATGCCTACAAGGCCATCGACGAACTCATCGATAAGATGGACCGGCAACTGCGCAAGCGCAGCACGGATCTGAACAGCCGTCGCACGGCTGACGACATTCGTCTCCATCAGCCCGCAGAATGAGCCGCAGAGGCCCCTAAAAATTAGGGCGCGACCGCTGGGCGCGCCGTTCCGCGCATAAACGCATGGGTGAATCGCGGCGCCGAGGATCCCGTCTCTTGAGAAGTTCGAGACCTTGAGCTTGTCGAAGCGATTGGATTGCTTCGTCCTCCGCCCTTCGCAACGACCGGATTCGGACGCGAAAAACTAAATCGCTCTAGCGCGCGTTCCGGGCCCGGAGCAGGGCCTCGAGGAAGTAGTAGTCGCCGTAGTTGATGGGGACGTCGATTTCGCTGTTCTTGGGATGATTGCCGGTGGCGTGTTTCAGGAGAAAGCCGCCGTTGGTGCCGGGCTCGGCCAGATAGGCGGGTGAGGCGAGGCTGCGGAGCTGCGCCTCGGCGAAGGCGGTGTAGGTGGCGGCGGTGGCGGCATCAACGTAGCTACGGAGTTCCAGCAGCGCGGAGCAGATGATGGCGGCGGCGGACGAGTCGCGAGGGGCGGACGGAATCTTCGGATCATCGAAGTCCCAATACGGCACCTTGTCGGCCGGGAGGCGCGGGTGGCCCACGACGAAAGCGGCGATCTGCTGCGCCTGCGCGAGGTAGCGCGGGTCCTTGGTCTCGCGATACATCACGGTGTAGCCGTAGAGCCCCCAGGCCTGGCCGCGGGCCCAAGCGGAATCGTCGGTGATGCCCTGATGGGTGACCTTCTTGATGACCTGGCCGGTCTGTGGGTTGTAATCGACGACGTGAAAGGTGCTGTGGTCGGCACGGAAATGATTCTGCAGGGTGGTATCGGCGTGGCGGAGCGCGATGGTGCGATACGGTCCGACCGGATCCTCCCGCGCGGCCCAGAACATGAGCTCGAGGTTCATCATGTTGTCGATGATGACGGGGTAGGTGAACTGGCCGACGCCGTGGTCCCAGGACTTGATGGCGCCGACGGTGGGATTGAAGCGCGTGCTGAGGGACTTGGCGCCATTGAGCAGGACGGACTTGTAGGCGGCGTTGCCGGTTAGGCGCAGGCCGTTGCCGTAGCTGCAATAGAGCATGAAACCGACGTCGTGCGTGCGGGTGTTGTGTTGCTCCGGCTCGAGATAGGCGGTGAATTTTTCGGCGGAAGCGCGCCACTTGGCGTCGCCCGTGGCCTCGTAGAGATACCAGAGCGAGCCGGGGAAGAACCCGCTGGTCCAGTCAGCCGACGGGATGGTCACGAGCTTGCCGTGCTCGAAGGTGCGGGGGAGCGGCTTGGCCGGGTCGGCCGGCAGATGGGCCAGCATCCACTCGTATTGCTTCGCCGAGGTGGCGAGGGTGGAGTCGATGGCGCCGGCCAGCGGCGGCTCGGCGGCCCGGAGACCGGTGGCCAGGCCGGCGGCGAGGGCGAGCAGGGAAAGGCAACGGAGGGAGCGGAGGAGGGTATGCACGGTGAAGTTGCTGGCCGGGAAAATGCCCCGAGCCAAATTAATAATCATAAACCCCTCTTTTGAGGGACGGGCCGGCGGCGCGATTGCCAAGGTCATCAAGCGGACTTTGCGCCCGCCGACTTGGGGCGGATCACCGGACGGTGGCGGTGAAGCGGAGCCGGGCGGCGGGGCCGGTCCACGCGATGGTCTCGCCGTCGGGGAGGACGCGGGCGCGGGATCGTCCACGGCGGTGACCTTCCGGCCGGCGGCGGGCCGGCGGTCGGCGGTGAGGGCCACCTCGCCGTTGACGTGGTTGGCGTCGGCCTGGGTGAGCGTATAGGCGACCGGGCCGAAGTGCGTGATGAAGCCGGTGCCGCCGAGCGGGCCGCGGGCGAGCCAGGAACGGTCGGCGCCGCGGGCGAGGTGGAGGGTGTCGCCGTCCTCGAACACGAGCGAATCGCGCAGCAGGCGGACGACGGCGATCGGGGTCCAGAGGTGCTGGCGGTCGCCGACGATCTTGGGCGCGCCGGGCTCGGGCCCGCGTTCCTCGCTCCAGGAGTAGAGCGGCGTGGCGTGGTTCAGCGTGGCGTAGAGGTAGCGGGCGACTGCGTCGGATTCGCCGCGGAGGAGAAGCGTCTCGGCGAGGTTGTCCAAGGTGATGGCGACCCACATGCCTTCCTCCATCCAGCCGGTGTGCATGGGGATGCCGCCGGGGCTCATCTTGGCTTCCATCTTGCGGATGGTGCCGGTGATGAGTTCGTCGTCGGGCGCGAGGAGGCGGAAGGGGTAGGCGGCGTTGAGCGCGCCCCAGCGGCTGCCGCTGGTCTTGCCGGCCACGCCGGGGATCCACCGGTAGCCGTTCTCCGCGATGGCGCCGCGCCGCAGGGTGTCGAGGAGATCGGCGCGGGCCGTCTCGTAGATCCGGCGGACCTCGGCGGCCTCGGCCGGCCGGCCGAGAATCTCGGCGGCTTCGAGCGTGAGCTGGTCCGCATATACGGCCCAGATGTTGGGAGGGAGGAAGACGCCGTAGAGGCTGTCATCATTCTTGAGGCCGCCGTCGCCCATGCCCCGGGGGAGCAGCCCGTAGTTGAGCGGCCTGGCGCCGTCGACCAGCACGCGGCTGCGCTGGCGGGCGCGCTCCTGCCAGCGGGAACTGGCGAGCATGCGCGGAAAGATGTTGGCCAGGAAGTCACGGTCGCGGGTGTTGCGGTAGTGTTCCATGATGAACCAGCTCTTGAGGCCCGCCGCTATCCAGCCGGTGCGCGCCCAGCCCGAGGTCTCCGACCAGCAACCGTCGAAGTTCTGGAGGTCGAGCGCGAGGCGGTAGCCTTCGGCGGCTTCCACGGGCAGCCCGGCCTGGCTCAGGGCGACGCAGGCGATGGCGGCCTCGCAGGGATTGGCCGCACGGTAGAGCTCGGTGCCGGGGAGGGTGCCGAGGTAGTCGCCGGGGACGGGCTCGCGCATGATGAAAATGTCGGCGAGACCGGCGTAGAAGCCGTGCCGGACGCCGGGATCGGCGAGTTGCAGCCGGGTGGTGCGGGCGATCAGTTTTTGCCACGTCGCCTTGGCGTCGGCAAATTCGGCGGCCCAGGCGCGGCGGCGCAGCTCCGGGAGCATGGACTCGTAGACGCGGTAGGGGCGCACGAGCCAGATGACCTTGGTCTCACGCGGCTGGAGTTGGACCGTCGGGGCGAGGGTGTTGGCGGCGAGCGGGTAGTCCTCGCCGCCGAGGGCGGCGACGAGCACACGGTCGGCGCGGGCCATCCAGCCGGCGACGAGGGCGTCGCGGGCGTTGCCGGCCAGACCGGGATCAACAAACGCGGGCAGGACACCCTTCCAATTGCCCGGCACGCCGCATTCAACGGCGGCGCGGTGGGGGGCCGCCGGATCGAGATTGGTGAACGTCACGCGCACAAGCGCGGCGCGCTGGCCGCCGATGACCTCCAGCGTGGTGTGGACGGCCGGATGCGCGAACTCGGCGGACAGGCCCGGCAGCCAGTCGTCGAGCCGGCGCCAGGTGGATTTCTCGGCCTTCTGTCCGTCGATGACGGGCTGGAGGACCAGCTTCCACTGCGTCTGCGGGCCGAAGAAATTGGCGACGGGAAAGTTGAGCAGGTTGTCGTAGCTCCACGAAAGCGTGACCTTGCCCGGCTCGCAGTCGACGAGGGTCTTGTCGCCACTGTCCGGCGGGGCGACGGTGATGCGGTGCGGCGGGCCGAAGGCGTAGCCGAAATCGACCTGCGGAATCTGGTCCGCCGCGGCGAGCGGAAAGCAGGGCAGGGTGGCGAGGAGGGTGAGCGCGAGACAGGAAACGTGCAGCCGGGGTGGACGGGTCATGGCGCCTCCAGCAAGGTCCGCCAGTCCGCTCCAGCAAGTTGAAAGCCGATGAAAATTAACCGGGCCCGGGCGGACGGCCCGGTGGCTGCACCGCGTGCGGCCGGGCGCTACCGCGACTGCTTTGCGCCGTTATACTCGATGTTGAGGTAGGTCTTGGCGAGCATCTGGGACTCGTAGAACTCGACGAGGCGCACGCCCTCGCGGGGCTTGATGAGGTCCTTCTTCGTGGCGTGGTCGATCTGCTGCTTGATGCGGCGGCAGAGCTCCTCCCACTGGTATTGCACGCCCTCGATGACGTCGGCGATGCGCGAGCCGGCGAGCGCCTCCTCGATGTAATAACCGTTGGGCTCGTCGTCCTCGAGGAAGACATGAACCTCGTTGACGCGGCCGAAGAGGTTGTGGAGGTCGCCCATGATGTCCTGGTAGGCGCCGGTCAGGTAGATGCCGAGGTAATAGGGTTCGTTGTGCCTGAGCGGGTGGAGCGTGATGTAATCCTTCACATCCTGCAGGTCGATGAAGCTGCCGACCTTGCCGTCCGAGTCACAGGTGATGTCCACGAGGGTGGCGTTGACCGTGGGCTTTTCCTTGAGCCGGTGCAGTGGCGTGATGGGGAAGAGCTGCTTGAGCGCCCACGAGTCGAGGAGGGATTGGAAGACGGAGAAATTGCAGACGTATTGGTCGGCGAGGAGCTTCTTGAGCTCGTGGAGTTCCTCGGGCTGGTAGCCGGATTTCTCGCCCTCCTGATCGATCTTTTCGCAGATCTGCCAGAAGATCTGCTCGGCGGCGGCGCGGTTTTCAAGGTCGAGGTAGCCGAGGTTGAAGAGCGAGAAGGCCTCCTCCTTCTTCTGGAGGGCGTCGTGGAAGCGC
>JBDHQK010000216.1:0-2973 GCA_039807025.1 Lacunisphaera sp.
CGAGGACACCTACCGCGTGCTCACCGCCGTGGACGCGGCGGTCATGGTCATCGACGCCGCCAAGGGCGTCGAGACGCAGACCCGCAAGCTCTTCGAGGTCTGCCGCCGCCGCGGCGTGCCCATCTTCACGTTCATGAACAAGTGCGACCGGCCCACCCGCAGCCCGATCGACCTGCTCGACGAACTCGAGAACGTCCTCGGCCTACAGGCCTCGCCCGTCATCTGGCCCCTCGGCAACGGCCCGTCCTTCAAAGGCGTCTTTGACCGCCGCTCGAAACAGGTCCACCTCTTCGAGCGCGTCCCTGGCGGCAAGTTCCAGGCGCCGGTCAACGTGACCTCGCTCGACGACGACGCCGTGCGCGGCAAGCTCGACGACTACACCTTCGCGCAGGTGAAGGAACAGCTGGAGATGCTCGATGGCGCCGGCCACCCGTTTGACCTGAAGTCCGTGCAGGCCGGCCAGCAAACGCCTGTGTATTTCGGCTCCGCCGTGAACAATTTCGGCATCCAGCTCCTGCTCGACGGCTTCCTCCATGACTCCGTGCCTCCCGCCCCGCGCAGATCCGTCAGCGTCGCCGTGCCGGGCTTTCCGCAGCCGACAGCCGCGCGCGTGGTGCCGGTGGACGATCCGAAGTTCTCCGGCTTCATCTTCAAGATTCAGGCCAACATGGACGCCAAGCACCGCGACCGCATCGCCTTCTGCCGCGTCTGCTCGGGCAAGTTCGAGCGCGACATGGTCGTCACCCACCAGCGCACCGGCAAGTCCGTCCGCCTCTCCTCCTCGCACAAGCTCTTCGGCCGCGAGCGCGAGACGGTGGACGAGGCCTGGCCGGGCGACGTCATCGGCCTCGTCGGGCACGGCGAGTTCGGCATCGGCGACACCCTCACCCAGGACCGCACCATCTGCTATGACGAGATCCCGCGTTTCCCGTCCGAGGTGTTCAGTTACATCGCCAACCCCAACACCGGCGACGCCAAGAAATACCGCGCCGGCCTCGAGCAGCTCCTGCAGGAAGGCGTCGTGCAGTCGTTCACTGCCAAGAACGCCCCGCCGGGCGCCACCCTGCTCGCGGCCGTCGGTCCGCTGCAGTTCGAAGTCGTGCAATGGCGCCTCCAAAGTGAATACGGCGCCGAGTCGCGCCTCACGCCGGCCCCCTGGACGCTGCTCCGCTGGGTCGAGCCGCACCCCGCGCTCAAGGACCCGAGCCGCCTCATCGTCGCCACCGGCGTGAGCTTCGGCGCCGACAAGTTCGAGAACCCGGTCGTGCTCTTCCCCAACGACTGGACTCTCAGATATTTTGAGGAGAAAAATCCCGATCTGAAGCTCCACGCCCTGCCCCTCGAGCAAGCCAGGTAAGCACTCGCATCCTCCAATCCGGCTGGACCCGGCCCCCCGACGATCTCCGCGCACATCCACGACACCCATGCCTGCATCGCTTGCAGCCGGCCCATGCGCCTGAAACTCCAATCCTCCACCACGGAGGACGCCGAAGCCATCGCGCCGACGCCGGATCGTTTTATGCGAAGTGCGGCTGGGCGAGACGGGGTGCGCCACCGACCGCGAGGTTCCGCTCATCTATTACGAGCGAGCACTCGGCAAAGCGCCGAAATCCGCCGCGAGCCGACTTTAGTTTTGTCTGGCTGAAGATTATCCGCAGTGTGGGCGTATGCGTGCTTCCTTCGTCCCCGCCCTGATCCTTGCCACCCTCAGCCTGCTGCCCACGCTGCGCGCCTCACCTCCGGCCGACACCAACGAGGCCAAAGTCTCGTCCTGGGTCATAGTCAAAGCCGCGCGCCTGGTCGATCCGGTGACCGGCCGTATCCTCGCCGGCCAGGCTGTGATCATCGAGGGCGAACGCGTGAAGGCCGTCGTGCCCGCCACCGACACCGGAAAGGTGATTCCCGCCGGTGCGGCCGCCCGCACCATCGATCTCGGTGGCGCGACAATCCTGCCCGGCCTCATCGACTGCCACACCCACGTCACCAGCCAGCCGGAGAATTTCTACGAGGACCTCTTCCGCCGGTCGCCGATTGACGAAGCCATCACCGCACACCTCTACGCCCGGCGCACTCTCGAGGCGGGCTTCACCACCATCCGCAACGTCGGTGCCGACAACTACGTGGATTTTGCCCTGCGCAACGCCATCAACGCGGGCAAGCTTCCCGGCCCGCGCATCCTGGCCAGCGGTCCAGCCCTCAGCGCCACCGGCGGCCACGGCGACATCAACGGCATGTCCCCCTACCTCCGCTTCGAGGGCAGCATCGGTGGCGTGGCGGACGGGGTGGACGCCGTCCGCAAGAAAGTCCGCGAGAACATCAAATATGGCGCCGACGTCATCAAGATGATCGCCACCGCCGGCGTGCTCTCCGAGGAGGAGTCCGTCGGCGCGCCACAGTATTCCGCCGAGGAGATGAAGGCCATCGTGGACGAGGCCGCCATGTGGGGCCGGAAGGTCGCCGCCCACGCCCACGGCACCGAGGGCATCAAGCGCGCCATCCGCGCGGGCGTCGCCTCCATCGAGCACGCCAGCTTCATCGACGACGAGGGCATCACACTCGCGAAACAGCACGGCACCTGGCTGGTCTTCGACATCTACAACGATGACTACATCCTAGCCGAATACGGCCGCCTCGGTTACCCGGAGAAAATCCTCGAGAAGGAGCGCCTCGTCGGCCGCACCCAGCGGGAAAACTTCCAGAAGGCGTTCCATGCCGGCTGCAAGATCGCCTACGGCACCGACTCCGGCGTCTATCCGCACGGCTGGAACGCCAAGCAGTTCTTCCACATGGTCAAGTGGGGCATGACACCGATGCAGGCCATCCAGGCCGCCACCACCAGCGCCGCCGAGCTGATCGGCTGGCCCGACAAGGTCGGCCGCCTCGCCCCGGGCTTCTACGCCGACCTCATCGCCGTGCGCGGCGACCCGCTGGCCGACGTCACCGCGCTGGAGCACGTGGAGTTCGTCATGAAGG
>JBDHQK010000217.1:0-2918 GCA_039807025.1 Lacunisphaera sp.
CCTGCACCGGCAGCGCCGCCGTCGGCGTGTCGGGGATGACCGTCAGAACCCGCCAGTAGGCGGGCGAGCGGGCGAAGGAAAGCCCGGTGTGGCGGCGCGGCTCCATGGCGACCGGGCCGTCGGCGTCGCGGGTGAAGGTCACCAGGTTGCGGCGCTGGTCGAAGGTGACGGCGAAATGCCGGAGGATCTCGCCGCCGAGGGACGAGAGTTGGTCGGTGAGATCCACGATGGGTTGGGCGATGGTGTGGGTGCCGATAAGCAGGCTCTGGCTGAGGCGGCCGGTGAGCTGCGGGCGGTCGCCCTGCAGCGAGGAGATGAGGGTGCCCGCGCGCGGTCCGTGCGAAAACTGGGGGTGCAGTCCGGCGGGATTCAGGCTCAGGCTGCCGTCGCTGCCGGAGTCGATGAGCACGACGAAAGACTCGTTGCCCAGCTGGATCGGGATAAGCGGCACGCCCTGCTGGTTGCTGAAGGTCAGGGTCGAGACGCGCGGTGTTTGCCGGGGCGGGGGAGCGTAGGTGGCGGGTGCGGGTGCGATGATCAGACGCTGCCCGGGATAATCCAGGGTGAGGAGTGTGTTCTGAAAAACCGGGAAGCCGATGATGCCGTCAATCTGCAGGCCGAGGTGGCTGGACAGGTCGCTGAAATCGTAGGCCAGCGCCGGCACCCGCTCGAACAGCGACGCGCCGAGCCGGAGCTGGCGCAGGGTGATGGCGGGGAGCGTGATTTCCCCGCCGTTGGCCGAGCGCACCCGGACGAGGCGCGGGGCCGCGCCCTTTTTCTCCTTCACAGCGAAGCGCTGCGCGAGTTGGGGCGTGACGTAGCTGACGGTGGAGCCGGTATCGACGAGGAAGCGGTAAGGTGCGCCGCCGTCCAGATGCGCCTCGACGACAAAAAAATTGGAGACGAGCTGCGCGGGCAGGACGGCGGGCCGGACTTCCACCACGGTCCGGCCCGGTCCGCGGCGGGAGACGGTGGAACAGCCGGAGAAGACCAGCAGGCAGATGGCAGCGACCAGAAATCGGCGGGCGCTTCGCCGCCAGGCGGGCCCGCCCGAAATTCGTGATAGGCCGCCCGCGGTCATTTGTGCGGCTGGGGCAGGGCCAGGCCGAAAATGAAGGGGAGGGCCAGCCCGGCCCCGGCGAGGGCGAAGGTGATGGTGCCCCCGACCTCGAAGAACAGCACGCCGGCGACCACGGGGCTGGCGGCGCGGGCGAGGAAGCCGAGCGAGCGGTAGATGCCCGTGATGCGCCCTTGCTCCTCCGGCGACGCATAGAGCGAGACCAGCGAGGAGAGGCCGACGTTGGCAAAACCCGAGCCGACGGCGCAGAACGTCAGCACGAGATACATCAGCGGCACGGAGCGTGCGACCCCGACGCTGAGACCCAGCGCCACGAAACTGGCGGCCAGCAGCCCCATGCCGGCCAGCGCCGTGCGCCTCTCGCCGATCACCGGCACGGCTCGCCGCACGAGCACGCCCTGGGTGAGGATCGAGACCACCCCGAGGTAGATGAACACCATCGTGAGCTGGCGCGGGTTGAAGCCGAGTTGGTCGGCGGTGAAGAAACTGATGATCGTCTCAAAAAAGCTGAAGCAGAACGTCACACCGAAGCCCACCAAGTTGACGCGCCGGAGGGTGCGGTCGGGCAGGGCGAGATGGGCGCGCAACGGGTTGCGCACGCGGGCCGGGAGCGCGGCCCCGCGTTTCTCGGGCGGCAGGGTCTCGGTGAAGCGGGCATGGATCCAGAGCAGGTTGATCACGCAGAGGCCGGCGGCGATGCCCGCGGGCACGCTGAAGGGGTGCACGCCCCAACGCGCCAGGGCCGGGAAGTGGTCGAGCAGGCTGAGGTGGGCGGTGAGCCCGCCGATGGCCGGGCCGGTGAGGAAGCCCAGGCCGAAGGCGACCCCGACCACCCCCATGCCCTTGGCGCGATTCTCCCGCGTGGTGACATCCGACACGGCGGCGATGGCGACCGCGAGGTTCCCGCCCATGATGCCGCTGACGATCCGGCTGAACAGGAACAGCGTGAACGAGCTGCTGAAGAACAGGACGAGGAAGCTCAGGGCATTGCCCGCGATGGTGACCAGCAGCACGGGCCGGCGGCCCACCCGGTCGGAGCGGGCGCCCCACACCGGGGAAAAGACAAACTGCATGAGCGAATACACCGAGCCGAGCAACCCGGCGAAGAGCGCGCCGAGCGCCAGCGCCGGCGCATGGGTGGCAACGGCGAGGGATTCCAGCCGCCCGAAAATCGTGGCAAAGAGGCCGCCGGCGCTCTCGTGCGCGATGTAGTATTTGAGCAGTTCCGGCCCGAGCGGGAAGAAGATCGAGAAGCCGATGAGGTCGATGTAGAGCGTCAGGAAAATGACGCCGAGCGAGAGCGGCTTGGCCGGGGCGGCGGTGGGATGGTCGGCAGTGGTGGACACGAAACGGACACGATGAGGGAAAGCCGCGCGCGCGCAAAGCCTGTTTCGGCGGGCTGTCCGGGTTTTTCACGGGTCATGCTCCGGTAGGCGAAGGCGCGGCATCGTGCCCGGAATCAGGCAAATTTATCCCTCCAGCGCGGCCTGGAGCTTCTTGGGCAGGGCCGCCCGGATCAGGCCGTAGGCGGCCCGGACTTGGGCCTTTAGCTGGGTCTCGGTCAGGGCTTCGGGGTCCTCCAGCGTCACCCAGTGTGCCTTGTGGAGATTGTGCGAGGCCGGGCGGATGCCGTCCACCTCGGTGGTCAGGCGCTGGTAGTCGGAGGGGGAACATTTGAAGGCGATGGCCTCGGCGATGTCGCCGTCCAGCGAGACGATCATGAACATCTTGCCGCCGATCTTGAACACCAGGGTCTCACCCCACTGCTTGACCACTGCGGTGTGGGGCAGGCCGAGGGCGAAGGCCTTGAGGCGGTCGAGGCGCACCTTCCAGGGGATAA
>JBDHQK010000044.1:0-18581 GCA_039807025.1 Lacunisphaera sp.
GCCGATCAGGTTCCAGCCGCCGGGCGTCGCCAGCGGGTAGATGCCGGTCTGTTCGCCACCGATGCCGATCGAACCGGGCGGCACCACCATGCGGGGCTTGGCGTGGCGCGGCGTGTGCAAGTCCTTCGGCAAGCCGCCCAAATATGGAAAGCCCGGCGCAAAACCGATGAGATGCACGAGGTAATCGGCCTTTGCGTGGCGCTTGATGACCTCCTCGGGCGACAGTTTCGCCTGCGCCGCCACCCGCGCGAGATCGGGGCCGTGCTCGCCGCCGTAGCACACGGGCACGTCCACCACGCGCGGCTTCGCCTTCTCCATTTTCGGCGGGTTCTTCAGCCGTTCCCGCACCAAGCCACCCAGCCAGTCGGCAATGCCCAGCGCCGGGGCCCCGGCCTGCACCGCCGCCCAGGGATCGTAGAAGACCGTGACCGTCGTGTAGGCCGGCACCAGTTCACTCACTGCTGGCAACGGCGCCGCCGCCAGCGCCCGCCAGGCCGTCTGCACACGCCGGTGCGTGGACTCGTCAATGACGGTCCCCAATTCCAGCACCAGCGCGTTGTCGCCCAGCGGCGTGACCTGCATGCCTACTTGCCTAAGTGCTCGCTGATGTTTGGCAGCCAAAATCTCGCAACTAATTGTCGGGCACCGCCCGGCTGATAGCTGCCGGATTGGATTGCGGTTCTCCGGGGAACACTAATGTGAGAGCCAGCCATGTCCACCCGTCCCCTTGCCTGCGCCATGCTGCTCCTGCTCCTGTCGAGCGGCTGCCGCGACCGCGAGATCACGACCTACCGGGCCCCCAAGGATCCCGTCGCTGTCCTGCCTGGGGCGGACGCCTCCGGGCAGTTGCCCGCCGACCATCCGCCCGTCGGCAGCCCGGCGGGCGGCGAAGCCGCCATGGCCAACACCGCCGTCCCCACGGGCAGCGACAGCCTCACTTGGGCGGCCCCGGCGCACTGGGCCGCCAAACCCGCCGGCCCGATGCGCAAAGGCAGCTTTGCGGTCAAGGGCGACGGCGCCGAGGCCGACCTCTCCATCACCGCTTTTCCGGGCGACACCGGCGGCCTCCTGGCGAACATCAACCGCTGGCGCGGGCAGATCGCCCTGCCTCCGCTGGCCGCCGACCAGCTCGACGCCCACCGCGAGCACCTGGATATTGGCGCGCTGCATGTGGACGTGGTGGATTTCGCCGGCACCGCCAACGGCACCCCGACCCGCATCCTCGGTGCTGTCGTGCCGCATGGCGGCGAAACCTGGTTCTTCAAGCTGCTGGGGCCGGACGCCCTCGTGGCCCGGGAGAAGCCCGCGTTCCTCGAGTTCCTTCGCACCGTCCGCCCGCGCTGAACCATGACACCGCTCGTCCGCCAGTTCCGCGACTTCTTCGTCTCCCTCAAGCTGACCGTGGTATTGCTCGCCCTGTCGATTGTCCTGATTTTTTGGGCGACGCTGGCGCAGGTGCAGCTCGGCATCTGGGGCGTGCAGGAGAAGTTCTTCCACACCTTCTTCGTGCTCGAGAACATCCCCGGCACCGCGATACCCGTGCCGGTCTTCCCCGGCGGTTACTTCCTTGGCGGCCTGCTGATCCTCAATCTCGTCGCGGCGCACCTCTACCGCTTCAAGCTCGAGTGGAAGAAGGCCGGCATCCAGCTCACGCACCTCGGCCTCATCCTGCTGCTGCTGGGCGAGCTCATCACGAGCCTGCAGCAGGTGGAGAGCAACATGCGCCTCCCCGAGGGCGGGACCATGCGCTACTCCGAGAGCTACCGGATCAACGAGCTCGCCATCCTCGACACCACCAACCCTGAATTCAACGAGGTCGTCGCCATCCCCGAGGCCGTGCTCGCCGACGGCGGTTCCATCCAGCACCCCAAGCTCCCGTTTCAGATCCGCATCCGCGACTACTACCCCAACGCCGCGCTCGCGATGCGCAACCAGCCTGCCCCGGGCGGCCAGCAGGCCGCAACGGGCCCCCTCGCCACCGCCGGCATCGGCCCGCGCGTGGCCGTCACCCCGCTCCGCCTCACTTACAAGCAGGACGAACGCAACGCCCCCGCCGCCCACCTCGAGTTCGTGGGCCCCGAGGGCTCTCTGGGCACCTGGCTGGTCTCGCCGTTGCTCGGGATGCCGCAGAAATTCGACTACGCCGGCCGCACCTGGGAAATCGCCCTCCGCTTCAAGCGCTACTATTATCCGTTCGCGCTCACCTTGCTCGACTTCACCCACGAGAAATACGCCGGCACTGATATCCCCAAGAACTTTGCCAGCCGCATCCACCTCAAGACCGACGATGCCCGCGAGGACCGCGAGGTGCTCATCTACATGAACAACCCGCTGCGCCATGCCGGGCTGACGTTCTACCAGGCCAGCTTTGAAAAGGGCGACAAGGTGAGCATCCTCCAAGTGGTGCGCAACCCGGGCTGGGTGCTGCCCTACATCTCCTGCATCATGATGGCCCTCGGCCTGCTCGTCCAATTCGGCATCCACCTCCTCGGCTTCGTCCGCCAGCGCTCCGCCGCCGCTGTAGAGAGTAGCGGATAGTGGGCAGCGAGCATCACCTCCATGTCACTTTCCTCCTACTCTCTACCCGCTACCCGCTACTCGCTACTTTCAGCATGAACCGCTGGATCCCGCTCATCGTGCTCATCCTTGCCGCCGGCTGGCTGGCGTCCTCGCTGCGTCCGCAGAAGAACACCGGCGCGATGGACCTCGCCGCCTTCGGTCGGCTGCCCGTGCTGGTCAACGGCCGCCTCAAGCCGCTCGACACCGTCGCCCGCACCTCCCTGCTCATGTTGCAGGGCCGCCAGCGCGTCAGCGATCCGACCGTGGCCGAGCCCTTCGTCGCCACGCCCGCTGAGTGGCTGGCCGACGTGCTGTTCAATCCCGCCAAGGCCGACACCTATCCCACTTTCCGCCTCAGCGCCACCGACTCGCCCGAGCTGCTCACGCTCATGGGCATCACGGAGGCTGACACCCGGATCCGCTACGACAGCGCGATCCTGCGCACGCTGGCGCTCGCCGACTTCGTGCCCGGCACCCGCACCCGTTTCTCCTTCAACCAGCTGCAGCCCAAGCTGGCCGAGCTTGACCGGCAGGCCCAGTTGGCCGAGCCCATCGACCCGCAACTGCGCACCGGCTTCCAGAAGGCCGTCGTGCAATTGCGCGAGCGCGTCATGCTCTACCAGCGCCTCAAGCACAGCGTGCAAATGCCCGACTCCGCCGGATTTCTCTCCGAAATCCTGCGCTTTCAGCAAGGGTTGCCCGCCGGCATCACCGCCGTCCGCGCCCGCCAGAAGGGCGAGCCGCACGACGAGGCGGCTTTTCAAGCCCTGCTCGCCGCCGCCGAACGCTACGACATCATGGACAAGCACGGCTACCTGCTCACCATCCCGCCCGATGCCAGCGAGCCCAATCCGACCGCCTGGCGGACCGCCGGCCACGCGCTGCTCGAGACCTTCGAGACCCAGAGTCTGAATCCCAACGTCATGGCCTACGCCGCCCTTGGCAGCGCCTGGCGTGGCCGCGAGGCCGGCCAGTTCAACGAGATCGTCCGCCTCTTCCGCGAGCAACTCGGCAAGCGCTTCGGTCCGCAGCTGGCGAAAAGCGATGTCGAGACGCGCTTCAACTCCGCCGAGCCGTTCTACAAGAGCATGCAGCTTTACGCCGTCGCATTCCTGCTCGCGCTCTGCTCCTGGCTCCGGTGGCCGGCCGTGCTCGGCCGGAGCGCGTTCTACCTCACCCTGCTCGCCTTTGTCGCCACGACCGCCGGCATCGCCACCCGCATGTGGCTGGAGGGGCGCCCCCCGGTCACCAACCTCTATTCCTCCGCCTTGTTCGTTGGCTGGGGGTCCGTCGGGCTGTGCCTGATCCTCGAAAGGACGTATCGCAACGCCATCGGCTCCGTTGCCGCCGGCGTGATCGGCTTTGTCACCCTCCTCATCGCCCATCACCTCTCCCTCAGCGGCGACACCCTCGAGATGATGCGCGCCGTGCTTGACACCAACCTCTGGCTCGCGACCCACGTCGTCGTCGTCACCATCGGCTACGCCGCCACTTTCCTCGCCGGCTTTCTTGCCCTGATCTACGTTTTCCGCGGCGTGCTCACCCGGTCACTCGACCGGGGCACCGCCGACGCCCTGGCCCGGATGGTTTACGGCATCGTGTGCTTCGCCACGCTTTGCAGTCTCATCGGCACCGTCCTCGGCGGCATCTGGGCGGACCAGTCCTGGGGCCGCTTCTGGGGCTGGGACCCGAAGGAGAACGGTGCCGTCATGATCGTCCTCTGGAACGCCATCATCCTCCATGCGCGCTGGGGCGGCCTCGTCAGGCAGCGCGGCTTGATGGGCCTCGCCATCTTCGGGAACATCATCACCAGCTGGAGCTGGTTCGGCACCAACATGCTCGGGGTCGGCCTCCACAGCTACGGCTTCATGGACGCCGCGTTCTGGTGGCTCGCCGCCTTCATTCTGACCCAAGTCGCCGCCATCGCCCTCGCGCAGATGCCGCTGGCGAAATGGCGGAGTTTCCAAAACAAGTCGGCTTGACGGACTTGTTCTGACGCGCCGCAGCCTTGGCGAAGGCGGGCGCCCCGTTCGTTACCTTTTCAACAACTCCTCGGCGTGCGCCACGGCGCTCTTCGCGCTGCGGTCGCCGAGCATCCGGGCCAACTCGCCCACCCGCTCCTTGCGGTTTCCGTGGATGGCCTCGATCGCGACCGACGCCCGCTCGCCGTCCTGGTCCTTCGTGACGACAAAATGATTCGCGGCCTGCGCCGCCACCTGCGGCAGGTGCGTGACGCACAACACTTGGTGCCGTTGGGCGATGTCGGCCATCTTTTCGCCGACGGTCCGCCCGATCTCGCCGCCCACGTTGGCGTCCACCTCGTCGAACACCAGCAGCGGCACATCGTCCAACTCCGCCAGCACGGCCTTCAGGGCCAGCATCACCCGCGCGAGCTCGCCGCTCGAAGCGATGCGGTGCAGCGGCAGCGGCGGCTCGCCGACGTTCGGCGAGAACAGGAACTCCACGCCGCAGTCGCCGTGCGGGCCGAGTTCGGGCAGCGGCGTAAGCGACACGCGGAAATCCGCCTTCTTGAATCCGAGCGAGACAATCACCTTGGCCGCAGCCTTGGCCAATTGTAGCGCGGCCTTCTCCCGGGTCGCGCGCAGCTCGGCCGCGGCTTTCTTCGCGGCCTTGAGCGCGTCGGTGATCTGCTTCCCAAGCTTGGCCAGCGAGCCCTCGACGTCGCTCTGCAACTCCAGCTTGCGGCGCATCTCGTCGCGCGCGGCGAGCACGGCCTCGATCCTGGCGCCATGTTTGCGCTTCAGCTCGAGCCAGGAGTTCATCTTCTCCTGCAGCGCCGCGGCCTGCTCGGCGTCGAAAATCAGCGACGAAGCCAGCGAGGCGAACTCGGCGTCGAGATCGCCTAGTTCAACCGAGGCGGACTGCAGTCGGTCGGCCAGCGGCTTGCTGGCGGCATCAAGCGCCTCAAGCTGGCGCGCCTCGCGCAAAATCGCCGAGAGTCGGCCGAGCAGGCCGTCCTCCCCGCTCAGCCCGTGGCTGAGGCCCGACGCGAGCGAGATGATTTCCTGCGCGCTGTTCTGCCGCTGGAAATCGCGTTCGAGCTCCGCAATGGCCTCCTCGGTCAGGTCAAGGGCGTCGATTTTGCCGAGCTGGATCCTGAGAAACTCGATTTGCTCGGCCGACAGCTTGTCTGCGCCGAGCAGGCGCTCGCGTTCGTCCAGCAGCTCGCGCCAGTGCCGGTAGGTTTTCTGATATTGCCCGAGCACCGCCTCGTTTCTGGCGAACAGGTCGAGCAGTTCGCGTTGACCGCCCTCCTTGAGCAGCCGGCGCGGTTCGCCGGGACCATGGAAGTCGATCCAGTGCTCGCCGAGTTCCTGCAGGGCCGTGAGCGTGGCGAGGCCGCCGTTGACGGAAATCCTCGGCGCCTTGTCGCGCGGCAGGCTGCGCTTGAGGATGAGCACGCCGTCATCACACGGCGGCAGGTCGAGCCGCGTGAGCGCCTCGTCGAGCTTGCGGCTGTCGGCGAAGAAAAGCGCCGCCTCGACCTCGGTGGCGGGCGCACCCTGCCGGATGATGGTCTTGTCCGCCCGCGCCCCGGCCAGCAGGGACAGCGCGCCGAGGAGGATGCTCTTGCCCGCCCCGGTCTCGCCCGTCACGGCGGTGAAGCCAGTCTCGAAATCCAACTCGATTTCGTCGAGCAGGGCCAGGTTGCGGATGCGGAGCGATTGCAGCATTTCGGAAGCACGAATGGACACGAATGAGCGGGGATTCAAGCGCCGCCGCGCCTTCCCGCCCGGTCTCCTGACAGCTTTTCTTCGGCTGCCCGAAATATCCTTGCACCGTCCGGGGCGAATCGTTCACTCCTCGCTTCCTGCGGACCTTTAGCTCAGTTGGTTAGAGCGTTTCGTTGACATCGAAAAGGTCACTGGTTCGAGTCCAGTAAGGTCCACCATCCGCGCAAACCCTTCACCGGAAGGGACTTTGATTTGTCCTAAAGTTTGGCCGGCTTGCCGTCGGGCAACGTCACGCGCGGAGCGTCGGGGCCGTCTAGCTCCCGGAGCTTCGACCACGGGTCGTCCTGCAGACGGAGAAACTTGAAGCCGAGGAGTCGCGCCTTGCCGGCGGCATCGCGTTCGGCGTTGTGCGCTGTTTCCCGGGCGATGAATTGCGCCATGGTCTCCTCGCGCACGGCGGGTTCGGCGGAGTGGATGATGTGCAGCGTGCCGTCCGGCCGACATGCCCCACCCATGCGTTGCCGCCGAAGGTGTCGTTGACCGGCGCGCCGGGCTTCACGACGCCGCGCACGACGTTGATGAAGTCGCCGTCGCGCAGCTGCGGCGCGGCGCGGGCGATCTCGGCATAGGGCAGATAGGCGTCGCTGTGTTCCTCGACGGGAAAGCTCGTCCTCAGCTGGTAGCGGCCGAGGAGAAATTTGCTCCGATCAATGCGCTCGTGGAACTTCACGGTCGTGCCGGCCGCGAGTTCTCCGGTGATTTCTCGGACGAGCCAGCGGTTCGACGGATTCCAGTCGGCCTCCGTGTAATGGTTGCGGGTGGCCACGCCGATGCGGCCGTCACGGTAGCGGATGCGCTGGAGCAGCCGCATGAAGCTGCTCCAGTCGTGGCTCAGCGCCATGGCATAGATGTGCTCGGTGAAGACGAGGCAGTCGCTCCTGCCGAGGCAATACAGCGGCTGCGGGTCGTAGGTTTCGAACGGCATCTCGCCGAGCAGGTAGAGCTCGTAGGGCTGGCCGAGATTCATCCGGGCCAGGTGCATGATGCGCTGGCGCAGATCGGGCACCTGCGCCCGTAGCGGGCCGAGGTAGGCGCCGACCTCGGCCTCGGTGAACTGGTAGAGCGGCTTGGCGGGCGTGGTTTCAGCCGCGAAAGCGGCCACGCCGAACACGACGGCCAGTCCGGCAAAAGCAAATCGGTGGGGGATTTTCATGGGGATGGGCAAAGCGAAGTATCTGGACGCCTTCATAAAAAAGGGCGATCCGCCGTGGATCGCCCCGATGAGTCAAGGGATGCGTGCGCTTACAGGAACTTGTATTGCACGGAGAGCGTGAACGACCGGCCGCGCGGGTCGGCGATGCGCGGCTCCCACGAGCTGCCGGCACCGGTGTTGGTGTCGTAGGCGATGGAGAACGGGGGATCCTGGTTGAGCAGGTTCTTGATGCCCGCGATCACGGTGAGGTCCTTGCTCCACTTGTAGGTGAGGCTGGCGTTGTAGGTGATGTATTCGCCGACCTTCGGGTTGTAGAGTGGCGCGTATTGGAGGAAGGTGCCGTTGGCGATGCCGGGCGGGACGTAGTCCATGTAGCCGGAGCGGTAGAGCTGGGTGAGGCGGCCGGTCCACTTGCCTTTGCGGTAGGAGACGGAGGTGGTGTATTTCCACTTCAGGCCGATGTCGGAGGCGCGGGTGAAACGGCCGACTTCGCTGGCTCCCCACGGGGCGGAGGCGATGAGCTTGGAGCGTTTCTTGAGGAGTTGGGAGACGTTGATATCGCCGATGATCTTGCCGCCGAAGAGATCGAATTCGCCGCGGCCGGTATACTCGATGCCGCTGGTCTCGGTCTCGCCGGCGTTGAGCGGACGGATGTCGATCTGGGTGATGGGCGCGCTCGTGCCACTGGCGCGAATGATGCGGTCGGGGAAGAGCTGGTAGTTGGCCAGAATGACGGACGTGCCGAGCGACTGGATGGTGCCGTCGCGGTTGACGGCCCACCAGTCGGCCCCGAAGGTGATGTTTTTGATCGGGGAGATCACGATGCCGTAGGAGAACATCTTGGCTTCCTCGGGCTTCAGGTCGGGCTTGCCGCCGCTGATGGTGTTCAGGCTGTTGGCCGGGATGGCGATGCCGGTGACCGGGTCGACGAGGTCGGCGCCGGCGTAGATCACCTCGTAGGACGGATCGAACTGCTGCTTGAAGGTCGGGATGCGGAAGCCGGTGCTGTAGGAGCCGCGGAGCAGGACCTTGTCCGTCGGAGCGATGCGGAGGGTGACCTTCGGGTTGGTGGTCGAGCCGAAGCCGGTGTAGTCGTCGCGGCGGCCGGCGAGGTTGAGATCGACGCCCTTGATGATGGGGACTTGGAGTTCGGCGAAGGCGGCCTTGACAGTGCGGCTGAGCGTTCCGGCGGTGGCGAGGGCGTTGTCGAAGGGCACGTTGAAGATGAGCGAGTCGGCGGTGCTGACATTCGTGCGCGGGTCGCCCTTGAATTTGTATTCCTCCTTGCGGTAGTCGAGGCCGATGGCGGCTTGGATGTCGCCGGCCGGGAGGTGGAACAGCGGGCCGGAGGCGGTGAGATCTCCGGAGGTCGTGGTAAAGGTGCCGCCGTAGAGCTCGACGCCGGTGGCGGAGGCGGCCTTCAGGCCGTCCATCGCCGCCTGCGTCTGCGCGTAGGAGAACGGACTGAGCACGCCCGTCTTGATGAGATTGGCAAAGGGCACGGTGTAGTAATAGCCGTTCAAGAGCTTCGACTTTGACTTGCTCTGGGACTGGCCGATGCCGGAGCGATATTCCCAATCGGAAAAAAACTTGCCGAGTCCGGACAGCGGGCCCTCGAGGCCGACGAGGAAGCGGCGGGTGTCGGAGATGGTGCGGATTTCGCGGTTGCCGCCGGGCAGCGAGCGCCAGCGGAAAGCCATGGGGAGGCCGCGGTTGACCTCGAGCGCGGGGAAGTAGGCGACGAGCGCGTTGAAGACGCGGTTGTAGTCGGCGCCGGTGCTCGGATAGAACATGCCGGAGAGCGGATTAGGGACAACGGTGCCGTTGGCGGTGGTCGTCGTGTTCTGGGCTCCCGCGGCGGTGAGGGCGGCGGAGCTCCATTGGTTGGGCGAAAAGCTCTTGGTGGAGTCGGATCGGCCGATGACTGCTTCGGCGGTCAGGAGGTGCTCGCCCATTTTGTAGGAGCCGCGGCTGACGAAGTTGGTGTTCTTGACCGGCTGCTGGAGGACGGCGGCGCGACCGGTGTCCCAGGCTGAGCCATATTTGGCGTTGCCGGTGGCGGAGGTGGAGCCCCAGAGGATTTCCTGATAGGGGCCCATGCCGTCGAGGCCGGTGTAGCCCGCGCTGTTGGTGGGGAGGTCGATGATATTGATGCCGTTGACGCGGATTGCAGGGTTGGCGGGGTCCACGGGATTCGCGGTGCTGAGGCCGAGCACGGTGGCGGTGTTTGCCACGGTAAAGAGGGTGGCGATGGGCGTGCCGCCGGTGCCGGGCGAGATGCCGCGCTCGGGCTGGAAGGTGTTGACGAAGTCGCGCTGGTCGCCACGCAGCTTCTTGCTGTCGGACAGGGAGAGCGAGGCCATGAGGTTCCACTTGTCCTTGTTGAGGTCGCCCCAGCCGCCGACGAGGGAGTAGCGGAAGATGTTGCCACCGCTGTCCTCGGTAATGTCCGAGGAGGCGTTCGCCACGAGGCCGCGGAAATCGGTTTTCGTGATGAAGTTGATGACACCGCCGATGGCGTCGGTGCCATAGACGGCGGAGGCACCGTCCTTGAGGACCTCGACGCGCTCGATGGCGGCAAAGGGGATGGAGTTCAGGTCCACCACGCCGCCGTTGAGGCCGTGCGAGGCGACGCGGCGGCCGTTGAGGAGGACGAGGGTGGCGCCCGAACCCTGACCGCGGAGGTTGGCGGAGGAGGAGCCATTGTTGCCGCGCTGGGCGCCAGCGACGACGTCGGCGTTCGACGCGAGGTTGTCGAGGCCGTTGCCGTTGACGTTGAGGTTCATGATCAGCTGCTCGGCGCTGGCGATGCCCTCCTGCTCCATCTCGAGCTTGGTGAACACGGAAAGCGGCAGCGCGCCCTCGTCGGCGATGCGCTTGATCATCGAGCCGGTGACGGTGAACTTCTCGAGTTTGACCGGCTCATCGGACTTGGCCGCCGGGGTGGCCGGAGCGGTTTGGGCCCGGGCGGCGGGCAGGAGACTCGCCGCGGCAAAAACCGCCAGCAAGGTCGAACGAATCCACAGATAACGTGCTTTCATGGTGTGAGGTGTCGGATATAGACGTGGTTTGGTTGCGGGCGGGAGCGAAACGCAAGAACCGGCGGCAGGCAATGGCCGAGTTCAGGCCCCGCCATGCCGGGGCGAAGGACAAAAAAGGGAGCCATGGCAGGCGACGGCCATAACCAGAAGTGCCGCACCGCGCACAAAAAGGGGCGGTCCTTGCCGGACCGCCCCGAGGCATGAATCCAATGGGTGATCAGAACTGGCCGGAGAGGCCGAATTTGATGAAGGTGGGGCTGATCAGGAGCTGGCGCGGTCGGCTGGAGATGTAGGTGTAGAGCTCGGGGCCGTTCTCGGTGAAGTTGTTCGCGTTGGCGAACAGCGTCATGTTGGGGCGCAGTCGATAGTTGACGCCGAGGTTGTGCGTGAGAAGGGCGCGGCGCCAGATGTTGCCGTTGCCGGGCGAGGTCAGGCTGATGGCTTGGGGATAGGCCGAGCTGTAGTTGAAGTCGTAGGAGGCGCCGAACTTCTTGTAGGCATACTGGAGGGCGAAGTTGGCGAGCTTGGGCACGAAGTTGGCCACCTGGTTGGTGCTCAGCTCGGTGGCACCGGTGTATTTGCCCTTGGCCTCGAGCCAGGTGTAGTTGGCGCGGACCGTGAAGCCCTTGAGCGCGCCAGGCAGGAAGGTGAGGCGCTGGCGGTAGTCGAGCTCGACGCCCTTGACCGTGGCGTCGCCGATGTTCGTCGGCTGGAAGATCGTGTAGCCGCCGTAGAGGCCGTCGAAGCCGTTGTCGGGCGTGCTGGGCACGATCAATCCGGAGTTCACGCTGCTGCCGATCAGGTCGCTGATATTCTTCTGGTAAGCAGCGACGGTGAATGTGCCGCTGTTCTGGAAGTAATACTCGAGCTTGAAGTCGAGATTCTTGGCCAGCTGCGGGCGGATCCCGGGATTGCCGATGGTGACGGTTTGCGCCGTATCGTTGGCGGTGACGCCGGGGATGAGCTGCTGGTAGGTGGGGCGGCCATAGCTGGTGGACCAACTGGCGCGGGCCTTGAGGTTCGGCGTGATGTCGTAGGCCAGGTGGATGCTCGGGAAGTATTTGGCATAGCTACCCTCGGCGGTCGCCGCCTGGTAATCCATCGCGGCGCGCAGGAAATGGTCGGGCTGCACGGCGATGGGCGTGGTGCGGGCGCGGAAGAAGGTGAAGGTCTCGAGGTTCACCCACTCGCCGCGCACACCGCCGACGACGCGAAGCTTGCCGATCTTGGCGTCGGCCTGGATAAAAACGGCGTCCACGCCCTCCTCGAAGAGGCGGCGGGTGGTGCGCTGCTGCACGGCGGTGTAGTTCACGTCTTCATACCAGATGGCGGAGTTGCCCAGCTGGGAAGTGATGGCCACCGGGTCAAAGGCGGGCACGCGCTGGCCGGCGGGCGCGTTCTGCTTGTCGAACTCGGTGAGCGGCATCATCGCGCCGGAGAGGATCGTGCCGGGCACGGCGTAGTAGCGCCGGGGGTTCTTGTTGCGGAAATTGACGCGCTTGTTCTGCGTGTCGAAGCCGGTCTTCAGCACGATGGGCCACCGCGTGTCGAGCGCGTAGCTGGCGGTGAGGTAGGCGCTGACCTCGTTGGTCCGGTTCTCGGAGTCGCGCTTCACGAGATTCGTCGAGGTGGTCGGGACGGGCTGGGTGGTGGTGTTGGCGGCGGAGACGAGGGTCGAGACGTAGCTCGCCGCGTCATAGACGCTCGGACCGGCGGTCTGGGTGAAGACGCGGCCGTTGAGGTCGGAGTTGTCGAGGATGAAGCCGATGGGCAGCTGGGTGCGCATGCTCAGCTGGCCGCCCTCGTTGTCGCGACCGGCGGAGGAATTCCAGACGGTGTTCGACCAGCGGAAGGCCTCCTCCATCTTCAGGCGGCCGAAATTATGCTCGCCGGTGAGCGTGCCAGTGGGGTTGCGGCTGGTGAACGCGAAGCGGCGCGGCGTGAGCAGCAGCTGGGCGTTGCCTGCAGGCCGGATTTCGGTGCGGTTGGCGGTGTAGCCGGGCATGATGCCGCCGGTGGGATTTGTGATCGGATCATACGGCACCGCGCTGGTGGAGTAGAACGGGTTGACGTAGGTGTATTGGAAATAGGGCTCGTCGCCGGCGTTGTAGAGGAAGCGCGCGGAAAAGGTGCTGTGCTCGCGCCAGCGGTAATCCACACGGGCGCTAAAAGCATCGATGAAACGCCGGTTCAGGCCGCTGCGTTTGTCGTAGTCGCGGAAGGCGGCGACGGGGTTGGTGGTGTTCTCATACTGGAGCACATCGTAGTCGAAAGGTCGGACGATCTCCTGGTAGGACGCGGTGACAAGGACGCCGAGGTTGCGCTTGCCCCCGAATACGTCGAACACCTCAGTGTAGCTCACGCTGAGGTCCGGGCCGAACGGTTTCTCCTTGAGCGGCACGTTGCGGTCGCCCCAGGAGGCGGCCCACGCGCCCGACAGGGTGTAGTTGATGCGGCGCTTCTCCTTCATGGCGAGCGGCGAGCGGGACTTCAAGTTGACCGTGCCGCCGAGGGAGTCGGCGCGCTTGTCGGGGGTCTGGCCCGAGATGAGCTCGATCTGCTCGATGGTCGAGGCGGAGAAGGAATGGAACGACGGGGCGCGGCCGAAGGCGCTGACGCCGGTCGAGGACATGCCGTCGATGTTCAGCGTGGTGAAGGTGTTCGGCTGGCCGCGGATGGAGATGTAATTCATCAGGTTGTCCTCATCCACGCTGAAGGAAATGCCGGGCATGCGGGTCAGCAGCTCGGCGGTGTTCTGCGTGGGCAGGATGCCCCACTCGTCAATGGCGGTGACGTTCTTGATGTTGGAGGCGTTGCGCTGCTCGGTGATGGCGAGCGCCTGGCCTTCCTTGACCGTGGAGACGGTGAATTTCTCCAGCGCCAGGACGTTGGTGGCGTTGAGGCCGATGGCCACGTCGGCGCTGGCGGCCGAACCGACCGTCACGGTGGTGCCGCCTTCATCGAAGCCCGAGTAGGAGGCCACGATATTCACCTCGCCGGCCGGCACGTCGAAGAAGACGAAATGCCCGGCGCTGTCGGAAAGCGTGCTCTTGCCCAGGGTCGGCAGGGAAACGCGCGCGCCTTGCAGGGCGTTGCCGGTGGCGTTGCTGGTCACGGTGCCGGCCAGGCGGCCGGTGGCGGTCTGCGCCAACAGCGCCGGGACGGTGAACAGGGACAGGAAGGTCAGGCTAAACAGGCTCGTTGCAGCAAGCAACCGCCTGGCGGACAAACGACTCACGATAGTGCAGGTCATCGGTGTGGGGTGTTTGCGCGCCCCTGATGGGTGGGGTGAGGCGCGCTGGTTAGGTGCCGTCGGAGCCATAGGATGCGCACCCCACCCATCCAAGAAAATTTCCGGGCCGCGACGGACCACTCAGCCCCGCTCAGAGCGGAAGTCGGAAGCGGCTGGCAATTTCGTTAAAAAGTTCATCATTCCCGACAATACCTCGTGCTGACCAGGCGAGCTATTTTCGCCGACGCACGCGGCGGCCCGGGGCGGCCCGGCCGCTGTGGCGGTAGGCCAGGGGCGACACGCCGTAGGCCAGGCGAAAGGCCCGGCTGAAGCTGTAGATGGAGCTGAACCCGCATTGCTCAGCGATCTCCGACACCCGCTGCGGCGCCAGCCGAAGCAGCCCGCAGGCCTGCTCCAGGCGCAGATGCCGGAGGTGTCGGCCGATGCTCACGCCGCACGATGCCCGGAAGCGGGCGCGCAGATGGCTGGGGCTGATGCCGAGCGCGCGGGCGATCTCCTTGAGGTTGGGGTGGTCTCCCTGCCGCTGGGCGATTTGGTTGACCCGCAGGATCAGGCCGGGCGGTGGCGGGGTGGCGATCGCCGCCTGGCTGGCGAGCTTGAGCCGCCGCAGGCGCGCCAGAAACAGGGCCAGCAGCAGCACCGGCATGTCGGCCGCGCGCTCCGCCTCATAGGACTTCACCAATTCGGCAGCCAGCGCCTGCAACGGTGGCGTCAGCTCAAACGGCCGGTAGCGCAGCGCCGCCAGCCCCTCCGCCTCGGTCAGCTCAAAGGTCACGAACAGCCAGGCCAGCTTCTCGCGCTGCGGCTCGGAATAGTGGTGAAACTGGAAGGGGAAGACCAGCAGACCATGCCCGGCCTCGAGCCGGATGTTCTGGTCGTCCACGCAGACGGTCACGGCAGTCCGCAGCGCGCAGATGAGCACAAACCGGTGGTGCAGCGCGCGCCCGCGCCGGGGCTTGTTGAGGTCCGCCGCCGTCTGCCGCTGAAAGCACACGATGTTGTCCGGCAGGGTCACATTCGCGGCCGGCCGGCCGAGCAACTGGTGCAGCGGTTGCGGCAGCCGGGCGACCAGTTTCGTCAGATCGGGGGGCGGCGTGTTTGGCATTTTCGTCAAAAACATCGTCATTTCTGCTGCTTGTCAGACGGAGCGCCAGCCTTATTCTGAGCGCCTCGCCCTCCCCTTCCATCATGCCGATCAACATCCTCGAGCGTTGCCATCAAGAGCAGGTCGCCCTGTCCGTCTATCCCCACAGCCAGCAAGCCGCCCGTGCCGTGGCCGCGGAGATTGCCGCGCTCATCCTCTCGCGCCAGGCCGAGAAACGCGGGGTGGTGCTGGGCCTGGCCACCGGCTCCACCCCAATCAGTCTCTACGCCGAGTTGGTGCGCCTGCACCGCGAGGATGGCCTGAGCTTCGCCAACGTCACCACCTTCAACCTCGACGAATATTACCCCATCGCATCCGATCGCGCACAAAGCTACCGGCGCTTCATGCGCACGCACCTCTTTGACCACGTGGACCTCGACCCGGCCCGCACCCACCTGCCCTCCGGCACGGTGCCCAAGGCCGAGGTAGACGCGCATTGCGCGGCCTATGAGGCGCAGATCGATGCCGCCGGCGGCATCGACTTCCAGATCCTCGGCATCGGCCGCACCGGCCACATCGGCTTCAACGAGCCCGGCAGCGCGCGCCACTCGCTCACCCGCCTCGTCACGCTCGACCCGCTCACGCGACGGGACGCCGCCGGCGACTTCGGCGGCGACGCGGGCACGCCGCGCCACGCGCTGACCATGGGCGTCCGCTCAATCCTGAACGCCCGCCGCGTCGTGCTCATGGCCTGGGGCCAGCACAAGGCCGATATCGTCCGCGCCGCCGTCGAAGGCGAGGTCAACACCCACGTCACCGCGTCGTTCCTGCAGGAACACCCCGCCGCGCTCTTCGTGCTGGACGCCGCCGCCGCCGGCTCGCTCACCCGCTACCGCACCCCATGGCTCGTCGGCCCGCTCTCCGACCAGGGCCTCGCCTGGGACGAGCGCATGACCCGCCGCGCCATCCTCTGGCTCTCCGGCCGCAAGCAAAAGCCCATCCTCAAGCTGACCGACGACGACTACAACGAGGCCGGCCTGCAAGACCTGCTCCGCGCCCACGGCTCCGCCTACGACGCCAATCTCATCGGTTTCTACCAGATGCAGCACACCATCACCGGCTGGCCCGGCGGACGCGATCCGAAGAAAACCAAGCCCGGCGACGCCCCGGTGCGCCCTTTGCGCGCGCCCTCGGCCACGGTTTTCCCGAAGCGCGTGCTCGTGCTCTCCCCCCACCCCGACGACGACGTCATCTCCATGGGCGGCACACTTTGCCGCCTGGTGGACCAAGGCCACGAGGTGCACATCGCCTACGAGGTCTCCGGGGCCGCCGCCGTCTCCGACGAGTCGCTGTGGCAAGTGCTCGCCTTCGTCCGCAGCAGCGGGCTCGTCGACAACTCCAGGCGCGGCGCGCTCGACACCCTCTACGCCGGCCTGGCAGCTGGCGGCGGCACGCCGCCGGCCACGCCCGAACTCATCCAGTGGAAGGGCCTCATCCGCCGCCACGAAGCCATCGCCGCCGCCCGGGTGTGCGGCGTGCCCGAGGCGCGCCTGCATTTCCTCGACCTCCCGCTCTACAACGCCGCACCCCGCGCCCGCCATTACGGGGCCGAGGACATCGCCCGCCTGAGCACCCTGCTGGACAAGCTCCAGCCGCACCTCATCTACGCCGCCGGCGATCTCGACGATCCGCACGGCACCCACCGCCTCTGCCTCCACGTCCTCCGCGACGCGCTCGCGACGGCGACGGCCGCCAAGGCCGCGTGGGTGGCCGGGACCGAACTGTGGCTCTACCGCGGCGCCTGGGCCGAGTGGCCGCTCGACGAGATCGATCTCGCCGTGCCGCTCAGCCCCCAGGAAGTGCTCCGCCGCCGCCGCGCCATCTTCCGCCACGAGACCCAGAAGGACCAGGCCCTGTTCCTCGGCGAGGATCGCCGCGAATTCTGGCAACGCACCGAGGACCGCAGCCGCCGGCTCGCCCAAGCCTACAACGCCCTCGGCCTCGCCGAATACGAGGCCATCGAGGCGTTCAAGGGCTACGCGCCCGCCGAATTCCTGCGCTCCGCGGCGTTCTGACCCAAGGCTTCCCCGCGGATTTCGCTGATCAACGCGGATAAAGGCTTGGGCATACTGGATCCTATCCGCGGCTATCCGCGTAATCCGCGGGAGACACTGCGTTCTCCGTGTTTAAATCTTCAGGAACCACTTCCTCCACCACAGGAGCCAGGCGAGGAGGAAGAACGCCAGCATGAACGCGATCGCGAACAGCAGCGACGCGTTCACCGGGCTGGCCAGCGGCACGAAGTAGCCCTGATAGATCCAGGTTTTCAGCGTCTCGGCCTTCCCGTCCGCGCCGGTCCATTGGATCAGGTAAAACAATTTCCCGATCAGCCCGGCCAGCACGAACATCGCGAGAGCGTTGGCGCCGTAAATGACCAGCGGCGTGGCCCAGCGCTTCCAGCCGCGCACGTCAATCAGCCAGTGGAACACGCCGAGCAGCGCCATCGCCCAGCCGGCCATGAACACCGCATACGAACTCGTCCACAGGTTCTTGTTGATCGGCATCCACCCATGCATCAGCAGCCCAAGAGCCCATAGCGCCACACCGCCGCCGAGCAACCGGACGGTTAGCGCGCCGCCCGACCAACACCGCAGCATCTGCCCGGCCAGCACACCGAGCAGCGTCGTGGCGATGGCCGGAATCGTGGACAGGATGCCCTCGGGGTCGAAGCCCGGTGTCGGCGCGCCGCTCCACGTGTGACCCGCCAGCAGGTGCGAATCGATCCACCACGCCAGGTTGCCCTTCGGCTCCAGCACGCCCGCGCCATAACCTGGCACCGGCACGAACGAGAGCAGCACCCAGTAGCCGAGCAACAAGCCGGCCACCCAGCCGAGCTGCCCTTTCCAGGTGGTGCGCAGGAAAATCGCCGCGGCAAACAGGTAGCAAAACCCGATGCGCTGCAGCACGCCGGGGAGGCGCATCTTCGCGAACGAGAAATGGTGCGCCGGCAGCAGGCCGAAGGGAAACATCACCAGAAACAGTCCCAGGCCGACGATCACCGCTGAGCGAACCAGCACATGCCGGAACAGTTCGCCGCGATCGGCCCCCCGCTCGACACGGCGCGCGAACGACAGCGTCATCGCCACTCCGACGATCCACAGGAAGAGGGGGAATATCATGTCCGTCGGCGTCCAGCCGTGCCATGGCGCATGCTCCAGCGGAGGGTGGAGATCGCTCCACGAGCCGGGATTGTTCACGAGCAGCATGGCGGCAATCGTCGCGCCACGGAAGGCATCGAGGGAAAGCAGTCGGCCGGATGGCGCGGCGGGCTTCATTTTTCCATTCTCAACCGCACGCCGAGGTGGTTGCCAACGGGCCGCCACACGCCGCCCTTGACCTGGTTCGTCAGCAGCGTCCCGTCCGGGCGGCGATAAACGAAGGTCGAGGAACCGCCGCCATCGAGGTTGATGGCGTCGGCTGCCCCCAACCCGATCATGAGATCGGCCAGTTCCGGCAAGGTGACACCGATGCTGTAGCCCGGCTGCCGGCCGTCCACGACCAGGAGTATCAGCGTGCGTCCGTCCGCCGTCACGCCCGCCGCGGTGCGCGGATGGCGCACCTTGGGCTGGACCAGCGCGGCGGCGCCGGTGTTGCGGCCGGCCGTCACCAGCCAGCCCCCCGGCCCGAGGCCCGCCACGGCGTCCGTGATGCCGGTCAGGGTGTTCTCCGTCACTCG
>JBDHQK010000045.1:0-18515 GCA_039807025.1 Lacunisphaera sp.
ATACGCCGTCTCGGTCGTGCCCGTGAACGCGAGCCACGGCATGACCACCTGCGGCGCGACCAGTGCCGTCATCAGCGCGGCGACGGGGGCCGGGCTCAGCAGCGCGCGGCCGCTCCAGCGCTGCCACAGGTGCAGCCACAGCGCGAGCATGAGGGCGACATTACCCGCCTGCAGGACATGGCCGCCGCCCCAGAAAAGGAGCTCGTAATACGCCAGCGGCGCGGCCGCGGGCGTGGTCCGCCACGCGCCCGCAAATGTGAGGAGCGCGAGCACGTTGGCCGCCGCAGCCGCGCGCAACGCGACCACCACGGCGGGCGCGAGCGCCCTGGCATCGGTGCGGGCCGGGGTCACCAGCGCGGCGGCGAAGAAGAGGCCGCTCCCGGCGAACCAGCCGAGCAGCCCGGCGAAGAACACCGGGTGGTCGATCACCGGCACGTAGTTGGACAGCACAGGCAGCGCCCCGGGCATGAGCGCGCCGACGAGCAGACCCGCGACGCCGAGACCGGCGAGGGTAAAGGCCGCCGCCGTCGCGCCGCGGGGCAGCCGCGGGCCGACGGCCAGCCCGAGGAACGCCAGCGCGCCGGCCTGAAACCACACCACGAGCGCGAGATCCACATGCACCACGAGCGCGCGTTTGAAAAACAGCGGATCGGTGAACAGCCAGCCGAGGAACGGAAGCCGGCCGACGACCAGCATGAGCGAGAGCAGGCCCGCCAGCACGAGACTGCCGATCGCAAAGAGGAACCAGCCGCGCGCCGGCCCCAGGCCTGAACCGGTGACCGCAGCCGCGCGCGGCGCGGCCGTCCGGGGGAGGACGGCCAGCACCGCAGGCCGGGAGGGAACTACCGCTGGAGGAGGCATGGCTTACTTGTAGCCAATGCCCGCGCAATCGTCGTTGATGCAGGTCAAGGTTTGCCCGCGCGGTGGCCGGGCCCCACCCGCTCAGGGAAAAATCGGCTGCGCCGCCCAGCCGGCCGGCGTGCGGGCGAAACGGACGCGCTCGTGCAACCGGAACGGCTTCTCCTGCCAGAACTCGATGGAGGCGGGCACCACGCGAAAGCCGGACCAATGGGGCGGCCGGGTCACGGGGCCGGCGCCAAAACGCAGGGTCACGGCTGCGCAATTGCGCTCCAGCTCGAAGCGATCGGCCAGGGGCTGCGACTGGCGCGAGGCCCAGGCGCCGATCTGGCTGAGGCGCGGGCGGGTGGCGAAATACGCGTCGGCCTCGGCCGCCGTCACGCGCTCCACAGCGCCCGCCACGCGAACCTGGCGCCGGACCTGCGGCCAGTGGAAGCACAGCGCGGCCCGGGGGTTGGCCGCGAGCTCGGCCGCCTTGGGACTGTCGAGATTGGTGTAGAAGACAAAGCCGTGCGCATCGGCACCCTTGAGCAGCACGACGCGCACGTTGGGCAGCCCGTCCGCTCCAGCGGTCGCCAAGGCCATCGCCGTCGGGTCGGGCACCCCGCCGCGCTCGGCGGCGGCGGACCACTCGTTGAACTGCGCAATCGGATCGGAGGCCGTGGAGGGCGAAGGGGTCATGCCGTGACCGTGTGACGGGCGCGCGGCGCCGGCGGACGGACGGGCGGCGGACCGAGGCCGCTCCAGGCACTGATTTCCCGCTGCATCAGGTTGCCGACCACCTGCTTCAGGGTGGCGAAAGTATTGTCGCGCGTCGCCGGATCCAGCACCGGCATCCGCGCCTGCACGAGGATCAGGGCTTCCAGCAGCGCCTGCTGGCCGGCGCGGTAATAGGCGCGCCAAGGACAGGCCTCCCCGGCGTCGCCCGTATCCGTGTCCGCTAGCGGAGCCGGGGACTGCAGCAAGGCGGTGAAGATATCGTCCAGCGACTGGTCCAGGGCAAAGACCAAGGTATCCGGATTCGCCAGCGGCGTGGTGACCTTCTCGATCCGGAGCAGGGCTTCCCACCGGGTGCGAATTTGGGCCCGGCGCGCCTGCAGCGCCCGGATCGTTTTCTCATGCATGATGCGGCCAGTATGCCGCCGGCTCGCCGCACGGTCTGCGCAAATATTGTGAACCCCTTCGCACCGGTTGTCCTCCGGCACGGCCCGGGTGTCAGCCGCCCGTCGCCGCGCCGTCGCCCTCGGGCTCCGTGACCTGCGTGAGCAGCATGGAGAAGGCCGCCGTGGCCTGGACGGCGTGCGGCATCCCGGGGGGCAGGTGCAGCAGGTCGCCGGGCTTGAGCGCGTACACGGTCCCGCCGACGGAGAAATCGCAGGCGCCGCTCAGCACCTGCACGAGGGCGCGGGCCTTGCTGGTGTGTTCGGAAAGCTCCTGCCCGGCGGCGAAGTGAAACAGCGTGAGCCGCAACCGCGGCGTGGTGAGCACGGCGCGGCTGACGATGCCCTGGGCCACGGCGGGCACGGGGGCGAGCAGGGCGCAGAGGCCGGCCTCGGCCGGGGACAACAAGGTGGGCTTCTTCATAAAGGGAAACTCAGCGGACAAACACCGGATAACCGCCCAGGCGCAGGCTGACCCCGGCCAGGGCGAAGAGCACGCCGAGGATCGTCACACCGATGATGTGTGCGCCCATCAGCGGCAGGTTGTCGTCGCGCAGCCGCGGGATGACGCGGAGCTTGGCGTGGAGGGCCAGCGCGGCCGTCGCCGCAAGGAAGGCGAGCTTCGCCTGCACGACGCGGGCGGGACTGCTGTCACCGAACCACACCGCCGCCGAGCCACCGAGGATGCGGTGGGCCAGCCACAGGCCCGTGATAATCTGCACGACGAGCGCGGGCATCCCGAGCCGTTCGTAGGCTTGCTCGAAATCGCGAATGAGGGCGGCCTTTTTCTCGCGCAGCGCCCGCGGCAGGATGCGGGTGGCGAGCACGAGGTGACCGCCCACCCAGATGCACGCGCCGAGAATATGCAGACAGAGGAGGGTGTAATAGAGGATCATGGCGTCAGGCATGGTCGGAAACCGTAGGTTCTTGGCGGGGCGTGGCCAGCGCGAGCGCGAGGCGCCGGCCGGACTTGAGGCAGTCGGCGAGCGAGATGCCGTCGCGAACATTGCCTCCGAAGTGGAGTCCGGGCGCGGCCGCCTCGATGTCGGCGAAGATTTTCCGGAAGCGCTCGTAGCCCAGCGTATATTGCGGGATGGCCCGCGGCCAGCGCCGCACGCTGAAATGCACCGGTGCGCCCTGCGCGCCGAGCAGCGCGCCGAGCTCCTCGCTCACGAGCTGGCGGAGCGCGCCATCGTCGAGACGCGCGAGCTCGGGGGACCGCGTGCCGCCGATGAACGCGGTCAGCGCGACATGCCCGGCGGGGGCACGGCCCGGAAACAGCGTGCTGGAAAACAACACCCCGAGGACGCGACGGCGTTCCACCTCCGGCATCAGCAGGCCGAAGCCGTCGAGCGGGTGCGCCACGTTCTCGCGCCGGTAGCCCGCCAGCACGGACACGACCGGCGGATGCTCGATCTCCCGCAGCTCGACGAGCCGCGCGGCACCGGGGATGTCCTCAAACTGCACGTTCGCGAGGGCGTCGGCCGGCAAGGCGCAGATCACGGCGGAGTAATACCCAGCATTGATGCCGTCGGGGCCGGCGGTGACGACCTTCCAGGCGCCGTCCTGCCGGCGCACATAGATCACGCGATGGGCGGGCCGCACCGCCGCGCCGAGCGCGGCCGCCAGGGCGCGCGGCAGTTCGGCGAGGCCGTCGGGGAACGAGAGGATGCGGCCGGCGGGGCCGCCGCTGGCATTGCGCCGCTTGAGCGCGCCCCGCAGCAGGGAGCCGTGGGCTTGCTCCAGGGCGTGGAGCTTGGGGAAGCCGTGTCGCACCGACAGGCGGCGCGGATCCCCGGCGTAAACCCCGCCGACAAACGGGTTCACGGCGTAATCGAGGAATTCCCGGCCGAGCCGCCGCTCGACAAAATCGGCGACACTTTCCTCGGTGTCCGCTGGCGCGCGCGCGCGCCAGGGCTCGCCGAGCAGGCGCAGCTTCGCCCCGAAAGAAAACAGCCGCGTGCGCAGGAAAGCCGCCGGCGAGGTGGGCAGCGCGACGAGGCGGCCGGCGCGAACGACGTAGCGGTTCCTCGCCGCCTCGGCCGCGTAGAGCCGGCGCAGGCCGAGGCCGACGGCGTCAATCAGCTCCGCCACCTCGGGCGAGCCTTCGAGCAGGGAATTCGGACCGGACTCGTGCAGCCAGCCCGCCGCGCGGGCCGATCCGACCACGCCGCCCGGCGCGGCCGCGGCCTCCAGCACCACGACGGGCACGCCGGCTTTCTGGAGGTGCCACGCGGCGGTGAGGCCAGTCACGCCGCCGCCCAGCACGGCGACGGGCAGTTGAGTGGCGGGGGCGGACATGACGGGCGGCGGGGCCAGAGTCACACGGCGCGGGCGTGCTGCCGGGACTGGGCGGTGAAGTGGGCGTCGAAGCACACCGCGATGTTGCGCAAGAACAGTCGGCCGGCCTCGGTCACGCGCAGGCCCTCGGGCCGAAGCTCGACGAGGCCGTCGGCCGCGAGCGGGAGCAACCGGGCCAGCTCGGGGGCGTAGGTGCCGGCGAAGTCGAGGCCGAGCTCGCGGGAGAGCGCGGCGTAGTCGAGCTTCAGGTCGCACATGAGGCGCATGATCAGGTCGCGGCGGCGCGCGTCCTCCTCCGTGAGTTCCAGCCCGCGGCTGACCGGGGCCTCGCCGCGGTCGAGGGCGGCGTAGTAGGCGCCGAGCGTCTTGTGGTTCTGCCGGTAGCTGGCGGGCGTCTGCGAGATGGCCGAGATGCCGAAGGCCATGATCTCCACGCCCGCGCGCGTGCTGTAGCCCTGGAAATTCCGCTGGAGCGTGCCGGCGGCCTGCGCGACGGCGAGCTCGTCGGTGGCGCGGGCGAAGTGATCCATGCCGATGTAGACGTAGCCGTGCGCGGTCAGCGTCTCGATGGTGAGCTTGAGCATCTCCAGCTTGATCTCGGGTGACGGGAGCGCGGCCTCGCGCTCGAGGATCTTCTGCGCAGGCTTCATCCACGGCACATGCGCATAGCTGAACACGGCGAGCCGGTCGGGGTTGAGCTCGAGCACCTGCCTCAGCGTGTCGCGGAAGGTGTCCACGGTCTGGTAGGGCAGGCCGTAGATCAGGTCGAGGTTGAGGGAGGTGAAGCCCTCGGCGCGCAACCAGTCGATGGCCTGCTCGGTCAGGGCGCGCGGCTGGATGCGATGCACGGCTTCCTGCACCTTGGGGTTGAAATCCTGCACGCCGAGCGAGGCGCGGGTGAAGCCGCCCTCGCGCAGCGCCGCGACCTGCGTGCGGGCCAGCCGGCGCGGGTCGATCTCGACGCTCAGCTCCGCGCCCGGGGCGAATGAGAAATAACGGCGCGTGAGCGCGTCGAGCCGCCGGAGCTGCGGGGCCTGGAAGAAGGTCGGCGTGCCGCCGCCATAGTGGAGCTGCACGACGCGCCGGTCCGTGTGCAGGCGTGGGGCCAGCAGCGCGACCTCCTTCTCAAGGTAGTCGAGGTAGGCGTCGGAGGACTGGTGATTGAGCGTGATGACGGTGGTGCAGCCGCAGAACCAGCAGAGCGTCTCGCAGAACGGCAGGTGGAAGTAGAGGGACAGGGGCAGGCTGGCGTCGCGATTAGCCGCATCCACGTGCGCGAGCAGCGGGGCCGGCGAGGCGAAATCGCGGAATTGCGCCGCCGTCGGATAGGAGGTGTAGCGCGGCGTCGGCTGGTCGTATTTCCGGATCAGATCCAGATCGACCGGCAGGGCCGGACTGGGGATGGGCGTGGAGGACATGACAAGGAAGAACAGACTGAGAATAGCCGGGAAGCAAGGCGCGGGCCCGGCGCGGCTTGGCGGGAGCTGCGCATAAATTGCGCCCGGCAGCCGGCGGCGGGCCTATTCCCGCCAGAAATTCACCGCCCAGGCCCCGTCGGCGCGGCGCTCCATCGTCGAGGTGAACCCCTCCCCTTTCAGCAGCTCGATGAGCGGCGCGGGCACGAAGGGTGCGACGACCGTGAGGCCCTGACCGGGCGGGAGCTGGTCAACCTGGGTGCGGATGTGGGTGAACGGCTCCTCGCCGCGCGCGAGCAGCTGCCGGACATCGAGGACCTTGAATTTCGGGGTGGGCATGGGTGAAAGCTAGTAGGCGAACTCCACTTGCGCCCAAACCTTTTGCACCTGCGGATAGGCGGCGGCGGTGCGGCGGAAGTTGGCATATTTGCCCAGGACGGTCAGGCGCGGGCCGAACTTGCGGACCAGCTGCAAGTCGAACTCGCGGCCGGGGGCCGGGCCGCCCCGCTCCGTGGTGAACCAGTGATGGCTGACCAGCGCCTTCAGCTCGCCCGGAAGGTTGGCCGAACCCATGACGTAGGTGTCGCATAGGCCGGCGGCGGGGGTGGAGGGAAAGAGATCGGCCCAGCCGTTGAAGGCGTGCAGCGTGGCCAGCGGGGTCTTGAAACCGACGCCGTTGTCCGCACCGAGCACCTCGCGCCCGAGGGTCAGGCCACCCGGGCTGGCCGTCAGCCCGAGTTCCAGCAGGTAATAAGTCGCCGCATAATCGAGCGGGCTGGAGCCGTAGTCCGTTTGCCCGGCGAGTTCGGCGCGATAGGCGAGCTTGAGCGCGGAGGAGACCGGGGTCGCCCCGGCGAAGCTGGCGCCGTAGGTGGCGCAGCTCTGCGCCGCCGCCGAGCGAAAATCGAGCAGGTAGGCATAGCCGGTGAGCGTGCCGGCCGCGAAGCCCGTGTAGCTGGCGTTGAAGAGGTGCGAGTTGGACTGCCAGTAGCCCTGCGGGTGGCGGTCGCCGAGCACGCGGTTGATGCGGTCGAGCCAGGCGTAGGTCAGCACCGTGTTTTCCAGCGTCTTATCCTGCACCCGCACGGCGTCGAAGGTCTGCTGGTTCTGCCGCCAGCCGGAATCGCCGATGAACCGCGCATTGTCGAGCACGAGGCGCTGCCGGCCGACCGTGAGGGTGGTGCGGCCGCCGGTGAAGGCGACCCAAGCCTGGTTGATCTCCGTGCCCTCGGGATCGGCGACGACGGCGCGGCCCGCGCCACCGGGATTCAGGCCGGACTGGCTGTAGCGATCACCGTCCAGCGCGACAATGTTCTCCGCCTCGAGCAGCGCGCTCCAGCCGTGGACCGGTGCCGGGCTGAGGCCGAGCCGGGAGCGGAGAGTGAAGGCGGTGCCATCCCGCAGACCGCTCTGCTGCACATCCTCGCTCCGGAGACGCAGATTGAGCGAGAGCCGGACGCCCTCGGAGGCGGCGGGCAAGCTGGTGGCCGCGAGCAGACAGACGGCGAGGGAAAGTGGGGGGATTTTCATGGAGCAGGATGATTCGCCCTCCAGCCTACTCCATCGTCCCGGGCCGCGCCTTGACGCGCGTCAAGCGCGGCGAAAATCAGCCGCGACTCGCGGCCGCGAGGGCGGCCGCCGCCTCGTCGAGCCCGCCCTTGAGGCCGGTGCGCTGGTGGACGACTTCGCCCTGGGCGTTCAGGATCGTGATCAGGTTCGAGTGGGAAAACATGCCGTCGGCCGTCTGCTGGTATTTCACCCCGAGGAGGGCGGCGAGCTCGCGGACGGAGTCGGTGCTGCCGTGCAACAGGGTCCACTGCGCGTCGAGAGCGCGCTGCGTGCGGAAGGTCGCGAGCGCGGCGGGGGTGTCGCGCACGGTGTCGAAGGAGACCAGCACGAGCGCGGCGCGGTCGCGGAGCTCGGCGGGGAGCTTGGCGCGAATGGCCTCCATGTCGCTCACGAGCAGCGGGCAGGCGTAGCCGCAGGAGGCGAAGAACATCGTCAGCACCACAGGCCGGCCGCGGAGCGCGCCAAGCTTGAGCGCCTTGCCGGCATCGTCGGTGAAGGCGACGTCGGCCTGATAGAGCGAGTTCTTGGTGAAGGGGACAGCCGTCAGCTCCTCGCAGCAGGCCGCCTTCTTTTCTGCGGGCTTTTCCTGGCAGCAGGCGTCCTTTTTCAGGGCGGACTTATCCTCGCAGCAGGCCGCCTTCTTTTCCGCCGGCTTCTCCTGGCAGCAGGCCTTCTTTGTCAGGTCGGCCTTCTCCTGGCAGCAGGCCGCCTTCTTCCCGGCTGGCGGCGGCACGCAGCCGCCAGCGGCGATGCCTGGGTTGGCGGCCGCGGCAGCCGGCTGGGACGCCTCGCAGCAGGCGGCGGGCTTGGTGACGGGCTTTTCCTGGCAGCAGGGCTTCGCCGGGGCCGCCGGGGTTTCGGCCCCGAGGGCAATGGCGACGAGAAGGAGGAAGAGAGCGGAGGTTTTCATGGCGGGGAAACGGGGAGCGGAGCGGCGTCCAGCGCGCAGCGGAAGCCGAGGGAGGTGGTGGTGTTGTTGGCCTTGAGAGAGGCGCGGAGGGCCTGCCGCATGAACGCGGCGTAGTCGGTGGTCTCCTTGGCGCCGACGGCGCCGGCGCCGCAGAAGAGATCACGCTCGAGGCCGCTGTCGGCGCGGGACTCGCCGGTGACCATGGCGGTGTTGAAATCGTCGACCCATTCCCAGACGAGGCCGTGGAGGCCGCGCACGCCGTGGAAATCGGGGCGGAGGGTCGTAGTGTCGGCCTGGACCGCGGGCACGGGGCGCGCCAGCCAGTCGTAGAGGTCGCGCTTCAGGGCCGCATCGGTCTTGCCGTCGGCCTGGGTGTAGCCGGCGGCGGCGGCGAGTTCCCACTCGGCCGTGGTGGGCAAGCGCTTGCCGGCCCAGCGGGCATAAGCGCGCGCGGCAAACCAGGAGACGCGCACGACGGGCGCGCCGGGCGGAGCCTTGGGCCCGGGCTCGAGATCACCCGCCCAGTGCTCGAGGTAGGAGGCGTCGGCAAACATCCCGCTGACCTGCGAGCGGCGCCACTTGGGCTGGGCGGTCACGAACGCGAGGTAATCCGCGTTGGTGACGGGCTCCGCATCGAGCAGGAACGCCGGCACGGCGACCGACGCGGCCTCATTGGTCGCGCGCTGGAGCGGCACGTAGGTGCCGGCGGGGATGAGCCGCATCCGGCTATTTTCGATTGTTGATTTTTGATCTCCGAGCTGGGCCGAAGAGGACGCCAACCACCCCAGCGCTGCGCCCGCGCACAGGCCGAGCGCGGCGAGGCGGCGGAGGTGATGGCGGATGGCGTTCATGAAAATTGGTGCAGGGCGGGGTCAGCGACCCCGCCCTGCAGTGCAATGTTACTGCGATTGGTTGCGCATGAGCTTGGCCTGGTCGGCGGTGAAGGCGTCGCCCTTGTTGCCCCAGGTGTTGAAGACGTAGGTGAGCACGTCGGCGACCTGCTGGTCGGTGAGCACGGCTTCCTGCGGCGGCATGGCGCTGTCATACTTCTGGCCGTTGACGACCATCGGGCCGGTGATGCCCTTCATGACGATGCGGAGCGCGCGGTCGCGATCGGCGAGCATGTAGTCCGATCCGGCCAGCGGCGGGAAGGCCGGCGGCAGGCCCTTGCCATCGGCCTGGTGGCAGGCGAAGCAGAGGCTCATGTAAACCTGCTTGCCCTTCTCGATCTGCACTTCCTTGCGCAGGCCGGCGATGGCGGGGTTGGCCTTGATCTCGGCGGCGATCTTGCTCTTCAGCTCAGCCTCGCGCTTGGCGGAGGCGGAACCGGCATCGGCCTGCGAGCCGATGTAGACGGCATCGATCTCCTTGCCGGAGTAGATGACGCGATTCCCCGGGCCGGCGACCTTGAGCATGCCAAGGGCGCCCTTGTTGAAGGCGCGACTGAGCGAGTGATCCACGAGGATGAAGGTGCCGGGCACATCCACCTTGAAATCGACCACGGTGGCACCGCCGGAGGGCACGAGGGTGGTCTGGACGCTCGAGTTCACCAAGTGCAGACCGCCCTCAGGGTAGACCTTGTCGAAGATCTCGCCGATGACGTGGAAGGACGAGGTGATGTTCGGGCCGCCCACGCCGAAGTAGATGCGGACGTTTTCACCGACCTTGGCGGTCATGGCGAGGTCGCCCACGAGGGAGCCGACGGAGCCGTTGAACACGATGTAGGGCGGACGCTCGTCAATGGCCTTGGCCATGTCGAAGGCCTGCAGGCCCTCCTCGCCATACTTGCCGGTGGTGTAGAACTCGCCCTGCATGACATAAAACTCCTTGTCCACCTTCGGCAGGCCTTCCTTCGGTTCGACGAGGATGAGGCCATACATGCCGTTGCCGATGTGCATTGGCACCGGCGCGGTGGCGCAGTGGTAAACGTAGAGGCCGGGGTTGAGCGCCTGGAAGGTGAAGCGGGAGCTGTGGCCCGGCGCAGTGAACGTCGAGGACGCACCGCCGCCGGGACCGGTGACGGCGTGCAGATCGATGTTGTGCGGCAGCTTCGAGGACGGGTGGTTGTTCAGGTGGAACTCGACCACGTCACCCTCGCGGATGCGGATGAACGAGCCGGGGACGCTGCCGCCGTAGGTCCAGAAGGTGTATTCGACGCCGTCGGCCAGGCGGCCCACGACCTCGAGCACCTCCAAGTTGACGACGACGCGCGCCGGATACTGGCGGTTGATCGGCGGCGGCACGTGCGGCGGGGAGGTGAGAATCGCCTGTTCAACAGGCATGTTCAGCACCTCGGGCGGGAGGACGACGGGGCCCTGGAGGTCGGTCGGGCCCTCACCGGCTAAGCGCAGCGACGAGGCCAGCGCGAGACCGACGGCGAAAACGACGGCGGGAATTTTGCGATATTGGTTCATGGATGTGTGGGGGTTAACGAAAGGGATAATCGGCAGGGAGAAATTCTTTTGTAGCAGAGTATATTCGGCGCGGGCAAGCCATGCATTGACCTGTATCAAGTGGTGGACGGAATGGGCATGGGAGCGGCACTAAAGCGCGGCCAGGATAAGGTAACTGACCCCGAGCCCGCCCTCGGTCATGCCCGCGCGCCGGGCCGACCAGGCCGGGCGCCACGGCCCCAGCAGCCAAGCCGTGCGGCCCAGCAGCAACAGGGCGCCACCGGCCGCGGGCCACGACAGCAAGCCGGCCACCGCCAGCGCCAGCACGAGGGCCAGGCCGAGCCCCGCGGCGAGCACTGGCACCGCCGCGCCGGCGGACTCGCCCTTCCGTTGCCGCAGGAACGCGCGGATGGTCAGCACCGTCGGCACGCTCCGCACCAAGGCGAGCGCCGCCAGCGCCAGCGACGCCGGCGCGGACCAGCCGGCCAGCGTCCCGAAAACCGCCGGGAGAACGGCGAAGGTCGCGCTCCCCGCAATCTCGGCCGCCGCCGCGCGTCCCTCGCCCTGCGCGTCGTAGTGCACAAAGAGCAGAACCGGCGGCAGCGCCAGCAGCATCGGCCAGAGCGCCGCGACCCCGGCCAGCACCAAAACTTCCAGGCCGCCGACCACGGCCAACCCCGCCAGGATGGCCAGAGCCACCCGGGCTTCGCGGCGGCGGGCGGCGGCCGACGCGGCCCACGCCGCCTTCAGCGGCCGACGGGCGAAAAATCCGGCCAGCGCCGCCGCCAACAGTGCGCCGCCCGCCACCGAGGGCGCCAGCAACAGGCCCAGAGCCAGCGGCTCCAGCGCGAGCGACCACGAGCCGTGTTCCTTCGGCAGGAAGACCGCCACCGGCGCGGCGGCACCGGGCGCACGCCCGGCCGACGCTGGGGGCGAGTGGAGGGGTGGCCGGGTTTCGACGGAGGATACCATGGCACCACTATAACAATATCTGCGGCGTGCTTCTGCGCGAACGTTGTGTAAGGCTGCGCACGGATTGTCCTGCGCTCCGTTGCCCGCCACCCTCGTCTGGTTGCACCAAGGATTCAAGTCGGGCGGGCGGGCGCTCAGGTGTCCCAATGCCAGCAAACCGTCTCCGGCTCGTGTCGCGGCACGGCGGGCGGCGGCTGCGCCGGGTGGCCGAGCGTGATGGGCAGCACCGGCTCATGGTGCGGGGGGATGCCAAGCTCGGCCTTCACCTCCGGCCGGTTGAACCACGCCCGCGCGAATCCCACCGGGCAGGTGCCAAGGCCGAAGCCGTGCGCCGCCAGCATCAGGTTCTGCGCCGCGAGGAAGCAGTCCTCGACCGACGAAAACGGGCCGGGCTTGGCGCAGATGACCACGAGCGTGTCGGCGCCGTGGAAGAGATTCGCGTCAGGATTCGCGTAATGGTCGATCCGCGGATCGAGGCCGAAGGTCGGCGCCGAGGTTGCCAGCAGGTGCCGCTTGGCCCGGCGGGAATAGTCCGCCAGCCGCGCGCGGCCGTGAAACACCGCAAAGGACCAAGGCTGCAGGTTCAGCGCACTCGGGGCCTGCGCCGCCGCATGGAGCAGGTCGTGCACGAGGGCCGGCGTCACCGTCGCGTCCGAGAACTCGCGCACCGCGCGCCGCTGGTAGATGGCCTTGAGCAGCTCCACGGGAATCAGCGCCGGGCCATGGGGATCACGAGCACGGGGCAGCGCGCCTGGCGCAGAACCCCCGTGGTCGTGCTGCCGACCAGCAGGTCAAACACGGCGCCGTGGCCGTGCGAGCCGAGCACGATGTAGGCGGGCCGGGTGGACTTCGCCTGGGCGAGGATGGTGCTCACCGGGGCGCCGGTGAGTTGCACCGTCTGCACCGGGCATCGCCGGGCCACGCGCCGGGCGAGAACGCGCAGCTGCCGGGTGGCGTTCTGCTCGACCGCCGCCATGGCCTGGGCCAGCTGGCCCGCGTCGAAGGCGTAATAGTCATTCATCATGACGGGCGGCGGGGGCACGACATGGAGGAGCCGTATCCGGCCCCCGATCAGCTTGGCCAAGTCACAGGCCGCCGCGCAGACGCGCGGGGTGGCGGCCGAAAGGTCCACCGGCACAAGGATGGTTTTCATGGCGAATAGCATGACACCTTCCCGCGAGCCGGGCTCCGCAGACCTTGCGGAGAGCTGGGCACATCTTGTGCGGCCACGCGCTCGCCGGCCTGGTGCGTCTGCTAATGTCGCCCATGAGCCGGCCTTGAAGGATAAGCCGCCCGGCGGACCGACGGGGGGCGGCGGCCCACTTTCGGTTCGACAACGACGCGCCGCCGCCTTGTCCTCCCGGCATGGCCTCGCCTGCGAAAAAAACCTTTTCTATCGTCACCCTCGTCATTGACCTGACGGTCACCGCCGCCGCCTTTGCCATCTTCTACTGGCTCGTGAATTCCCATGTGCCGTCCAATGACCCGAAGATGGTCATGCTCTGGGGCGGTCTCTCCGCCGGCTGCATGTCCGGGGTGTTCTGGCTCGCCTGGCAGATGCTGAAGGTGGTCTTCGCCTTCCAGCGCGACTCGCGGAAGTAAACCCAGCGCGATCGCCCGGGCCCCGGGATCGTCGGCTGCCAGTCCCGGGCTGGCAGCGCGACGGCCAGCAAGGGGGGCGAAACTCAGGGCCCCACCGCAGCGGAGCAAGGAGTTCATGGTTAGAGCGAGTTGTCGAACTTCAGAAGATCGTCCTTGGGCTTCTTGGTGGGTGAGCCGAAATTGTAGAGGAAGCCGAGGTAGACGATGCGCGCGCTGCGGCGGCGCGTGGTCTCCCGCCGCAACAACGGCGTGTCGAGCACGCTGGTCTCCTTCAGGGAATTGAAGAGGTCGGAGGCGGTCAGCACGATCGACGCCTTTTTGCCCGCCAGGTCGTGCCGCACGCCGAGGTTGGCTACCCAGGTCGGTGCGCGGTGGCCCTGCGGCGTGAGGCGCGCCGAGGAGTAGTTGGTGTTGAGCTGGATCTGGGTGTCGCGCGGCAGCCGCAGGGTGACGCCGAGCTTGGCGAGCCACGAGACATCGGACTTGTTGGCGCTGTAGCCGAGGTTCGAGGCGTCGATGGTGTTGTAGAAGGTGTTCGAGCTGAAGTTGAGCGTCACGCGCTTGCCGAAGTCGGTGTTGGCGGTCAGCTCGAGGCCGGAGGCGTTGTTGGTCGCAAGGTTCGTGTGGGTCGTGAGCAGGACGCCCCCGCCGAGGTCGCTAGTGACACTGGTGAAGCCGTGGTAGGTCCGCCGGTTATAGACGGTCGAGGTGAAGGTGGTGGCGCCGTGGTGATAGCTGTAGCCCGCCTCGATGGAGTGAATGTCCTCGGGCCGCAGGTCGGGATTACCGGCGCGCAGGGTGAACGGGTCGGCGTATTCGGGGAACGGATTCAGGTCATCGATCTCCGGCCGGCGCACGCGGTGGCTGTAGTTGAGCTGCAGCTCGTGGCGGTCGGTCAGGTGCTGGGTCAGGTGCAGCGTGGGGTAAACGCGGGCATAGTCGTTGGCGTCCGTGCGGCCGGTGGTGACGAGATGCGATTCACCCCGGGTCAGCTCCGGGCGCAGGCCGGCCATGAAGCTGAAGGCTCCGAAGGTCCGTGCATAGGTCGCGTAGAACGCATGGACGGCGCGGTCGTAGCGGAAGCTGTTCGTCTTCGTGGCATCGATCACAAAGCGGGCGGTGAGCGGGTCCATGAACTCGCCGTGGAAGTCCGCGGCATAGCGCTCGTCGTTCAGGTTGTAGCCCGCCTCGAGACGGGCGTTCTCCCCCAGCGGACGGCTGTAATCCACGATGCCTTCGGTGCCGTGCACCGTGTTTTTGATCCGCATGCTGTCGAACGCCGGCGCCAGCACGGGCTGGCGGTAAAGATCGGCATAATGGTTATCCTCCTGCTCGGCACTGCGGGAGGAGCGGAGTTCCACGCTCAGCTCATGGTCCTCGCCAAAAGTGTGCCGGTAGGTGCCGGAAACCTCCACGTCCTGCTCATACTCGGGATCGTAGCGCGTGCGGTCGTAGTCGCTGGTCACGACCCCGGCGCCGGTGGTGACGAGATTGCGGTCGGTCGCATGGCGGCGGAAGGTGCGGCGGTTGTAGCTGGCCGCGAGCCCGAACTGGTTGTCGGCGTCCGGGGCGTAGTCGAAGCCGGCGCGGGCGATGCGGGTGAGCGGCCGGGATGATTCCACCGTGTGCTTCTCGGCATGGGTGACCGCTCCGGTGCTGGCGCTGGTGACGGTGCGCACGTCGCTCGCGAAGCGCGGCCGGTTGTCCTGGCGCACGCTGGCGCTGCCAAAGAGGTTCCAGGCGCCGGGATGGTAGTTCAGCGAGACGCCGGCGTTGGCGCGCCCGTCGGTGCCGACGCTGGCGTTGACCGTGCCCGACAGGCCGCCGCTGTGCTTTTTCCTGAGCGCGATGTTGATGATGCCCGCAGTGCCGTCCGGCTTGTATTTGGCGGAGGGGTTGGTGATGACCTCGATCTTCTCGATCTCGCTGGCCGGCAGCTGCTGCAGGACCTCGGCGCGACTGCGGCCCATCAGGGCGGAGGTGCGGCCGTTGATGAGGATGAGGACGTTCTCGGAGCCGCGCAGGCTGACGTTGCCGTCGACGTCGACGTCGACCGACGGCACGTTCTGCAGCAGATCGCCGGCCGAGCCGGCGGTGCTCTGGATCTCCTTGCCGACATTGTAGACCTTGCGGTCGATCGAGTTCAGGAATTTCTGCTGGGTGGACCGGACCTGCACCTTTTCCAGCTGCAGGACCTCGCCGTCGAGCTGCAGGTCGGGGTAATCGGCCCGCGGATGCCGCGCATCGAGCACGAAGGCCGGCGTCGCCTGGCCATCCGTGCCCACCAGGTTGTAGGCCAGCGTGTAGGTGCCGTTGGCCACCGCCCCGAACGAAAACCGGCCCCGGGCATCGGTGACCGTGCTTTGCACGACCCCGCCATCAGCACCCTTGAGGGACACGGCCACGAACTCGACCGGCCGCTTCGTTTCGCTGATGATGGTGCCCGACACCGCGCCGTCGAAGCGGGCACCCGCCGCGGGGCTTTTTTCACCCGGGGTATCCGGTCCTTCAGCCCGGATCGAGGCGACCCAGAGCGCGCTGCAAAGGAGGAGGCGGAGCGTGGACTTAAGCATCACCGCCATCCTACTGGTGAAAGATTACGAGAAGATTACAGGAGGATGATTCCGTGGCAAAAATCCTCAGGCCCCGTCCGGCGTAAGCGTAAAAAACCAGTCGGTCCGCCTCCAAGGCACCGTCAGCCGCCAACCCATGGCGGCGGCAGAAACCCGGGACACGTCATCGGCCGTGAGATTGCCGGCCGGGTTGGCCACTCGGGGCCAACTGCCCCGGGCGGCACCTTCATGCTGAGCTGCAGCGCGCGGTTGCACGACTGGCAAACGGCGCCCAGGCCGCGGCGACGAACGGCGCGAGCTCCACGGGTTCGCAGTCGGCCGCCGTGTCCACTGCATAGCCGCAACGCCGTGGCGATGTTGCGGGCGAGGCGCGAGGAATCTTCGACGACCAGAACCCACATGCCAGATGGGGCAGTCTAGCAGTGGACCATTACCCCAAGATGATGCCGGGTGGTTTCCGGGCTAGACGTTGGTCACGTCCGTGCGGCGCTGGCCCAGGAAGGAGGCGACGAGGATCGCCGCCTCGTAGAGCAGGATCAGCGGCAGAGCGAAGAGAGTCTGGTTGAACGGGTCGGGCGTGGGGGTCACGACGGCGGCGATGATGAAGATGACCACGATGGCGTGGCGGCGGTATTTGCGCAGCGTGGCCACCTCGATCAGGCCCATATAGACCGCCAGCACCACGAGCAACGGGAACTCGAACGCCCCACCCATGCCCAGCACAATCCACATCAGCAGGCTGTAATACTTGTCGGCCGTCCACAGCACCTCGTAGCCCATGGCGACATTCAGCTCGATCGAGACCCGGATGGTGCTCGGCGTGAGCAGGAAGTAGCCGAACGCCGCCCCGCCCAGGAACAGCAGGAAGGCCACCACCGCCGTTGGCAGCAGCACCCTCATCTCCCGTTTTGTCAGCGCCGGGGCGACAAACTGCCCCATGAAAAACAACCAGAACGGCAGCGAGAGCACGAGCCCGCCGATCAGGCACATGTCGATGATGACCGAGAAGACGCCCATCGGGCTGTTGGTCACGAGCCCGGCCTTGAGCTGGGGATAATCGGCCATCACCTCATGCAGCGGTCGCATCAGGAGGTCCGAGGTCGCCTGCAGTTGATAGGCGATCACCGTCACGAGAATCGCGAACACCACCGCGCACTTGATCAGCGTCCAGCGCAGGTCCTCCAGATGCTCGAGGAACCCCATGGGCTTGCCGCCGGCGATGCGCGCCGCGCCGGCGTCCGCAGCCTCATCGTATTCATCCGCTGGGGGTTGCTTGCTCAATTCCCGACCTAGAAGGCAAGTTTCTCCCGGTGCCGCAAGGCTGGTGTTTGCCTCCGGCTGCGCCACCTGCCCTGTCATAAATCAATTCCCGCCCGCGCCCGGCGGTTTCATCTGCCTCGGCCATTGACACCCCCGGGCCCGCCCGCTGCGATAAGCGTCCCTATCGTTCATTTTACCATGGCTAAAAAAACCACCGCTAAGAAGTCCGCCAAACCGGCGGCCAAGAAATCAACCGGCAAGTCGCTCAAATACGTCTATACGTGGGGCGCGGCCAAGGCCGACGGCAACGGTTCGATGAAGAACCTGCTCGGCGGCAAGGGCGCCAACCTCGCCGAGATGACCCGCATCGGCCTGCCGGTGCCCCCGGGCTTCACGATCACCACGGAAGTCTGCACCTACTACTACGCCAACAAGCGCACCTATCCCGCCTCCCTCCAGGCGCAGATGGAAGCCGGCGTGAAGAACATGGAGCGCATCATGGGCACGAAGTTCGGCGCCACCGACGGCACCCCGCTCCTCGTCGCCGTCCGCTCCGGCGCCCGCGACTCCATGCCGGGCATGATGGACACCATCCTCAACCTCGGCCTCAACGACCAGACCGTGCTCGCCCTCGTCCGCGCCACGCAGAACGAGCGCTTCGCGTGGGACTGCTACCGCCGCTTCATCCAGATGTATGGCGACGTCGTGCTCGGCGTGCAAAAGCGCGAGGGCGAGGACCACGAGCCGTTTGAAACTGTCATCGAGGGCTTCAAGCACGAGAAATACCACGGCGACATCGAGGACTCCAAGCTCACCGCCGCCGACCAGCAGGAACTCGTCCAGCGCTTCAAGGCGCTCGTGAAGGAGCGCACCGGCAAGGTGTTCCCGAACGATCCGTGGGACCAGCTCCGCGGCGCCGCCGGCGCCGTCTTCGGCTCCTGGATGAACGACCGCGCCATCGTCTACCGCCGCAAATACAACATCCCCTCCGAGTGGGGCACCGCCGTCAATGTGCAGGCCATGGTCTTCGGCAACACCGGCGACACCTCCGGCTCCGGCGTGGCCTTCACCCGCAATCCCGCCAACGGCGCCAACGAGTTCTACGGCGAGTTCCTCATCAACGCCCAGGGTGAGGACGTCGTCGCCGGCGTCCGCACGCCCGAGCCCGTCCTCAAGCTGAAGGACCAGATGCCGAAGTCCTACGCCGAGCTCCTGAAGGTCCGTAAGACCCTCGAGCAGCACTTCAAGGACGTCCAGGACATCGAGTTCACGATCCAGGAAGGGAAGCTGTTCATGCTCCAGACGCGCAACGGCAAGCGCACCGCCGCCGCCGCGCTCAAGTTCGCCGCCGACATGGTGAAGGAGAAGCTGATCGACTGGGAGACCGCGATCCTGCGCAACCCGGCCGACCAGCTCGAGCAGCTCCTCGCCCCGATCTTCGACCTCGCCGAGGTCAGGAAGGCCAAGGTCATCGCCACCGGCCTCCCCGCCGGCCCCGGCGC
>JBDHQK010000218.1:0-2892 GCA_039807025.1 Lacunisphaera sp.
GGGAAATCCCGGGGCCGCGGCCAGCGGGGTGAGGAGCAGCGCCGTCGCCAGAAGGAACGAGGGGAGTTTCATAGGGGGATGGTGAGAGTAACAGGCCGGGCGCGCCGTGCCTATGGGTCAAATGCCCTAATCGGGCGAAAGCCGCCGGGCCGGCGGCGGCCGGGTGCTTACCGCAAGGCGGCCATGAGCCGCATGCGGGAGGACAGGCCAAACTTGCGCAGGCAGGAGCTGACCTGGTGCTTCACGGTCGGCTCGGCCTTGTCGAGGAAGGCGGCGATCTCCTTGTTGCTGTAGCCGGCGCACACATAGGCCAGCACGCCCTGCTCCGCCGCGGTGAGCGGCTCCAAGGACGGAGCCGCCGGGACCACGGGACGGGGCAACAGGCAGTAGCGTTCGGCGACCATGACGGAGACCGGCGGCGGAGCTTCAGCGCAGGGCGTCGCGCTTTTTCTGATCCTCGGCCGCCTTGGCGATGAGGGCGGGATCCACCTTGATGCCAGCCTGGGCCAGCGCGGCGTCGAGCAGGGCCTCGCCCTTCATGTAGCCGGTCACGAGCGCCACAATCTTGCCCTCGCGGTCGATGACGAACTGCTGCGGGATGCCACCCACGCCGTAGAGCTTGTGCGAGGCGCGGTTGGGGCCGCGCTCCTCCGGATCGTGGGAGAAGAGGATGTCGGGAAACTGCGCCTGATTGCGCTTCACCCAGGCGTCAAACTTGGCGCGGGTGTCGCTGGTGCAGGAGGCGAGGACGACGACGCCCTGATCCTTGTAGTGCGCGGCGACCTCCTGGGTGTGCGGCATCGAGGCGATGCACGGCCCGCACCACGTGGCCCAGAAGTCGAGGATGACGACCTTGCCCCGGTAGTCGGAGAGCTTCACGGCCTTGCCGGCCGCATCGGTGGCGGGGAAATCCGGCGCCGCCGCGCCGACCTTGAGCATCGGGATCCGGGGCTCAGGCGGCTTCTCCTTGGACTCCTCGGCGGTGAAGACCTTGCGCGGCATGTCCTCGGGGGCGAGCTTGATGCCGGCGCGGAGGAGCAGGTTGGCGAGCGAGTCCTTGCTGGCCTCGCCCAGGCCGAAGAAGATGCCGAGCATGTTGCCCTTCGCGTCAACCGCGACGTGGTGCGGCACGGGCGCCATCGCGCCGCCGGTGAACAGCAGCACGGCGTTCTTCTGGTAGTGCTCGCGGGACTTGGCCTGGAATTCCTTCTTCTCGGCGTCGGACATCTCATCCATTTCCTTGGCCGGGCGCGGGGGGGCGCCGGCGGGATCAGTGACGATCGGGAAGCTGAACTTGCCCGCGTTGTCCGCGCGCCACTTGGCGGCGTCCTCGCGCGAGCCGTAGGCGGCGAAGCCCAGGAACATCACGCCCTGGTCGGCGTAGCGCTTGGCCCACGATTCCATGAAGGCCAGAGCCTCGCCGGTCGGGCCGTTGCTGCCGGACCAGACGGTCATCACGACGGTCTTGCCCTTGGTCAGCGCGGAAAACTGCACCGGCTGCCCGGCGGCATCCTCGAGCGTGAGATCCGGCACCGGCGTGCCGGCCTTGAGCTTGCCGAAGCTCTCGCGGAACTGCGGTTTCGGGTTGAGCGCCTCGTCGGCCGCCTCCTTCTGCCGTTCCCTGGCCTCGTCGGCGTCGGCCTGCAGGGCCGAGCGGCCCTTGGCGGCGGTGGCGTCGTCCACCTTCACGCCGGCCAGGGCGAGCGCGCCCTCGGTGCGGGTGTCGCCCTCACCGCCGTTGCCGACGATGGTGGCCACGATCTTGCCGTCGCGGCCGATCACGAACTGCGTCGGGATGCCGGTGACGTGGTAAAGCTTGCTGGAGGCGCGCTCGTCGAAGGTGGCGGCGCCGCGCTCGTGCGGGTCGAAGGCAAAGACCAGGTCGGGATACTTGGGCGAGTTCTTCGGGATCCACTCCTTGAACTTGGCGATGGTGTCGCTGGTGCCCGAGGCGACGACGACGACGCCCTGGTCCTTGTATTTGGCGGCGACCTTCTGGGTGTGCGGGAACGAGGCGATGCACGGCCCGCACCAGGTGGCCCAGAAATCGAGGATGACAACCTTGTCCTTGAAGTCGGCGAGGCGCATCTCCCTGCCGTCCACCGTGAGCATGGTGAAGTCCGGCGCGACCGCACCGGCGCCGAGCGTGGCGCCCTTGGGCGCCGCCGCCTTGCCGTCTCCGGGCATGGCCTTGAGGGACGCGGCGGCCATGCCGCCGGAAGCCATCAGCTCCTTCAGCACGCCGAGCACGGCGGCCTTGTCGTCAGCGGTGAGCTTGAGGCCCGCGCGGTCGAGGCTCTGGCGCGCCCAGCCCGCGATCTTCGGCCCCATGCCAATCAGGCCGCCGCGGAACTTGCCCTCGGCGTTCACCACCAGGAAGGCGGGATACATGCCGACGCCGAATTTCATGTAGGACTGGGCCTCCATGACGGCCTTGCCGGCCGCGTCCCACGCCACGGTGTAGCCCAGCGCGGCGGCATTTGCCTTGGCCCAGGTGTCGAACTCGGCGCGCTCGGTGCCGACGTTGATGGCCCAGACCGCGAGGCCCTGGTCCTTGTAGGTCGCCGCGAGCTTGGCGAGATCGTCACCGGGCGAGCGGGCGCCGGTCCAGAAGGCAACGAGCACGGGCTTGCCCTTGAACGAGGAGAGCTTCACGTCCCGGCCGTCCACGCCGACGGCGGAGAAATCGTCCACGGTGTCGTCATACTTGAGCGAGCCGAGGCGGGCCGTCGGGATGGTGGCGGCCGCGCTCATGCCCCCGCCACCGGCGGTCATGGCCATGGTCTTGCCGGACGCGGGGATGACCTTGGGCGCACCCGGATCCTTCTTCGGCTCGGGCGGGAGGGAGGCGAGATCAACCTTCACGCCGAGGCGGGCCAGGGCGTATTCGAG